>NZ_AP025506.1:302988-605977 GCF_024347595.1 Vibrio pomeroyi | reverse complement strand
GTTCTTACATCAGATATGCGATGAACTATGCATTAAGAAAAAAAGTCAGCTGTTTGAACTGCTTGAATGGAGTGCGCTATTACACGAGGTCGGACTGAGTATCAGCTTCTCTGGTTTCCATAAGCACTCTGCGTATCTTCTACAGCATACCAATATGCCGGGCTTTAATAGCGAGCAACAGATGGTCATGTCGATTTTAGCTCGCTTCCAACGTAAAGCGCTCAAGCTTCAAGAGATGCCCGAACTGAATTTGTTTAAGAGTAAGCACTTAATCAGTTTGATTCGCATATTACGTCTATCCATCATTCTCAATGGTCAACGTAACGACTCTCCACGTCTAAAAACACGCATTGAGGTCATCGAGAAAGATCATTGGAAGATTTGTGGTGCCGATGGTGATTGGCTTGATGAGAACAAGCTATTGGCGGCGGACTTACTCGCTGAACAAGAACTGTGGAGTAATATTGAATGGCAACTAAGCTTCGATGAGAATCAAAAAGCGTAATTGCCAATCGGGAGATTAAAGCCCTACTTTTGCGAGCTCTTGTTTAGCGTATTCGTGAGGAATAGAAACGTAGCCGTCTTTTTCCACCAACTCTTGGCCTTGTTTAGAGAAGATAAAAGTTAGGAACTCTTGCTCTACCGGGGAAAGCGGCTTGTTTGGGTGTTTATTCACATAAACGTACAAGAAGCGTGAAAGCGGGTAAGCGCCACTTAGGATATTTTCTCTTGTTGCGTGTACATATTGATCACCCGTCTTAACCACAGGAACCTGTCTCACACCCGCAACACGATAGCCAATGCCTGTGTATCCAATGCCGCTGATCGACAAGGCAACTGACTGAACAACAGAGGCTGAACCCGGCTGCTCATTGACTCGATTCTTGAAATCACCACCGCACAGAGCATTCTGCTTAAAGTAGCCGTAAGTACCGGATACGGAGTTTCGGCCAAACAGTTGGAAACGATGTTTTGCCCAAGGTTGTTTAATGCCTAGTTCTTGCCAGCTCTCGATATTTTTAACACCGCCACAGCGCAACGTTTCAGAAAAGATGCCATCTATCTGACGAAAGTTAAGCCCTTTGATCGGGTTATCTTTGTGTACAAACACACCAATCGCATCGATCGCGACTCTAAGCGCAGTAGGCTTATAGCCATGCTCTCTCTCGAATGCCTCAATCTCACGTAATCGCATTGGTCTGCTCATTGGCCCTAAATGCGCTGTGCCCTCAGTAAGTGCGGGAGGCGCGGTCGCAGAGCCTGAAGCCTGAACCTGAGCATTCACATTCGGGTAGTAAGATTTAAACTCTTCAACCCACAGTGTTGTCATACCCGCCAAGGTATCTGAACCTACCGATAGCAAGCTGCCAGAAATTCCCGGCACCTTAGAATAATCAGGAAGTGATTCGACAGTCAGTTCTGCATGAACCGGAGAAGCCAACGCACACGCTAGAAGCGAACTAATGGGTAAACGCATCCTGCGTATTAAAGCAATCATGAAACGGTCAATCGGTTTGGTAACGTGAAATGGAAACGACTGCCGACACCTAGCTCACTCTGGATTTCCAAATGAGAGTCATGGTGAGTCAAAGCATGCTTAACAATAGCCAACCCGAGACCACTGCCGCCAGTATCACGTGAGCGCGCCTTATCAACACGATAGAATCGCTCTGTAAGTCGATGCAGGTGTTGGGGTTCGATACCGTCTCCAGTGTCAGAGACATCCAAACAGGCACCTTGGCTTGTTTGATACCAGCGAACTTTAACCGTAGCGCCCGGAGGTGTGTATTTGACTGCGTTGTAAACCAGATTCGATATAGCACTTCGCAACTGATCTTCATCCGCTAATACGCGTAAGCTCTTATCAATATCAAATTCAAGCTTATGTTCGCGATCGCCACTTAAACTTGCGGCTTCTTTCTCAAGAACCTCAAGCATAGCGGGAACGTTCACCACTTCATCCAACTCGTGCATTGGCGCTGCTTCAATTTTTGAAAGCGTAAGTAGTTGATTGACCAGACTGTTCATACGATTCAGTTGCTCAGTCATTACACCATGAGCCTTGGTCCACATAGGGCCAACGATCATGTCTGGATCTTCCGTCATTTCAAGATAGCCTTGAAGTACGGTCATTGGAGTACGCAACTCATGAGATACGTTAGCGAAGAAGTTACGACGCATACCTTCTAGCTGCTTAAGCTGGGTCACATCACGCACAACCATCAGGTGTTCACCCTCGGTATAAGGCACGATACGCAGTTCAAGCATACGCTCCACATTCAGTGGAGAAGGCATCTCTAATGGCTCAGAGAAATCTTGCTTGTTCAGATATTTAATGAAATCTGGAGTGCGAATCAGGTTCGAGATCGGTTGTCCAGAATCGTCGGGCCAACGAAAGCCTAGTAAATACTGAGCAAGCTTGTTACACCAAACGATATTGCCTTCACCGCGAAATACCACAACGGCATCGGGAAGCGATTCAGCACCGTTACGGAAACGGCGGATAAGATTGGTTAGTTCTTTACGTTTGCGACGCTGTCTCTGCTGCATACGATAAATACCGTTGAACAGAGATTCCCAGTTTCCTGAGCCTGAAGGTGGTGTTAGACGCTTCTCATCCCACAACCATGCGGACAAACGCATTTGGTTATGTAGATGCCAGCCGAGCTGCAATATCGTAGCAGCCAGCAGTAACCAAGGTAGGTAACCGAATATCCATCCGACTAAAATCCATGGTGCGTAAAAAAAAGCCAGCTCCCAAGCCAGCTTTTTCCAGGTTAACTTTTCAACCATTCAGGACTCCGTAAACTGGGCAGCGAAGCCACATTAAGCCTTTGTAGAAAAACGGTAGCCAGCGCCACGAACCGTTTGGATTAGCTTATCGTGACCTGCAGATTCAAGCGCTTTACGTAGGCGTCGAATATGTACATCAACGGTGCGGTCTTCAACGTAAACGTTGGTGCCCCAAACGTTGTTAAGCAGCTGCTCTCGGCTGTATACACGCTCTTGGTGCGTCATAAAGAAGTGCAGCATTTTGAATTCTGTTGGTCCCATATCTACTGGACCTTCACTCGCGGTAACACGGTGTGATACAGGGTCTAGTTTAAGACCTTGAACATCAATCACATCTTCCAATGCGGTTGGGGTTACTCGGCGAATAACCGCTTTCAGGCGAGCTACTAACTCTTTTGGCGAAAATGGTTTGGTAATGTAGTCATCAGCGCCAACTTCTAAACCGCGAACCTTATCTTCTTCTTCACCACGAGCCGTCAGCATCACCACAGGGATGTTGCGAGTTAACTCTTCACGCTTCATGTGCTTGATAAAGTTTATCCCGCTACCACCAGGTAGCATCCAATCTAGTAATACTAGATCTGGGAAAGGTTCGCATAGCTTGTTTACCGCTGTATCGTAATCTTCAGCCTCTACTGCTTGGTAGCCTTTTTGTTCAAGTACAAAACACAGCATCTCACGAATAGGTGCTTCATCTTCAACGACCAGAATCCTTCTCGACATAATTGAATAGCCTTTGTATTTAATCAACGCATTGCATTATCTGAGTTAATTATGACACTTTTGTGACCTTTGAAAACAAATTTTCATATAACTGTCTCAAACGTTTCACTTTACAACTTTTGATACAGAGCTAAGGACAAATCGAATTAGATCTCATATCATGAAGCACTTCTAAAAAGGTATGAGAAAAATTTATGTGGTTTAAAAATTGCCTAGTCTATCGCTTCAACCGTGATATTGATTTCAACGCAGATCAGCTAGAGAAACAACTTGAAGAATTCCGCTTTACTCCTTGTGGTAGCCAAGACAAACAGAAGTTTGGTTGGGTACATGCAATGGGTAGACACGGCGATATGATGACGCACGTATCAGAAAACCGCATTCTAATCTGTGCAAAGAAAGAAGAGAAAATGCTACCAGCTTCAGTGATCAAAGAATCACTGAACGCAAAAGTAGAAACGCTTGAAGCTGAATCTGGCACGCCTCTTAAAAAGAAAGAAAAAGATAGCCTGAAAGAAGACATCATCATTGATCTGCTTCCTCGTGCATTCAGCCGCAGTAACTTCACTTACGCGCTGATCATGCCAAAAGAAGGTTTCATTGTGGTTGATGCTAGCAGCTACAAAAAAGCGGAAGACGTATTGGCATTGCTACGTAAAACAATGGGTAGCCTACCAGTCGTGCCCGCGATTCCTGAGCAAGCGATTGAAACGACTCTAACTGAGTGGGTTAAATCTGGTGATACGCCTCAAGGTATCACGATGCTTGATGAAGCTGAACTTAAGTCGATTCAAGAAGACGGCGGTATTGTTCGAGTTAAGAAGCAAGAGCTAGAAGCGGACGAGATTAAGAACCACATCGAAGCCAATAAGATGGTGACTAAACTTCTTATCAACTGGCAAGATCGTATTGAATTCATTCTGGCAGAAGACGGAAGCATCAAGCGCCTAAAATTCAGCGATGAGCTTAAAGATGAAAACGATGATATCCCTCGTGAAGACCAAGCTGCACGTTTTGATGCTGATTTTTCACTTCTATGTGGTGAGTTCAGTGTTTTCCTTCCTAACTTATTCGAATCACTTGGCGGGTTAACTCAACCAAACGCTTAATCTGTGATTTTAAAAGCTCAGATGTCGACGGCATCTGAGCTTATTTCCTACCAAACTCCTGCTTATATTCGTCTCTCAGCCCTCTTCTTAATGTCATTGCTATCTTTAGGGCTATCAACCAAACTCGTTTTAGCGTAAAATTTGCGCCCCTTTGATATCACTTGGTGGTATCAACCTGACTTGAGATCAGATTAGAGAACGAAGCAATGACTACACAAAAACCATTTGTACCTGAACTATTATCACCGGCAGGAAGCCTTAAAAACATGCGTTACGCATTCGCCTACGGCGCAGATGCAGTTTACGCAGGCCAGCCACGTTACAGCCTTCGTGTTCGTAACAACGAGTTCAATCACGAAAACCTACAAATCGGTATCGATGAAGCTCATGCTCAAGGCAAAAAGTTATATGTTGTATGTAACATTCAGCCACACAACTCTAAATTAAAAACATTCATTCGCGACCTTAAACCAGTTGTAGATATGGGTCCTGACGCTCTTATCATGTCAGATCCTGGTCTTATCATGATGGTTCGTGAAGCATTCCCTGAAATGCCAATCCACCTTTCTGTTCAAGCAAACGCTGTAAACTGGGCGACCGTAAAGTTCTGGTCAACTCAAGGCGTTGAGCGTGTGATCCTATCTCGTGAGCTATCTCTTGAAGAGATCGAAGAGATTCGCGAACACTGCCCAGAAACAGAACTAGAGATCTTTGTTCACGGTGCACTTTGCATGGCGTATTCTGGTCGCTGCCTACTTTCGGGTTACATGAATAAGCGCGATCCAAACCAAGGTACTTGCACTAACGCTTGTCGCTGGGAATACAAAACTGAAGCAGCGAAAGAAGACGAGAACGGTCAAATCGTTGAAGCAAACCCTACTGGTGTTGAGATTCAAGATGTAGAGGTTCAAGATGAACGTCCAGACAACACATTAGGTCTTGGTAAACCAACAGACGAAGTCGTTCTACTTTCTGAGTCACACAAGCCAGAAGAGAAAATGGCTGCGTTTGAAGATGAGCATGGTACTTACATCATGAACTCGAAAGATCTTCGTGCAATCCAACACGTTGAGCGCCTAACGAAGATGGGTGTTCACTCTCTGAAGATTGAAGGTCGTACTAAGTCTTTCTACTACTGTGCACGTACAGCTCAGGTTTACCGTAAAGCTATCGATGACGCTGTAGCAGGCAAGCCATTTGATGAAAGCTTAATGGGTACACTAGAGAGCCTAGCTCACCGTGGTTACACTGAAGGTTTCCTACGCCGCCACACTCATGATACATACCAAAACTACGAGTACGGTTACTCTATCTCTGACACTCAACAGTTTGTTGGTGAATTCACAGGTAAGCGCCGTGGTGACCTAGCGGAAGTAGAAGTGAAGAACAAATTCCTAGTAGGCGATAGCTTAGAAATGATGACACCGAAAGGTAACGTTGTTTTCACACTAGAAATGATGGAAAACCGTAAGTCTGAAGCAGTAGAAGACGCAAAAGGTAACGGTCACTTTGTATTTATTCCTGTACCAGCCGATCTAGACTTAGAATACGGCTTGCTGATGCGTAACTTGAGCGAAGGCCAAGACACACGCAATGCATCAGGTAAGTAACTTTACTTAGAAAACTGAGAAGTAAGCAATGGCTCTGTTAATCACTGACAAGTGCATCAACTGCGATATGTGTGACCCTGAATGCCCAAATGGCGCAATCACTATGGGTGACAGCATCTTCGAAATCGATCCAGATTTATGTACTGAATGTAAAGGTCACTATGAGAAGCCAACGTGTCAGTCTGTATGCCCAATTACCAAGTGCATCATCACTGATCCAAACCATATTGAAACGGATGACGAGCTACTAGAGAAGTTTGTAATCATTCAAGGCTTGACCTAAAAGAGAAAAGGTTCAACTTACTGTAAGTTGAACCTTTTTTTTATCCTGACTTTTCTATTGGATAAATATTACAGAAGAGCTCTTTTTCAAATTGATATTCGAGTCGCTCTCGCCAATTGATTGATTGAGCTATAGGGACAAGATAAAAGTTTTCCCTGCTGGTATCAGTCACAAACGCCATTCCATATTGCATCAACTCATAATGGACATCGTTTACAAAACTAGGGTCTAGTCGTTGTCTGCCCGTCAATTGATTGATGTCATCTCTTGAAATAGAAATACCCGAGTTTTCTGTACTGAACCTATGTCTTAACCATTCTGAAAATTCCTTTGCACAAATCATAGTCATAGTCTTATCCTTGAATTATCTATCGACGGGTATCAGACTCTGATTTCGCATACTGCACATAAGCCGCATCTTTCACCCCAAAAACACTCCATCCCTGACCAACCCTTGTCAAATTCGTCACTGTTCTTGCTGTTGTCGTTATTGGTTTTGTTAATATCAAACGATGTTCTTAATCTCGTGTTTATAAACTCTAGACAAAAGTGTGACATTTCTCAACTTTCAGAGACGAGAAAGCCAGTGGCATTACCACTGTAATTAACCTCGATATATGCGATTACTTATTGGATATCAAGGCTAAACACTGACTTGGCATCACTTTAACTTTCTTCTTTTTCTTACTTTTTGCGACTTTTTTAGGAGGAGATACAGGTATGGTTTTCGGAGCCCAACTTGCAAGTTCTTCTCCACAACCATCACCTTTTGGAGGGCTAGCTTGAGCAATGCAGTTCGTACTCCCTTCAGGGCACTTTAAGCGAACATGAAAATGAGAATGATGCCCCCACCAAGGTCTGATTTTGCCAAGCCAAGCTCTATCATCTGCATCAAAGTTTTCTTGCTCACAAAGGGTTTGCTTAATCACGGGATGAACAAAAATTCGCACTACTTTCTCATCTTTCGCGGCATAGCGGATCACTTGAAAATGATCCTCTGTCCAATTTGATTTGCGAAGCTTGTAGTTAGTAAGATCAACGACACTCACTGGCTTAGGGACAGCAAGCTCATTCACCGAAAGCCTCTTGCTTGTGAGTCTTAACCATATATCGATATCTAGCCCTGTTTGATGACTTGAATGACCAGATGAAAAGCGCCCGCCACGAGGCAAAGAAATATCTCCTACCAGTAAGTTGGTATCGAGTTGCTCACTTGTAGTTATGCCTAGCCTTTCAATGAACTGAATGGCCTCTGTATGACCATAATAACGCCCTCTTTGAGGACGAATAATCTGGTAACCGACGCCATCGATTGGCAAGGCCTGTGCGCCATCAAGGCAACCGTTAGCATAGCTTCCTATTGATGAGGTTGAATTTACCGTAGGGGTCTTCTCTTTCTCCCAAGTCGTTGCCGATACGAAAAAAGAACAAAAGGCCCAAACTAATACACAAAATAACCTCATACCAATTCCAAGTGAAAGATGCATATTATTTATACTAGTCGTCATTAGAAAATATATTCATATTGACCGTGATTTTTTGGGAAAATAGAGATTTGTTTATTGAGAGCTAGGAATGAATCTTGAAACTTTACAAAGTACACAGACTCTTCTTTCAACTAAAGCTTTAAATTTGGAAGGAGTGGAATGGATCGGCACTCCGGAGGTTTGAACTCCCACACGCGCTGCTCTGGTAAGTCGGGAAACCCGGAGCTCTGCTAATGACATGTTTCAACGCCAAAAAGCAAAAAGGCTCTAGTCTTTCAACTAGAGCCTTAAATATGGCAGGGGTGGAGAGATTCGAACTCCCAACACGCGGATTTGGAATCCGCTGCTCTGCCAATTGGAGCTACACCCCTATTTTCAGTTTTAAAGAGCTGAAACTCTGAATAAGTGGCGGAGTGGACGGGACTCGAACCCGCGACCCCCGGCGTGACAGGCCGGTATTCTAACCAACTGAACTACCACTCCGCAGTGGACTACTTGTCGTCGCTGACAAGTCGTTCATAATTTAAAGCCTGGCGATGTCCTACTCTCACATGGGGAAGCCCCACACTACCATCGGCGCTATTGTGTTTCACTTCTGAGTTCGGCATGGAATCAGGTGGGTCCACAATGCTATGGTCGCCAAGCAAATTTTAAAATTCGGAAAACTGTATTTAAAAGTAACTCTTCAAACTCATTCAAGGTCTGTCTTTGAGTCCACAAAACCCCTTGGGTGTTGTATGGTTAAGCCTCACGGGCAATTAGTACAGGTTAGCTCAATGCCTCGCAGCACTTACACACCCTGCCTATCAACGTTCTAGTCTTGAACAACCCTTAAGGACGCTTATAGCGTCAGGGAAAACTCATCTCAGGGCTCGCTTCCCGCTTAGATGCTTTCAGCGGTTATCGATTCCGAACTTAGCTACCGGGCAATGCCATTGGCATGACAACCCGAACACCAGAGGTTCGTCCACTCCGGTCCTCTCGTACTAGGAGCAGCCCCCTTCAATTTTCCAACGCCCACGGCAGATAGGGACCGAACTGTCTCACGACGTTCTAAACCCAGCTCGCGTACCACTTTAAATGGCGAACAGCCATACCCTTGGGACCGACTTCAGCCCCAGGATGTGATGAGCCGACATCGAGGTGCCAAACACCGCCGTCGATATGAACTCTTGGGCGGTATCAGCCTGTTATCCCCGGAGTACCTTTTATCCGTTGAGCGATGGCCCTTCCATTCAGAACCACCGGATCACTATGACCTGCTTTCGCACCTGCTCGAATTGTCATTCTCGCAGTCAAGCGGGCTTATGCCATTGCACTAACCACACGATGTCCAACCGTGTTTAGCCCACCTTCGTGCTCCTCCGTTACTCTTTGGGAGGAGACCGCCCCAGTCAAACTACCCACCAGGCACTGTCCGTAATCCCGATTCAGGGACCAACGTTAGAACATCAAAACTACAAGGGTGGTATTTCAAGGACGACTCCACCACATCTAGCGACGCGGTTTCAAAGTCTCCCACCTATCCTACACATGTAGGTTCAATGTTCAGTGCCAAGCTGTAGTAAAGGTTCACGGGGTCTTTCCGTCTAGCCGCGGGTACACTGCATCTTCACAGCGATTTCAATTTCACTGAGTCTCGGGTGGAGACAGCGTGGCCATCATTACGCCATTCGTGCAGGTCGGAACTTACCCGACAAGGAATTTCGCTACCTTAGGACCGTTATAGTTACGGCCGCCGTTTACCGGGGCTTCGATCAAGAGCTTCGACCGAAGTCTAACCCCATCAATTAACCTTCCGGCACCGGGCAGGCGTCACACCGTATACGTCATCTTACGATTTTGCACAGTGCTGTGTTTTTAATAAACAGTTGCAGCCACCTGGTATCTGCGACTCTCGTCTGCTCCATCCGCAAGGGACTTCACTGATAAGAGCGTACCTTCTCCCGAAGTTACGGTACCATTTTGCCTAGTTCCTTCACCCGAGTTCTCTCAAGCGCCTTGGTATTCTCTACCCGACCACCTGTGTCGGTTTGGGGTACGATTCCTTACAATCTGAAGCTTAGAGGCTTTTCCTGGAAGCATGGCATCAATGACTTCACTACCGTAGTAGCTCGACATCGTATCTCAGCGTTAAGAAAGTCCGGATTTACCTAAACTTTCCGCCTACGTACTTGAACCTGGACAACCGTCGCCAGGCCCACCTAGCCTTCTCCGTCCCCCCATCGCAATTGTAAGAAGTACGGGAATATTAACCCGTTTCCCATCGACTACGCCTTTCGGCCTCGCCTTAGGAGTCGACTTACCCTGCCCCGATTAACGTTGGACAGGAACCCTTGGTCTTCCGGCGAGGGAGTTTTTCACTCCCTTTATCGTTACTCATGTCAGCATTCGCACTTCTGATACCTCCAGCAGCCCTTACAGACCACCTTCAACGGCTTACAGAACGCTCCCCTACCCCACATACCCTAAGGTACGTAGCCGCAGCTTCGGTGTATAGCTTAGCCCCGTTACATCTTCCGCGCAGGCCGACTCGACCAGTGAGCTATTACGCTTTCTTTAAATGATGGCTGCTTCTAAGCCAACATCCTGGCTGTCTGAGCCTTCCCACATCGTTTCCCACTTAGCTATACTTTGGGACCTTAGCTGGCGGTCTGGGTTGTTTCCCTCTCCACGACGGACGTTAGCACCCGCCGTGTGTCTCCCGGATAGTACTTACTGGTATTCGGAGTTTGCAAAGGGTTGGTAAGTCGGGATGACCCCCTAGCCTTAACAGTGCTCTACCCCCAGTAGTATTCGTCCGAGGCGCTACCTAAATAGCTTTCGGGGAGAACCAGCTATCTCCAGGTTTGATTGGCCTTTCACCCCTAGCCACAAGTCATCCGCTAATTTTTCAACATTAGTCGGTTCGGTCCTCCAGTTGATGTTACTCAACCTTCAACCTGCCCATGGCTAGATCACCTGGTTTCGGGTCTAATCCTAGCAACTGTACGCCCAGTTAAGACTCGGTTTCCCTACGGCTCCCCTAAACGGTTAACCTTGCTACTAAAATTAAGTCGCTGACCCATTATACAAAAGGTACGCAGTCACACCACGAAGGTGCTCCTACTGCTTGTACGTACACGGTTTCAGGTTCTATTTCACTCCCCTCACAGGGGTTCTTTTCGCCTTTCCCTCACGGTACTGGTTCACTATCGGTCAGTCAGTAGTATTTAGCCTTGGAGGATGGTCCCCCCATATTCAGACAGGATATCACGTGTCCCGCCCTACTCGTTTTCACTGATGATGAGATGTCGATTACGGGGCTATCACCCTCTATTGCGGCACTTTCCAGAGCCTTCATCTGTCTCATTAAAAGCTTAAGGGCTAATCCAATTTCGCTCGCCGCTACTTTCGGAATCTCGGTTGATTTCTCTTCCTCGGGGTACTTAGATGTTTCAGTTCCCCCGGTTTGCCTCCTGTTGCTATGTATTCACAACAGGATACTTACTTATGTAAGTGGGTTTCCCCATTCAGGAATCCCAGACTCAAAGGTTATTACTACCTAATCTGGGCTTATCGCAAGTTATTACGCCTTTCATCGCCTCTGACTGCCAAGGCATCCACCGTGTACGCTTAGTCACTTAACCATACAACCCGAAAGGGTCTTAGTGTATGGCAACTAACCAAGGTTTTTGGTTGTCATTAAGAAGGGTTAATTCTCAATGACTGTTTGCCGGACTCAATGTGATTCAAACGAATTTGAATCGAATACAAGACACTTGAATGTGTTTGTTGTGTTTATCAAAAGATAAACATTGAGAACTTTTAAATTTGATTGAATTACTCGTAAGTAATCAATCAGTCAGCTTTCCAAATTGTTAAAGAGCTAGGTATTTCAAAAGAAATAACCATTTTTAAAGATTCTTAAGGAAGAACACTTAAAGATGGTGGAGCTATGCGGGATCGAACCGCAGACCTCCTCGCTGCCAGCGAGGCGCTCTCCCAGCTGAGCTATAGCCCCATCTGGAAAAGTATTTCCTACTCTTAACTTATTAAACCATCAATCTGTGTGGACACTTATCGTGAATATCTTCGTATAAGGAGGTGATCCAGCCCCAGGTTCCCCTAGGGCTACCTTGTTACGACTTCACCCCAGTCATGAACCACAAAGTGGTGAGCGTCCTCCCCGAAAGGTTAAACTACCCACTTCTTTTGCAGCCCACTCCCATGGTGTGACGGGCGGTGTGTACAAGGCCCGGGAACGTATTCACCGTAGCATTCTGATCTACGATTACTAGCGATTCCGACTTCATGGAGTCGAGTTGCAGACTCCAATCCGGACTACGACGCACTTTTTGGGATTCGCTTACCATCGCTGGCTTGCTGCCCTCTGTATGCGCCATTGTAGCACGTGTGTAGCCCTACTCGTAAGGGCCATGATGACTTGACGTCGTCCCCACCTTCCTCCGGTTTATCACCGGCAGTCTCCCTGGAGTTCCCGACATTACTCGCTGGCAAACAAGGATAAGGGTTGCGCTCGTTGCGGGACTTAACCCAACATTTCACAACACGAGCTGACGACAGCCATGCAGCACCTGTCTCAGAGCTCCCGAAGGCACACCTGCGTCTCCGCTGGCTTCTCTGGATGTCAAGAGTAGGTAAGGTTCTTCGCGTTGCATCGAATTAAACCACATGCTCCACCGCTTGTGCGGGCCCCCGTCAATTCATTTGAGTTTTAATCTTGCGACCGTACTCCCCAGGCGGTCTACTTAACGCGTTAGCTCCGAAAGCCACGGCTCAAGGCCACAACCTCCAAGTAGACATCGTTTACGGCGTGGACTACCAGGGTATCTAATCCTGTTTGCTCCCCACGCTTTCGCATCTGAGTGTCAGTATCTGTCCAGGGGGCCGCCTTCGCCACTGGTATTCCTTCAGATCTCTACGCATTTCACCGCTACACCTGAAATTCTACCCCCCTCTACAGTACTCTAGTTCACCAGTTTCAAATGCAGTTCCGAGGTTGAGCCCCGGGCTTTCACATCTGACTTAATGAACCACCTGCATGCGCTTTACGCCCAGTAATTCCGATTAACGCTCGCACCCTCCGTATTACCGCGGCTGCTGGCACGGAGTTAGCCGGTGCTTCTTCTGTTGCTAACGTCAAGAGATAGCGCTATTAACGCTACCCCCTTCCTCACAACTGAAAGTACTTTACAACCCGAAGGCCTTCTTCATACACGCGGCATGGCTGCATCAGGCTTTCGCCCATTGTGCAATATTCCCCACTGCTGCCTCCCGTAGGAGTCTGGACCGTGTCTCAGTTCCAGTGTGGCTGATCATCCTCTCAGACCAGCTAGGGATCGTCGCCTTGGTGAGCCATTACCTCACCAACTAGCTAATCCCACCTAGGCATATCTTGACGCGAGAGGCCCGAAGGTCCCCCTCTTTGGCCCGTAGGCATTATGCGGTATTAGCCATCGTTTCCAATGGTTATCCCCCACATCAAGGCAATTTCCTAGGCATTACTCACCCGTCCGCCGCTCGACGCCCATTAACGCACCCGAAGGATTGTTAGTGTCGTTTCCGCTCGACTTGCATGTGTTAGGCCTGCCGCCAGCGTTCAATCTGAGCCATGATCAAACTCTTCAATTTAAGATTTTGTGACTCAACGAATACTGACTTCAAAACTACAAAAAGTAATTCTAAAGCTATTACCATTCCAACAGAATGGTAATGAATTGACTGTGCCAAATAACCGAAGTTATTTGTATTGGTCACTCAGTTCATTGAAATCATTTTGATTCCGAAGAATCTGTTTTATCTAACGATAAAACGTTTTGATATTCATCAACGAGTGCCCACACAGATTGATAGGTTTAAATTGTTAAAGAGCTTTACTTCTTGAGCGTTCCTTTTAACCAAGGAGCCTCTCGAAGTGGACGGCCATTCTAGCGAATTGGGTTCCAGTGTCAAACACTTTTTCCAGCTAATTTTTCAAAGCATCTTAAATGCTTAGTTCCGTCTTGTTACTCAGTTCAAACCGCTTGGTTATCCTTGGCAACGGAGGCGCATTATAGAGAGAATAATCCTTTGCACAAGACCAAAAACAAAAAAAAACCGCCACCGGCGACCGTTCGAACACTATTCAAACAAAGCGTTCAAAATAGGTACGATTACGCCTTAATTTCAGCTAATCGTACCTACCGTTCGTGCTTTAATTATTGGTGAGCAATGATTCTGTCGTTATTTACTAATAGTTGAACTTTTTTCTCTGGGTTTATTTTTCCAGCCAGTATCGCTTTCGCTAGCGGGTTCTCAACACTCTGTTGAATCGCTCTTTTCAACGGTCGAGCACCATATACCGGGTCGAAGCCAACTTGAGAAATCAGCTTAAGCGCTTTTTCCGACACTTCAAGTTCATAACCATTATCTTCCATACGCTTTTTCAGATGCTCAAGCTGGATAGAAGCAATAGATTGAATGTGTTCTTGGCCTAATGGGTGGAACACAACACTTTCATCAACACGGTTTAAAAACTCAGGACGGAAATGCTTACCTACAACTTCCATCACCTCATTCTTTATCCCTTGATAGTCGAGTGTGTTGAAATTCTCTTGGATTCTCGAAGAACCAAGGTTAGATGTCATGATCACCACCGTATTTCTGAAGTCGACCGTGCGACCCTGACCATCGGTTAAGCGACCATCATCAAGAACCTGCAACAAGATATTGAAAACATCCGGGTGTGCTTTCTCTACTTCATCCAACAAAATCACTGAATAAGGCTTACGACGTACAGCTTCTGTTAAGTAACCACCTTCTTCATACCCAACATAACCTGGAGGCGCACCAACCAAACGAGCAACTGAATGCTTCTCCATGAATTCAGACATATCGATACGAACCATCGCATCATCACTATCAAACATAAAGTTAGCGAGTGTTTTACACAGTTCGGTTTTACCTACCCCAGTAGGACCGAGGAATAGGAAGGAACCAATCGGCTTATTCGGATCAGACAAACCTGCACGGCTACGACGAATCGCATTCGAAACCACTTCCACCGCTTCTGCTTGACCGATGACACGTTTATGCAGAACACCTTCCATTTTAAGAAGCTTCTCTTTCTCCGCTTCTAACATTTTCGAAACTGGGATGCCGGTTTGCTTAGATAGCACGTCTGCAATTTCTGCGTCGGTAACCTTATTACGTAATAAGGTCATTTCTTGCATTTCAGCTTGAGTCGCGAGATCTAACTGCTTCTCTAGTTCAGGGATGCGGCCGTATTGCAATTCAGACATTCGGTTAAGATCACCAGCACGTCTTGCAAAATCCATATCCATACGAGCTTGTTCTAACTCTGACTTGATATGTTGCGTGCCAGACAATGCGGCTTTTTCTGCATTCCAAACTTCTTCGAGCTCTGCAAAATCTCTTTCTTTATCTGAAAGCTCAGCTTGTAATGTACGAAGGCGTTTTTCACTGGCTTCGTCATTTTCGTTGGTCAGAGCTTGCTGCTCGATCTTCAATTGAATGATCTTGCGTTCAAGCTTATCCAGAGATTCCGGTTTTGAATCGATCTGCATACGGATACTTGATGCAGCTTCATCAATCAGGTCAATAGCCTTGTCCGGTAATTGGCGATCAGAAACGTATCGATGAGACAACGTTGCCGCTGCCACAATTGCTGGGTCAGTAATTTCAACGTGATGGTGAAGTTCGTAGCGCTCTTTCAGACCACGAAGAATGGCTACCGTGTCTTCAACCGTTGGCTCATCGACCAGTACTTTCTGGAATCGACGCTCTAATGCAGGGTCTTTCTCTATATATTGGCGATACTCATCGAGGGTCGTCGCACCTACACAGTGTAATTCCCCACGAGCCAACGCTGGTTTCAGCATATTACCGGCATCCATAGAGCCTTCGCCTTTACCGGCACCGACCATGGTGTGAATTTCATCGATAAAGAGAATGATGTTGCCTTCTTCTTTAGACAATTCATTGAGAACCGATTTCAAACGTTCTTCAAATTCACCACGATATTTAGCACCCGCCACTAAAGAGCCCATATCCAATGAAAGCACACGTCGGCCTCTTAAACCTTCAGGTACTTCAT
Source organism: Vibrio pomeroyi (assembly GCF_024347595.1). Lineage (NCBI taxonomy): Bacteria > Pseudomonadati > Pseudomonadota > Gammaproteobacteria > Vibrionales > Vibrionaceae > Vibrio > Vibrio pomeroyi. The sequence goes on along the minus strand of NZ_AP025506.1, from coordinate 589,874 downwards.
TATTGATAATGCGCTGAGCCAAACCTTCAACAATCGCGGTTTTACCAACACCAGGTTCGCCAATAATGACAGGGTTGTTTTTGGTACGACGCTGAAGTACTTGGATGGTACGACGAATTTCATCATCACGACCGATAACAGGATCGAGTTTTCCTTGCTCTGCTCTTTCAGTCAGATCAATGGTGAACTTCTCTAATGCTTGACGTCTGTCCTCGGCATTTGGGTCATCGACCTTTTGACCACCGCGAACTTGCTCAATGGCTTGAGATAATTTCTGTTCAGTAAGACCAAGCTCCTTAAGCAAGTTACCTAAAGGACCTTTGTCTTCAATAGCAGCAAGTAGGAAGACTTCTGAAGATATGTAACTGTCTTGACGCTTTTGCGCGACTTTGTCACATAGGTTGAATAACGTGCCCATTGCATTCGACAGCTGAACATCACCACCGATACCACTTACTTTTGGTACACGATCTAATATTTCGCTTAGCTTTGAACGCAATTGAACCACATCAATATTCAACATGGTCAGCAATGGGCGAATTGCACTGCCATCTTGATTAAGCAAAGACACCATTAGGTGTACAGGTTCTATATATTGGTGATCACGACCTAATGCGAGCGACTGAGCATCAGATATCGCAATTTGGAATTTACTAGTGAATCGATCGAGACGCATGCCAACCTTCCTACTCTTAGATATGTTTATCTTATGGTTAGAAGATGGATACGGTAACGTAGATTTTCAAGGGATAAGAATGAAGAATAGAGCTTATCTAAAAATATAAATGAGCTGGATGAGTAGTTGCACTAGTTAGAAATTACTCTAACCAAATAAAAGTAGCCTGACGCCCTGTAATGCCATCACGACGATAAGAATAGAAAGCGTCTGAATCTGCGAATGTACATAGGTTAGAGTCAGTCACTTGTGACACGCCCACTTTCGCAAGTCTTTGTGTTGCAAGTTGAGACATGTTCGCTAGCCATTTTCCTGATTCAGCTTTGGCTTGAAATGCTAATTGAGCTTGAGGATCAAAGCGAACAAAAGCTTCTAGCACGTCATCACCAACCTCAAACGCATCTTTACCAATAGCAGGACCAAGCCAAGCCATAATTTGGTTATCTGAATCAAGGTTTGAAAACTTTGCGACTGCATTCTCAAGAATACCACCAGCAAGACCACGCCAACCAGCATGAACAGCTGCGACTTGAGTGCCTTTGGTATCAGTAAGAATGACTGGTAAACAATCGGCTGTCATTGCAGAACAGACAACACCGGTAGCTGTGGTAAATGCCCCATCAGCATCGAGAATATCCGTCGTCGGTTCTAAAACCGTAACAACATCTGTTGAGTGAGTTTGATTTAACCAGACTGGTGAAGCAGGCATGTTAGATTGTTGCTTAAGCCATGCTCGGTTATTTTCAACAAGCGAAGCATCATCCCCAACATGCGTACCTAGGTTTAATCCTTGATACGCACCCGTTGAAAAACCCTCGAAACGTGTCGAAGCAAATGCCTTCACGTTTTTAGGTGCATTCCAGTTAGGGATGATCATTGACACGATTAAATGTCGTCTTCTAGGTTTTCGCGAGCATCAACACGTAACGCTTCAGCCATCACAACCATGTCATTTGGCACTGGAGCGTGGAACTCAACTTCTTCACCTGTAATTGGGTGAACAAATTTAAGCATAACCGCGTGTAGTGCCTGACGGTCAAAAGAACGAATCATTGTCGTTAGTTCTTCAGATGCGCCTTTTGGAATGCGTGCACGACCACCGTATGCCACATCACCTAGCAGCGGGTGCTGAAGGTATGACATGTGAACACGGATTTGGTGAGTACGACCCGTTTCTAGACGCAGACGAATACGCGTATGTTCACGGAAGTGCTCAGCAACACGGTAGTGAGTTACCGCAGGCTTACCTACTTCATTTACTGCCATTAACGTGCGCTTAGTTGCGTGACGGCTAATGCCTTTTTCTACCACACCACCAGCAGTCATTTTACCGATAGCAATCGCTTCGTATTCACGAGTAATGCGACGCTTAGCCAATGCACGTACAAGACGAGTTTGAGCTGGAACCGTTTTAGCCACAACCATAAGACCAGTTGTATCTTTATCAAGACGGTGCACAATACCAGCACGAGGTACTTCAGCAATTTGTGGGTAGTGGTGCAGTAACGCGTTTAGCACGGTTCCATCCGGCGTACCTGCTCCAGGGTGAACAACAAAGTCGCGAGGCTTGTTGATAACCAATAAGTCGTCATCTTCGTAGACAATGTCTAGAGGAATGTCTTGTGCTTCCCAGCGCTCTTCATCTGCAAGTTCAGCTTGCAGGATGATCTCTTCACCGCCCATAACCTTAACGCGCGGCTTAGTGATAACTTCGCCATCCACTTGGATTTTGCCGTCAAGAAGCCACTCTTTAATACGAGAGCGAGAAAAATCGGTAAATAGTTCAGCGACAGCTTGGTCTAAACGTTGACCTAACTGGCTGCTTTTTACTGTGTCTGTTAATGTGATCTGCTGAGCCATATCGAACTTTTTTAAAAACCGTGAGACTAATACCCATTAGTATGGATAAAATAGAATAATTGCATCATTGTATCTGTTACTGGTTAGAAAGTAACGGAAGCTTACGAAATATTTAATTCAAGGAATCGACGCCTGACATGAAACACCTTACTTTATCGGGTCTATTAGCCGTATCACTCTTGGTTGGTTGTTCAAGTAGTGAAGAGATAGTGCCAGATGTACCGCCATCGGTTCTCTACTCTGACGCTCAAGAATCACTGCAGAGCGGTAGCTGGCTTTCTGCAATCGAAAAGCTAGAAGCCCTAGACTCTCGTTACCCATTCGGCGCCTATTCTGAGCAAGTACAGCTCGATCTGATTTACGCTTACTACAAAAATGATGACTTAGCCCTTGGCCTTGCGACCATTTCACGATTCCTGCGTTTAAACCCAACTCATGAGAAACAAGACTGGGTTCTTTACATGCGCGGCCTAACGCACATGGCACAAGATCGAAACTTCATGCACGATATTTTTAATATCGATCGTAGTGACCGAGATCCAGAACCAGTGAAGCTTGCTTTTGCTGACTTCAAGCGACTACTTGAGCGTTTCCCTGCGAGCCCTTATGCGGAAGATGCACAAAAACGCATGTTCGCACTTAAGAACCGCCTAGCGGAATACGACTTAGCAACAGCTGATTTCTACTTACGCCGTGAAGCTTGGATTGCTGCAGTTAACAGAACTCAAGAACTGCAAAAGACTTACCCTGACACAATTGCAGCGCGTAAATCTTTGAAAATACAGCTCGAAGCCTACAAACAACTGGGCCTAGAAGACGCAGTTTCAAGAACAGAAAAGTTGATTGAGTTAAACCCACTCCCTTAATCAACCATTTACATATCAATCAAAAAAGCGCGCTAATTAACTAGCGCGCTTTTTTTTCAACTGGATTTCGCAAACTTGATGAATCGCACAATACACGGTATCTTCAATAAATAACTGTTAACAAAACATCAACATGGAGTGTGGATGTGAGTAGGTTGTTATTACTTATCGGGATCATGCTATTTAGCCAATTTTCCCACGCATTAGAACTGTCCCCATTGAGCAATAAGCCATACATGGGAGACTTAGATGTACTCAAAACCAAAGGAACGGTTAGAGTGCTGGTTTCTGCTGATCTTGGCTTCTACTACATAGAAGATGGTAAGCCAAAAGGCATAGTGGCAGAAATGCTCTACCACTTTGAGAAAAGCCTTCGCAAGAAACACCCTTACCTCAATGTTCAAATCATTCCTGTACAACGAGATGATCTGCTGCCTTCTTTACAGTCTGGCTATGGTGATGTTGCCGTAGCTAACCTGACGATCACCGATAAACGATTAGAAAGCATCGATTTCTCAGATCCTATGATTAAAGATGGTAAAGAACTCATTATCACCGGGAAGAAGTCAGCGCCTATCACTGAAATCAAGCAATTGAGCGGTAAGGAAGTATGGATACGCGCGAGCTCTAGCTACTTCGAGAGTGTGCAAAGGGTGAATAAAGAGCTCAACGAATTAGGTTTACCACCACTGCATGTCCACTTTATCGAAGAATCACTGCAAGACTATGAACTAATAGAACTGGTTAACCAAGGCTACATACAAGGCACAATTCTAGATAGCCATAAAGCTAAGCTGTGGATCGATGTAATGGAAAACATTCAGGTTCATAACGACTTACCGTTACGTGAAAATGGCCGTATTGCGTGGGCTCTGAGAAAAGACAGCCCAATCCTCAAAGCAGAGATCAATAAATACGTTAAGAAAGCTCGTACTGGTACCTTATTGGGGAATGTGATTTACCAGAAATACATCGACAATACCCGTTGGTTAGGGCGAGCCCTCAACCCTAACAAAGTAGACAGAGTCGCTAAGCTGGCGGATGTCTTTGAGAAATACTCCAGCAAATACGAATTTGACCCATTAATGATGTCGGCGCAGGGCTTTCAAGAGTCAGGGCTTGATCAGAGCCAAGTCTCTCATCGTGGTGCCATTGGTGTGATGCAGGTATTGCCTAGCACAGCTCGAGATAAAAACGTCAACATAAAAAATATCCATAAAGTAGACAACAATATCCACGCGGGCGTGAAGTACATGCGCTTTATCAAGGACCGCTATTTTAGTGACGTGGCGATTTCCCCCGACAACCAGATCTACTTCACCTTAGCCGCTTACAATGCAGGTCCAGCCAAAATCAGAAAGATGAGGCAACTGGCTAAGAAACAAGGCTATAACCCCAACATCTGGTTCAAGAATGTCGAAATCATCACTCGTAAATATGTCAGTAAAGAGCCTGTAACCTATGTTGCTAATATCAACCGTTACTTTGTTATCTACAAACAGCTAGCGGCGATTAATGCTACTCGAGAAAACGGAACCGCGAGACTACTGCAAACCAACGATTAACGCTTTTTGGCATTCTTAGCCATAACAACAAACGCTTGAGAACGGACTAAAAACACAAAAGCCGCATAAGAAAACTTATGCGGCTTTTGCTTATAAAATTCGTAGAGGTCTTGAATGTGACTTCAATCACGAAAGCGTATTGAGTGAATTTTCATCAAGCACTTTCAATAAGCTGTAAGACGCCCCTAAAAACCGTTTTAATTTTTAGCGAAGCCTTGCCTCCAAGTTATCGTTTTTCATAGGGATAACAAGCATTTTCCGACAAAAAGATACCAAGACTTGCGTGAGATCACATTTGATTTTAATGATCATGACACCCAACCAAAACAAGATCTAGATCACATTCTTTATTCCTAAAAGTCGTAATCTGAAGTTAACCCATGAGGGATACAACAGAGGAAAACTTCTATGAAAATGAACATCACTGGTAAAAACATCGACATTACCTCTGCAATCCGTGATCACATAGAAAGCAAATTTAAGAAGCTGGATAAATGGCAAGTAGACATCATTGGCTGCCAAGCGAGCTTTAGTGAAGAACCAAACAAGAAGAAGAAATTTGAAGCGGTACTAACCGTACCAAAAGGCCAACTTGTTGCTTCATCAATCCATGACGACCTCTACGTTGCCATCAACGAAGTAGAACAAAAACTAGAACGTCAACTCAACAAGCTGCGTCATAAACCAGAAGCGCGCCGCGCTGAAAAGCCTGAAATCGAAGAGCTAGAAGCTGAAGTAGAATAAGGAAAGATAACAGATTAAAAAATAGCGCCTCAGGGCGCTATTTTTTTGCTTGACGCTCGTGGCTCGCTTGCTTATTGTGTTTAAACATTCATAAAACAATCACTTTTTATGCACACTCAATCTTTGTTTATTTTTGACTTCTTTTTTCTTCCGTAAATCGGAGGCTAAGTCGTTTTAGAAAAACAAGTCAAAAACGAACAAGAAGCCTCCCACACTAGGGAGGCTTTTTTATAAGGACACATTTATGACTGACCGCTCAATTTCACTGGATGATATCCGCCTTCGTCTTAATGACTTAGACGACGAACTACTGAACCTACTTTCAGAGCGTCGCAAGCTAAGTATCGAAGTTGCGAAAAGCAAGGTAGAAACATCAAAGCCAGTTCGTGATGCAGTAAGAGAACAACAACTATTAGTAAAACTGATCAACAACGGCAAAGATAAATACGAACTTGATGCTCAGTACATTACCAAACTGTTTCACACCATCATCGAAGATTCTGTTTTACTGCAACAGTCATACTTACAAAACCTAGCGAATCCGCAAAGCCGCAAGCCATTGGCTCGTGTAGCGTTCTTAGGTTCTAAAGGATCTTATTCTCACCTTGCGAGTCGTGAATATTTCAGTCGCAAGAATATGGAATTGATTGAGCTAAACTGTAATCACTTCAAGGAAGTCGCCTCAACGGTAGAATCTGGCCATGCTGATTACGGTGTACTGCCTATTGAGAACACCAGCTCAGGTTCGATTAACGAAGTCTACGACCTACTACAACACACAACGCTTTACATCGTTGGCGAGCTTTCCCAACCAATCGAACACTGCCTAGTGGCGAAAAGTGATATCCGATTAGAAGACATCAAAACACTTTACTCACATCCACAACCACATCAACAATGCAGTGAGTTCTTGAGCCGCCTCAAAGGTGTGACTCTTGAGTCTTGCGCAAGCACAGCTGACGCAATGAAAAAAGTTAAAGACTTAGACGGTGATGATGTTGCTGCGATTGGTAATGCGTCTAGCGGCAAACTTTACGGACTTCAGCCAATTCAAGGCAACATTGCGAACCAAACAGAAAACCACACACGTTTCATCGTGGTCGCTCGTAAGCCTGTTGAAGTATCGACTCAGATCCCTGCGAAAACGACACTGATCATGTCGACTTCTCAAGAGGCGGGTTCTTTGGTTGAGACACTACTGATTCTACAGCGCTTGGGCATCAACATGACTAAGCTAGAGTCTCGTCCTATCATGGGCAACCCTTGGGAAGAGATGTTTTATGTCGATCTAGAAGCCCACCTAGATTCAGACAATATGCAGCAAGCAATCACTGAGCTAACAGCGATTACTCGTCACCTGAAAGTGCTGGGCTGCTACCCGAGTGAGAACATCAAAGCCACGCAAGTTAAGTTGTCATAGCTTTGAACTAGTATGAACTTCAGCCTCACAAGCATTTGGCCTACAGTAGGCCAAATGCTTTAGTCACTAGCTAGGCACAATTTATTTGTTTCGCAGCCCCTGCATATCTACCGACCACTATCGTTTTGTACCTTTCTAGAATAAAACTCACTAGTAGCTTTTTTGTCAATTAAGACAAAACCTTACCCCCTTCACAGGAAATCACCGAACATCGTCTAAAAAATAGCGAGCTCCTGCCAAGTAACATAAACTGACGCGCTAAAATTTATAAACAATGTTGTGAATAGCCATGAAGCTAAGTACGAAAATATTACTTCTGATTGCCCCTGTAATACTGATCAGTACGGCGACTTCTAGCTATATCATCTACTCCACGCAAAAAAGCAGCTTCATCAAACGTGAAGACAATGCACTGCAGTTAAGCATGGAAAAGCTAGCTGGTTACTTTCGTCAGTCTCGATCTTTCCTAAACAGTTACTCTTATACCCTCACCAAAAGTGACATGGTTAAGAACTACTTTATGGTTGATGATAATCCCAACCGTGAGCTTGAGCTGATTGATAACCTCCACGAGACGATTCAACTGCTGCAAGATGGCGACGACAGCTTTACAGGGCTTGCCCTTCTCGATGGCGATCGAACCCTCAGCTATTACGCTGAAAATAGTAGTGATCCTTTCGCAAAGATGGATCCTAAAGTGTTGGAATTCATCGACCATCAATATCATGCAACCTTAGCTACTTCGAGCACCAACTACATACAAAACTCCGAAGGCGAAGGGATGTTGGTTCACTATGAGGTGCTTGATAAAAAAACGGTTTCAACACCCATAAGCTATCAACTCAACAATGTGTTTTTTGTGGTAGTGTCAGTCTCACTCGATAAGTTTAATTCACTGCGGAAACAGATAGAGTTCGACTACCAAACCAGTTTGTTCTTTACCCCAACACCTGTCACTTTAGGGCATGAATTAACCCAAACCGTAAAGCTTGCACCAGAGCTTTACGCCACACTCGATCCCGCACAGTTCTTGTTAGACAACAAACTCAAATCTATCTGGAATGAACTCAGCCTATCCTTTGCCTTATCTGCATTTGTTTCGGTTACCTTGCTACTGATTCTTCTGTCTCGTTGTGTAATAAGCCCAATCACACGTTTAGACAGACAACTTCAGCAAGTAGAAAAAAAACAGAGAAAGAACATTGAACGTTTGGGGACGAATGATGAGTTAGGCCGCTTATCACAACGTTTTTACGATATGTACCAAGAGTTGGATAACACCTATCAACAGACAAAGGTGTTGGCAGAAAACGACCAACTGACCAAGATTGCCAATCGACGTCAATTCCAATCATTCGTTGAACAATCTCTGCCTAAACCGAATTCAAATACCTATACCTGGGTGCTTTATCTCGACTTAGACAACTTCAAATTTGTGAACGACAAGTATGGCCATCAGATCGGTGACTCAATACTGGTGTCCTTTGCTCAACGCATCACGGATATTTGTGCTCTTTATCAAGATAAGTACTGTGCTCACTGCATGCCTGCACGCTTGTCTGGTGATGAATTTGTTGTGTATATCAATGCGCCCGCTCATTCGGGTAACGTGGCACATGACTTCTCTGAAAAACTATTAGAGCCGCTGCAAAAAGGGTTTATTACCGAATCTGGTAGCTTTCCGATCACCGTCAGCATTGGGATCGCAACCTACCCTAACGATGGGTACTCGATCGAGAAGTTGTTATCGAATGCTGATACTGCGATGTATCAAGCAAAGCGAGCTGGCAAAAATCAGTTTGCGGATTACTCGTTAGACTTAGACAAAACAATTCAACGCCAAGCTAGCATCGAGCAAGCGTTAAGAGAGAAGAACTTTGATGAAGAGTTTAAGCTTGTTTACATGCCTTATATGGACTCTAGTGGCAGCGAGGTTATTGGCGTAGAGGTACTGCTGCGTTGGAAATCAAGTCATCTTGGATTGGTTCCGCCGAATGAGTTTATTCCGATAGCCGAACAAACCGGTTTATTTGAGCTTGTCGATCGCTGGGTGATTAAGAATGCATTCGCCTCCTTTCATCAACTGCAGGCTCAATTTGATCACTCCATTCAACTATCAATCAACTTGTCTTCAGCCGGGATAGAAACCACGCACCTCGCTGAATTCATTGATCAACACGCTGGGATTCAAAACATTCCACCAAGTTTGATTGATTTTGAGATCACCGAAACTTTCTATTCAAACTCACAAGGCTTCCCGCGGCTCAACGAACTGTCTCGAATGGGCTACCGATTAGCAATTGATGATTTTGGTTCGGGCTACACATCCATAACCCAATTAGTTGAGTATCCAACCCAGAAAATTAAATTGGATAAAGGCTTTTTAGAAACCTTGATCGAAACAGACAATCAGAACATAGTTAAACCCGTGATAGAGCTGTGTCATGCACAGGGCAAAACCGTTACGGCTGAAGGCATCGAAACCAAAGAGATGCACAAATGGCTGCAAGATGCCCAGTGCGACATGCTGCAAGGCTATTACTTTGGTCAACCTATGCCACTACAAGAGCTCAACGAATGGTATCGTGCGCATCAACTTCGTTTTAATCAGCTTCGATTTAATCAACAAGAAGAAGAATCCAACACATGAAGAACGTCATCATTGCTTCGCTAAACCCGGCAAAAATAAATGCTGTTAAAAGCGCGTTTCAGTCAGCTTTTCCAGATACCGATTTTGAGTTCACTGGCGTCAGTGTGCCAAGTGGCGTAGCAGATCAACCGATGAGCAATGATGAAACCTATCAAGGTGCGGTGAACCGCGTACATAACGCTACTCAAGCGCAGCCTAATGCGGACTTTTATGTTGGTCTAGAAGCAGGAATAGAAAAAAACGTCACCTTTGCATGGATGGTGATTGAATCTAACGGGCAACGAGGTGAATCACGTTCAGCAAGTCTGATGCTGCCACCAGCCGTGCTTGAAAAGCTAGAGCATGCAAACGAGCTCGGAGATGTAATGGATAAAGTGTTTGGTACTGATAATATCAAACAGAAAGGCGGTGCGATTGGCTTACTGACACATAACCAGCTGTCTCGCAGTTCTGTGTATCACCAAGCTTTAATCTTAGCGCTGATCCCATTTGTGAATCCTGAGCACTTTCCTATTTAGTGTTTAGCTGGAGCTCAAGAAGATCTGAAGTGAATGAGCTGAAATCAATGTTCAGAAACAAAAAACGCTAACAGTCAGTTAGCGTTTTTTATCAAATCTTACTCTCACAACTTAGTGACTATTTGAGTAATAGATCCGCAATCACGGCTTTCTCTTGTTCCGATTTTGCCTTTAGCTCATTCGAACCTCGAGTAATTGTAGCCACACCTACTCCTAACATTTGGCTTACTTGTCTTTGAGACATCTCGCCTTTCATCAGCTCACAAAAGATATTAATTCGAGCAACCAGAGCATCTCGCTCATCGGGGGTCATCATCATAGTCAACAACAGTTCGTGCTGATCTTTTTCGACAGCCGTCTTTACCAAATCCATTAGTTGTTGCCAATTATCATATTCAGGTTGTGATGCCATATCTCTACACTTACTTTTAAATTCAGACTTTAAAGAGTCGCTTAACGATTGAAAGCGTTTAACACTTTATACCGCAACACTTGATGCAATCCAATGTAAAAAGGCAGTAAGTGGAAATGGTTCGCACTCACTGCCTATAATATTTACTCAGTTTTGGACCAAGCGCCGAGAGCTTAGTATTTCGTTTTTGCCTCATGAGGCGCTAAAAACGTGCCCTTCTCACCTAAGATATCTCGATAGTAAGTCTCAAACATCAAGATGTTCTGAACATATCCACGCGTCTCTTTGAATGGAATCATTTCAATAAAGGCATACGCATCAAGCTTTTCGTCACTGCGTGAACGCCACTGCTTCACACGGCTTGGCCCTGCGTTGTATGCAGCAAAAGCAAAAATACGGTTGTTGTCATACTGAGAAAGCAAACCATCGAGATAGTGACTCCCAATCTCTATGTTCTTACCGACATCATAAAGATCATCGCTGCCCTTGTACTTAATCTGATGCTTGTTAGCCGTGTATTGCGCCGTCTTCGGCATAATTTGCATGATGCCACGCGCGCCAACAGGAGATCGAGCTTCCGAATCCATCGCACTCTCTTGTCTTGCTAAAGACATCAAGGTGATTGGGTCGATATCGTGCTTCTCAGCATAAAAATTAAACCACCACTTATGAGCTACCGGGAAACGTAATGCAATGTTATCCCACATTTTCGCTGAGATACTCGCCGTCACCGTAAAGTGATTCCATCGTTGTTTCGCAGCGTGGGCAGCAAGCATCGCCTTTTGGTCTTTGTCTGCATTAGTTAATAACCAACGCCACTCACTCTTCGCAGCCGCAATTTTATCTCGGTCAATCAGCTCACCAATACGAACTAAAGACGTATCGAATGGCTTCACCATTTCAGCATTGTATTTGAGGGTCGATGTTGGGTATTGAACTGGCTTTCCTAATTGCTTCGCTGCAGCCACACTATAGAAATTACGTTGCCCCAAGATATCAGACAATCGCTTGTTACCTTCCGCGGTATCACCCAGCGCAATCTCCGCTCTGCCCTGCCAATATTGCCAGCGAAGCGAAGCTTGATGCTTATCATCCAAGCGTGCGATCCACTGCTGTAAACCAGACCAATCGGCATGTTGAATCGCTAAACGAGCACGTCGCTCAAGCAGCACTTGCTTTGATGAACTCGCGAGCATTTTGTCTCGCCACGCCATCAACTCTTCAGAATCTGTGTTAATCAAACGGAACGTTAAGTAATCCGCAAGTTCTTGAGACTTCTCTTTTGAAAACTTCTGAGCCTTGATGACATCATCAAACACCGCTTGAGCATTGCTTGATGACTTCCTTGCTAGCTTCTCGAAACCAAACTCGGTTTGAGCTCGATAGAATTCATTAGCAGGATGTTTCCTAGCAAATGCGAGCACGTTTTCAGGCTTGTTGTACAAGGCTTTCATCTGCTTAGCTTGAGCAATTGACTCATCATGATCCAATTGCTTGATCAGGTAGCTCATCAGCTTGCCGTTACGGCCTTCAAACGCTAATAACATTCTATCTAGTATGAGTTCATCCGTTCTTAAACCAGCTTGGTCCCAGCTCTTAAACAAAGGGTCACAGGCATCATCAACACCACTGCCGCTCAACCAAAGCTGTTTCGCTCCTTTGAAAGCAAGCTCTTTGTTACCTTGCTCGTAATGCGCTCGATAATAGATACATTGGTATTTTTCACCGACAGGCTCTTTGGTTTGAAACTCAAGGATGGTCTTCCACTGCTTTTGAGAAGCTAATGAATCCAGATAAGGTGCACGCATTCGATTGGAGAAAGGCAGTGCCTTGTTCTCTTCAATAAAAGCATCGACCTCAGCAGGAGTGCGATCACCTAAGCCAATCAGAAAGGCTCGATAATCGGTGTAAGGTGTTAAAGGATATGTTTGAATTTTGTTACGCAGCGTCGAGTAGGCTTTTAGATCACGGCTGTCTAAAACCTCTTGCGCTCTATCATAAACATCACGCTGCATTTCAAGCTCGGAGGCGTTGCTAGCCATAGCCATCGGAGCCAGTGAAAATGAAGACAAAATTGCTGATGCAGCCACAGCAATTTTCGTATTACCAATGCGGAAAAACATTCGCTCTTTCCTTAGTGCGTGTATGAATACGTGAAGTCTATTTACGCCCGACATCACATCAAATGTAAAGAGTTTGAGTGTAAATATTATTAACATTTAACACTTCGCCTCAGAAGCTCATTAAATATAGTTTTAATGACCAATGTGACAATAATAGGTAAGGATTAGTTCAAGAATGGCTTTTCTGACCTAGGAGTAACATCTTTGGGGATATTGGTATAAAATAGCAGACAATTTTGAACAATAATTAGGATCGATCGGCAATGGCTGAATACGTATATACCATGTCTCGGGTGAGCAAAACTGTTCCACCTAAGCGTCAAATTCTTAAAGACATTTCTCTTAGCTTTTTTCCTGGCGCTAAAATCGGTGTTTTGGGTCTAAATGGTTCAGGTAAATCTACCCTACTACGTATCATGGCTGGTATTGATACTGATATTGATGGTGAAGCTCGTGCACAGCAAGGCCTTAAAGTAGGTTACCTACCGCAAGAACCTGTACTAGACGAATCAAAAACGGTTCGTGAGATCGTAGAAGAAGCGGTTTCTGACGTTGCTGACGCACTTAAGCGTATCGATGCAGTTTACGCAGCTTACGCAGAACCAGATGCAGACTTCGATGCACTTGCTAAAGAGCAAGGCGAACTAGAAGCACTGATTCAAGCAAAAGACGGTCACAACCTAGAAACAGCTCTAGAGCGCGCTGCTGATGCACTTCGTCTTCCTGAGTGGGATGCGAAAATTGAATTCCTATCAGGTGGTGAGCGTCGTCGTGTTGCTATCTGTCGTCTACTTCTTGAAAAGCCAGACATGCTGCTTCTTGATGAACCAACCAACCACTTGGATGCAGAATCAGTAGCATGGCTTGAGCACTTCCTAGTTGATTACAGTGGTACTGTTGTGGCAATTACCCACGACCGTTACTTCCTAGACAACGCAGCTGGCTGGATTCTAGAACTTGACCGTGGTGAAGGTATCCCATGGGAAGGTAACTACACATCTTGGCTAGAGCAAAAAGACGAGCGTCTTAAGCAAGAAAAAGCGGGCGAAAGCGCACGTCAAAAGACTATCGAGAAAGAACTTGAGTGGGTTCGTCAAAACCCTAAAGGCCGTCAAGCTAAGTCTAAAGCTCGTATGGCTCGTTTTGAAGAACTGACTACTGGTCAATATCAGAAGCGTAACGAAACTAACGAACTGTTCATCCCGCCAGGTGAGCGTCTAGGTGACAAAGTTCTTGAAGTGAACAACCTAACTAAATCGTTTGGTGATCGCGTTCTTATCGACGACCTATCGTTCAGCATGCCTAAGGGCGCTATCGTAGGTATCGTTGGTGCCAACGGTGCAGGTAAATCAACACTATTCAAGATGCTAAGCGGCGCAGAACAGCCAGATTCAGGTACAGTTGAACTAGGCGAAACCGTTAAGCTTGCTTCTGTTGATCAGTTCCGTGACAGCATGGACGACACGAAGACAGTATTCCAAGAGATCTCTGAAGGCGCTGATATCATTAAGATCAACAACTTCGAAATCCCTGCACGTGCATACTGCTCTCGTTTCAACTTTAAAGGCAACGACCAACAGAAGATCATCGGTGAGCTTTCTGGTGGTGAACGTAACCGTGTTCACTTAGCGAAACTGCTAAAAGCGGGCGGTAACGTACTGCTACTCGATGAACCTACCAATGACCTTGACGTTGAAACTCTACGTGCTCTTGAAGAAGCACTGCTTGAGTTTCCTGGTTGTGCAATGGTTATCTCGCATGACCGTTGGTTCCTAGACCGTATTGCGACCCATATCTTAGACTACCGTGATGAAGGTCAAGTTAACTTCTACGAAGGTAACTATACTGAGTACACTGAGTGGCTGAAGCAGACTCTGGGCGCTCAAGCGGCAGAACCGCACCGCATCAAGTACAAGCGTATATCTAAGTAAATTAGCTTGTATTCTGAACAAAGGCCGCGATAATAGCGGCCTTTGATATATCTGGCTTACTATTTACCTATTGATATAGAGATATTACCTATGGTTGAAAGACGTCAATTTTCACGAGTTATTTATCAAGTCCCGACTGAGATCTCACAAGGACAAGTAAATGTATCCGGCTCAGTGCAAGATTTGTCGCTCCATGGTTTACTCATTCAATGTGAAGAATGGCAACAACTCAGCCACGATGTGCCTGTTCACGTGAGCTTTACGCTGACAAACAGTGATATCAATATTCAGTTAGAAGCAACGATAGTCTCTACCATCAATACCTCAATGCGTTTACGCATAGAGCATTTAGATATTGATAGTATTAGCCACCTTAAGCGCCTTGTGGAGCTTAACGTTGGTGACGATGAACTGCTTTATAGAGAGATTGAACATCTTACCGACTTAGGTAGTGAGTAATATCTCCGTAACCCATTTGTCTATTAGAAGCATTTAGTTAATACAGAACCATGTCTAAAAAAATTTCCATCACCATTCCCTCTAGTCAGGGGGAACAGACGTTTTACTTCGGGCGAAAAGCCGTGCTCATGTGCACCACTGCCATTTTTTCAGTACCGTTACTGATTGGCGGCGCTGCCTACATGCACTTCGAGAATCAGCAAGAACTCGCGATGCAAGCGGGTGACGCACAAGAGTTGATTGAAACCCTGATTGTTGAAAAAGAGCAAACTGAGTTTCTTTATGCTGAACAAGTAGAAACCAACCACTCTTTGTCGCAAACATTAACCGAGAAAGAAGGCACGATTCAGCTGCTTGGTAAGCGTGTATTTGATGTGGAATCCGTACTTGGCCTTGCCGATGAAGAGCTACTTACTGATGAAGTATCACTAGAAGATCGCATTGATGCTGCGGCCGTCGATTCAGCGGTAAGAGCCACCATGTTCCGCTTGATTCCAAACGACAGCCCAATGGCTTATCAGCGTATCTCATCTTCTTATGGTCGCCGTACCAACCCGATCACAGGTAAGCGCCACAACCATACCGGTATCGACCTGACGTGTAAGCGCGGCGAAGATATCTTAGCGCCTGCAGATGGTGTAATTGAAACGGTTCGTCCGAGCAATAAAGGCTTCGGCAACTTTATTACCATGCGCCACTCGTTCGGCTTCATGAGTTCTTACGCTCATCTACAGAAATTCAAAGTTCGCAGCGGTCAGTTCGTAAGTAAAGGCGATGTGATTGCAAGCTGTGGTAACTCAGGTAACTCAACCGGGCCACACCTACACTATGAAGTACGCTTCCTTGGTCGCTCGTTGAACCCTCAATACTTGATGGACTGGACACCTGAGAACTTCAACTACGTGTTTGAGAAAGAGAAAAAGGTTAAGTGGGGTCCACTGGTTCAACTGATTGATAATGTAGTTCGCTTGCAGATCAACCTAACAAACGTGCCTTACATCAGTTCGACTATCGACACGGTATCAAGTGAAGATACTAAAAAGCCTATCGCGACTAACTAGTTTTTAGCTGTTGGTTATTAGCTATTGGTTATTAGGAACAGTTGATTTGGCCTACGATGATCTAATTGCTTTTAGCCTACTGTAGGCCAAATACTTTCATAGCGTTCAGCACAAACAAAAAGAGCGACCCAATGGTCGCTCTTTTTCATGATTTCAAACCGTACTTAGCCACGGTGAATCGAGTCATGTGCTTGTTTTAATAGGCTTTGACTCTCTTGCAAGAATTGCTGTGAGTAATCACCAAACCAGTCACTCACCTGGTTAAAACTCTCAACGAACTTGGCTTTATCTTTTCCATCTAAGATCTCAAGAGCTTCACCAAAACAACGGTGGAAGCGTCGAATCATCTCAATGTTCTCATCTGAAGAGAGAATGATGTCGCCGTACAAGTTCGGGTCTTGAGCAAACAGACGGCCAACCATCGCAATCTCTAGACGGTAGATTGGCGAGCTCAGCTTCAGAAGTTGATCGATGTTCGGATTCTCTTTGCTTAGGTGAAGGCCGTAAGCAAAAGAGGTGAAGTGGCGAAGTGCTTGAATCAAAGTCATACCGTGGTCGTGCTCAGCAGCATCCATCTGACATAGGCTCGCACCCCAGATACCAAATTGATTCAGTAGCCATTGGTAGTTTTCAGAACCACGTCCATCACTGTAAACAATCACTTGTTTCGCTAGGCTTGGTACATCAGGGCCAAACATTGGGTGTAAACCAACTACCGGGCCTTGGTGCATGTTCATCATTGCTTGCAGCGGTTTTGACTTAATCGATGTTAAATCACAAAGAATACAATCGCTTGGTAAGTTACCCAGTTTTGCAATTACACCTTCCGTTAGGTGAATTGGGACGGTAACAACCACAAGCCCTGCGCTATCTAAGATTTCGTCGGCTCTATCCCAATCTTGGCTGCCAAGGATTTTCACTTCGTAGCCAGAAAGCTTAAACATACGGCCAAACAGACCGCCAAGTTGACCATTACCACCAACGATAACCACTGAACGTAACTCTGGGTTAAGACACTTAAAACCAGAATCTTTCTCACTGGCATAAGACTCACGCATAGTACGACGCAAAATATCTTCGATTAACTGTGGTGGAACCCCTATTTTCTCGGCTTCTTGACGACGAGATGCCAGCATTGCCGCTTCGCGCTCCGGCACATAAATAGGTAAACCATGTTCACTTTTTACTTCACCGACTTTCTCCACTAAAGCCAATCGCTGAGCAAGTAAATCCAGCATTTGTTTATCGACAGCATCGATTTGGTCGCGTAATTCGTTCAGTTCAACGGCCATTTTATTCCTTACTAATCTATAAGCCCGTACTAACGCTGATTTCGCTAGTAACAGATCTTAAAATGCCCCATTAGATGAGGCACTTAAATTTAAAACTCTGACTAACCTTTCAAGCGGTTCTCTAAGAACGGGACTAATTCCGTATGTGCATGTTTCAATAGTGCCTCAGTTGAATCCCAATTGATACACGCGTCGGTAATAGATACGCCGTATTTCATCTCATTGAGAGGTATATCCGAAGATTGGTTTCCTTCGTTAATATGGCTTTCAATCATAAGGCCGATGATCGACTTGTTGCCTTCACGAATTTGGTGAATCACATCTTCTGCAACTAGAGGTTGGCGAAGGAAATCTTTGCGAGAGTTTGCGTGGCTACAGTCAACCATCAGCGCCGCTTCTAAGCCTGATTTACCAAGCTCTTGTTCACATTCGTGTACAGAAACTGAATCGTAGTTCGTTTGCTTACCGCCACGTAAAATAACGTGACCATTTGGGTTGCCTTGAGTAGTAAGCAGTGCAACTTGACCTTCGCGGCTGATACCCATGAAGCGGTGGCTAGAAGAAGCTGCCTGCATCGCATTGATTGCAGTACCTAGGTTGCCATCAGTACCGTTTTTGAAGCCGATTGGCATTGAAAGACCACTTGCCATCTCACGGTGAGTTTGTGATTCAGTCGTACGAGCGCCGATTGCTGCCCAGCTGAAGGTGTCTGCTAGGTATTGTGGGCTGATTGGGTCTAGTGCTTCTGTTGCGAGTGGAATTTCCATCTCAGCAAGCTCAACCAATAGCTCTCGACCAACATGCAGACCATGCTCAATATCGAAAGTACCATCTAGATGAGGGTCATTAATCAAACCTTTCCAACCAACAGTAGTACGAGGCTTTTCAAAGTAAACACGCATTACAATATACAGTTGATCGCTCAGTTCTTCAGAAAGTGCTTTTAGGCGTTTCGCGTACTCTTTCGCAGCTTCAATATCGTGGATAGAACATGGGCCACATACAACAAGCATGCGATGATCTTTCTTATGAATAATGTTTGCGATAGTTTGACGAGACTCTTGAATGAAACGACGAGCATTATCACTCAAAGGCAGTTTTGCTTTTAACTCCTCAGGAGTAATCAGTACCTGTTCGTCGATGATATTGACATTGCTTAATTCACTTTTCTGCATAACTCAACCTGTATATTTATTTTTACACCCAACATTTCCATTTGGGCTAACAATCTTTAAAAACACAATAACAGCTACAAAAACGATTGCAAGTGTAAACAATAAAAAACATTTAGTGTAATTTTAATTTTACACCACTGCTTTAACTAGTTCAGGCTATCAAATAGCTCTAAACCACGCCCTACACATACAAAAAAGGCGATATTTATCATATCGCCCTATCTAAAATTATTATGTGTTTATTTATCACTCATTGCCTAGCATTCGCTTAATTTGCTCTGAAGCCTCTTTCCATCGGCTATCTGAGTGAAGAGTCGATAAATCAAAACTGTGTTTTTTAAGCAATGAGTTGGCTAAAGGCACCTCTTGGATAGCTAAGTGATCGAGAGCCTCTATTTGTGCATCTCGTTTATTACACATTAACACCATGTCGCACCCTGCATTCAAAGCAGCCTTTGCTCTGTCGGCAGGACCGCCCATAATCGCAGCGCCTTCCATGGTTAAATCATCAGAGAAGATCAGGCCTTTAAAGCCCAGTTTTTGTCTCAATACTTTTTGTAACCAATATTGAGAGCCACTTGCAGGTTGGTCATCGTAATGAGAGAAAACCACGTGCGCAGGCATCATCGCATCTAATATTCCCGCTTCAATTTGCGCCTTAAAAATCGCCATATCGGTTTCAAAAATGTCGTCTCTTGGGTCATAAGGCGTTTCAAGGTGTGAATCAGCAATCACACCGCCATGCCCGGGAAAGTGCTTTCCAGTTGTCGCCATACCAACCGACTTCATGCCCTTAATAAAAGCACTACTGTGACGAACGATGGTATCGATATCTTCACCAAATGCTCGGCTACCAATCGCTTTACAGTCATGGCCTTTGTCTAAGACTGGTGCAAAACTCAGGTCGATATCATGGGCAATCAATTCCGCAGCCATCAACCAACCCGCTTGTTCTGCTAGTTGTTCGCCATTGTTTTTGGTCGCAAATTCTTGAGCTGCTGGGATAATTGAAAAGCCGTCACGGAAGCGTTGTACTCGACCGCCCTCTTGGTCAACACCAATCAAAATAGGACGCTTCGCAACTTTACGGATCTCTTTGTTTAACGCCGATAGTTGTTTGCTATCGTGGTAGTTTCGAGCAAATAAGATGAGACCACCAACAGTTGGATGCTCTAAAATCTCTCTGTCTTCAGCGGTCAGTTCGTAGCCTGCAACATCAACCCACAACGGTCCCATAAAATTTCCTTCTATTGCTTAAATTCCGCTACTGCAGATTTACTTTGTTCAATTAATTGGTCGGCTTGCTCTTCTTGCTGAGTTAACGCAATGAACAACAAGTCAGTAATAAAAAGTTGGCTATCACGAGCCGTAATCGATGAACTGCGAATATGGTTTTCGTCAGCTGCCGAGATAAGTTTGATATCCGCATATTTGTCTAAAGCAGAAGGAGATAACTGACTAATCACAATCACCTTTGCCTTTTTCGATCTCGCCAACTGAGCGACCTTCACCACTTCTCTGGTTTTTCCTGAATAGGAAATCGCAACCAATACATCACTTTCAGAAAGAGAAGCGGCGTTAGCTATCTGAATATGGGCATCTTGTTCTGCGTTAACAGCATGGCCTATTTTCATCAGCTTGTAAGCGAAGTCTTTAGCGACCAGAGATGATGCACCTACACCTGAAATCTGTATTTTATTAGCAAGATGCAGTAAATCAGCGGCATTGCTCAGCTGTTCACCTTCATTTAATAACACGGTACGCTCAAGCGATTGTGTTTTACTTGCAAGAAGTTTGTCCATCACGGTATCGGGCGGATCTTTTCTGGTGATGGTGCCATGTATTCCTCGCTGGGATACCGGCTGATAAGTCATATCACTCTGATAGATCTTCATCTTCATCTCAGAAAACCCTTTGTAACCGAGCTTCTGGCTAAACTTTACGATCGTCGACTGGCTCACTCCCACCGCTTTGGCCAACTCAGGAGACGAAAGCTGCTTAACTTGCTGTGGATGATCCAGTACGTAACGAGCCACCAGCGAATCCGATGGAGAGAGTTTTGGTAATAACGCTTTAACTTTCGCAATGCCTTTCATTAAACGCTCTTCCCTTTGACCTCACCTCGTTATCATAACGAGTTTTGTATTTTCATTGGAATAATTATTCCTTCACATTCTGCCGTTTGGAATAGCTGACATAACCTTCTGGGATCACTGTCAAAGAAAACCATTGGTCACTATTCCACCAAGGAATAGATTTTGAAACTCATTATTCAAACTGACATTCTGAAAAAATAACAATAAACACCCTCTACTCTATTCATGCTACGGAGCTGCTATGAATTCACTATTTACCTCACTGGACTGGGCGGTATTTGCGATATATTTCGCCATTATCGCTTTTACTGGTTGGCACTTTAGCCGAACAAAAATCACAAGTACCAAAGACTATTTCTTAGGTGGTAACTCCATGCCAATGTGGGTTGTTGCTATCTCGGTACTGGCGACCTCACAATCCGCAGCGACGTTTTTAGGTGGACCAGAGTCTAGCTACCGTGGTGATCTCACTTACCTAGCGACCAACATTGGCGGTATTCTTGGTGCAATTTTTGTAGCGCTCGTTCTAATCCCTCGTTTCTACCAAAACAAAGTCTCTACCGTTTATGAACTGCTGAAAGTGCGCTTTGGTGAGAAGACCAAACAGCGCGCCGGTGTGATGTATTTGGTCGGTCGTGTGTTTGCTTCTGGTGCTCGCCTATACATGGCGGCTATCGCAGTATCTATGATCCTATTTACCAACATTGACCCAAGCAGCGTAGTCACTTCGGTTGTGATCCTTGTCGCCGTTGGCCTCGCTTATACCTACATGGGCGGCATTCGTTCCGTTATCTGGAGTGACTTAATCCAACTCATTGTTTATGTAGGCGCAGCTATTGCGGTAATTATCTACCTATTAGGTCAGATCCCAGCCGATTTTAGCCAAATTGCTCAGGTGCTTGCGAATCCAGGTGAAGGACAATCATCGAAGCTGACCCTACTCGATTTCACGCTCGACTTTAGCCCTGCTGGCACCTTTAGCTTCTGGGCATGTATCACTGGTTTTGTGCTGTTAAACATCGGTGCGTTTGGTCTTGATCAAGACATGACGCAACGCGTTTTGACTTGTAAAGATGCCAAGCAAGGTTCAAAGGCGATGATCAACTCAATCATCTTCTCGATCCCTGTCGTGTTGGTATTTATGTCGATTGGCCTACTCTTGTATGTCTTCTACCAAAGACCTGAACTCATGGGTGTTGAAGGCAAAGACGTCGTACAAAATTTCAATGGCGAAAACGTCACGATCTTCATGTACTACGTGCTGAATGAAATGCCTGCAGGTCTTCGTGGCTTAGTGACTGTTGGGGTAGTTGCTGCAGCGCTTTCAACACTAAACTCTGGCTTAAACTCAATGTCTTCAGTTGCGGTACAAGACATTTACAAGCCTTGGTTAGAAGCTCGTAAGGGGGAGCAAGATGACTTCCATTACGTAAAAGCTGGACGCTTTGGTATGGCTGCTGCGGCCGTAGCCTTGGGTAGTATGGGTATCCTTTGTTATTACTGGCAACAGTACACAGACATGCCACTGTTATCGTTCGCTTTGAGTGTGATGGTGTTTGCTTACACCGGATTACTGGGTGTCTACTTCACGGCGATTTTCACTGAACGCGGCAATGAAACGTCTGTAGCCTTAGCGCTTGTGGCAGGCTTCTTAACGACATTACTGATGCAAGCTTATGTGTGGGATAGCGTGATGGGTGTTATTAACGCGGATTGGGTGGGTATTCGATTAGCCTTCCCGTATCAACTCTGTGTCGGCACGTTTGTATCATTAATCGTGTGCCTTGCAGGAAAGAAGCAGACTCAAGAAGTTAATAAACTACAAACGGTTTAGCCAATGATTACCCATACTTTGGCAGTCGATGGCGGTGGAACCAAAACCGCCATGAGACTGAAGCAAATATCACCCACACCAAGTGTCATTCAAGAACGCACTTTAGCGGCGACGTCATTGACCTTATATGGTGAAACGGCAATCACTCAACTGACTCATTATATTGAAGAAATGTTGAGTGTGAATCAGATTAAAGCTAAACAGTGCTATATTGTGGTTGGCGTGGCTGGTGCAGGAAATAAACAATTAAAAGCCAAGCTACAATCGGCATTAGCCCACTGCCCACACCTATATGTGACAACTGATGCTGAGGCGTCGGTATTTGGTGCTAACGCAGGGCAAGGCGTTAACTGCATTGCGATTGGCACAGGTTCAGTTGCCATTCAGTTAGATAGCGAATATGTGACTCATCAGTTTGGTGGGTGGGGGTTCCCGATTGGCGATCAAGGGGGTGGCGCTTGGCTTGGGTTTCGAGCTGTGCAGCAAACTCTAGCCGAATTTGATGACAAACATTCCTCTTTAACGAGCCAGTTTGTCATGAATAAAATAGGTAGCGAACGTAGTGATATTCTTAAGTGGATCAATAGAGCCAATGCGACCGATTATGCGCAATTTGCACGAGAACTCGTTGATATAGAGCAACGCTGCTCAACAGCAAGTACCATATTAAAACAAGGTAATGAAGAAATAGAGAAGCTCACACGAGCATGCTCAGAAAATAACAGCTTACCGATTATGTTTTTAGGCAGCTTAGGGCAATTCTATCGCCCTAAGCTTTCTCAAGAGCTTCAAGCTCGCGCCTTAGACATTCAAGGTGATGCTCTGGATGGTGCTGAAGTTATCGCTCACCAAAAGATCCACATGCTCAATTTAGGAAATGAACAATGAAGTCAGAGTTATATATCGGCGTGATGTCAGGCACGAGTATGGATGGCGTTGATACCGCCTTAGTGTCGATAGAAGGCACTCGTATCACATTGCTCGCGCATGATGAGTTTCCTATGCCTGATGACCTTAAAGCCCGTCTGCTTGAAGTCTGTATTGGTCAGAAAACGGATTTGATTGCCATTGGTGAACTCGACCACCAGCTTGGTCATTTATTTGCTGATGCGGTTCTGCAACTTCTCGAAAAATCAGGTACTCCGGCCTCTTCTGTAACGGCGATTGGTAACCATGGTCAAACGGTATTCCACCAGCCAACGGGCGAATCACCCTTTACCATGCAGTTGGGTGATGCCAATATCATCGCTGCAAAAACAGAGATTCAAACCGTCGCCGATTTCAGACGCAAGGACATGGCGCTAGGCGGGCAAGGTGCCCCACTCGTACCAGCATTTCACCATACTATTTTTCACCCGCAAGACAGCTCGGTTGTGGTGTTGAACATTGGCGGTATCTCGAACATTTCGGTGCTACGCCCGAATCAGCCAACGCTTGGTTATGATACAGGCCCAGGCAATATGTTGATGGACGCTTGGGTAGATAAACACACGGGTGACAAATTCGACCGCGATGCGCAGTTTGCTCTTAAAGGCCAACTCAACCAAGCTTTACTCGAACAGCTGTTGGATGAATCCTATCTATCTCAACTGCCACCGAAGAGTACCGGTAGAGAGTTGTTTAACCTACCGTGGTTAGAACAACAACTTACTGAGTTTAAAGACCTTACAGCAGAAGATGTTCAGCGCACGCTTTGTGAATACACCGCTTTGACGATAGCCAATGAAGTGGAGACTTATCGCTTGGGCAACCAACCTGCACTCTATGTGTGTGGTGGCGGTACAAGAAACCCATTGTTGATGAAAAGATTGTCTGAACTACTTCCTAACTGGGAAGTAGAGTCGACCACCAGTAAAGGCGTTGATGCCGATTATATGGAAGCGATGGCCTTTGCATGGCTTGCTCAACGTCATGTGCATCAACTGCCAAGTAATTTAACCGAAGTGACTGGCGCAAGCAGGGCTGCCTCTCTAGGCGTTCTCTATCGTGCTGACTAAACAATTTAGAACCATCATTTAAGGATCATTATGAGTAACGACGCTCTCATATCAGCGCTCTCGCACCTCGTTTCGGAGGGGAGAAACCCTGATACTATGGATATTGATCTACTCACCTCTCTCGAAGTGGTTGAAAAGATTAACCAACAAGACAAACAAGTACCACTCGCTATCGAGGCCGAGCTTCCACAGATCGCTCAAGCCGTTGATAAAATCGCTCACGCCTTCCAAAACGGCGGTCGACTGATTTATATGGGCGCAGGCACCAGTGGTCGATTAGGTGTGTTAGATGCATCAGAATGCCCACCGACTTTCGGTGTTTCAGACAAGATGGTTATCGGTCTCATCGCTGGCGGGCCAGAAGCCATTTTAAAAGCTAAAGAAGGCGCGGAAGATTCGCTGACTCTAGGTATTGAAGACCTGAAAGCGATTCAGTTTTCAGAAAATGATGTTGTGGTTGGCATTGCAGCCAGTGGCCGCACACCTTACGTGATTGGTGCACTTAACTATGCCAATCAAATCGGGGCGGTGACCGTAGCTCTGTCTTGTAACCCTGACTCTCCAATTGCCGAGATCGCTCAAATAGCAATTAGCCCAGTAGTTGGCCCAGAAGCATTAACGGGATCAACTCGTTTGAAATCAGGTACTGCACAAAAGCTGGTACTTAATATGCTGACGACTGCGAGTATGATTCGCATTGGTAAGAGCTACCAGAACTTGATGGTTGACGTAAAAGCAACCAATGAAAAGTTGGTTGCCCGCGCCGCTCGCATCGTGATTCAAGCGACTGAGTGTGATAAAGCACTGGCCGTGTCGACACTAAAAAACACCAACTATGACGTGAAGCTCGCTATTTTGATGATTCTAACCGGGCTTGATTTTGAAAGTGCCAAGGCTCAGCTTGACCAACAAAATGGCTTCCTGCGAAAAGCGGTTGAGAATAATCAGTAAACGTCGGATTAGTCTTCGATACAGATGAAAGCTTGATACAAAAAAACCAGTACACATGAAGTACTGGTTTTTATTTAGCTAGGTGCTTTTTATGTAGCGAGATTTGCTATTTAACGAGATAACGAATTAACCGTAAACCAGATTAATAGTCGTTCGAGAACTCATCCCAGCCACGCTGCCATTCCATGCGGAAACGTTGAGCGTCTTCCGTACCAGAACATACACCTTCATACACCTGACCAGACAAGCCAATCTGATAAGCATGGTTAGGGTTACAGTATTCAGTCACTCCTGAGTGATAACCTTCTGTGTAACTTGCTTGGTCAACAGCGCCAAGCGCAGCCATCTCTTGATAAGAACGCTGAGTGTGGCCTTTAATACCATCACGGTAACCAATCTCTTTCCAGTTACCTTCTGCCGCTAAATCTTGAATATTGGCGCTGCATCCTGCAAGGCTAAATGCCACGGCGAATAGTGCGATTATTTTTTTCATTTCAATCCTTTATATTATTACTTCACCACTTTCTGACGAAGCGCTGCCTTTGTGGTGATTCTCCGCTGAACGCCTGTCGATGTCCACTTATTGTCTAATGTTCGCCACTTTAGGCCAATTTCGACCACTCGGAATCAGTAGTCGCCGCTAAGCCAGTTCAAACAACCTCTCTATAAAGCTAATAGGCCTCTCGATATAAATATCTGCCACTCAGCACAGTAAACAAACCACTCAATCAGTTATAACACCGTTAAATTGGCTATTCGACCACTCACTCTCGTAGCGGAAGTTTCTTCTCATCGACTCCTTTAATATACACCCTGACTTAATTAATACATTCAGGGATAACAAATTATGATGTGGTTTCTTACCTGTGTTGCAGCACTCATTGGTGGCTACTTTATTTACGGTACCTTTATCGAGAAGATTTTCGGTATCAATGAAAAACGCCAAACACCTGCTCACACTAAGCAAGATGGCGTGGACTACGTTCCAATGTCGACACCAAAGGTTTACCTAGTTCAGCTGCTTAATATCGCAGGTGTAGGTCCAATCTTCGGCCCTATCATGGGTGCCCTTTACGGCCCAGCAGCAATGCTTTGGATCGTTCTAGGTTGTATCTTCGCAGGTGCAGTACACGACTACTTCTCAGGTATGTTATCTATCCGTAATGGCGGTGCTTCGGTTCCAACCATTACTGGACGTTACCTAGGCAATGGCGCAAAACACTTTATGAACATCTTTGCCATTGTTCTACTACTTCTTGTTGGTGTGGTATTCGTATCTGCTCCAGCAGGTATGATCACTAACCTAGTGAACGACCAAACTGATTTCGCGATGTCTGCAACGACGATGGTTGTTATCATCTTTGCTTACTACATCATCGCAACGATTGTCCCTGTCGATAAAATCATTGGTCGCTTCTACCCACTGTTCGGCGCACTGCTTATCTTCATGTCTGTTGGCCTAATCACTGCGATTGGTCTATCTGACGAACACCAAATCATGGGTGGTTTTGAGATGAGCGACATGTTCACTAACATGAACCCGAATGACCTACCACTTTGGCCTGCGCTATTCATCACAATCGCATGTGGTGCTATCTCTGGCTTCCACGCAACTCAGTCTCCTTTGATGGCGCGTTGCATGGAAAACGAGAAGAACGGTCGCTTCGTATTCTACGGCGCAATGATTGGTGAAGGCATCATCGCTCTAATCTGGTGTGCACTTGCTCTGTCTTTCTTCGGTTCAGTTGAGTCTCTGTCTGACGCGATTGCAAACGGCGGCCCAGGTAACGTGGTATACAGCGCTTCATTTGGTCTACTGGGTGTATTTGGCGGTATCCTTGCATTCCTTGGCGTGGTTATCCTACCAATCACTTCTGGTGACACAGCGTTCCGTTCAAGCCGTCTTATCCTTGCTGAATACTTCAACATGGAGCAGAAAACACTGCGTAATCGTCTACTAATGGCGTTACCACTGTTCGTTATCGGTGGCATCTTGACTCAAGTTGATTTCGGTATCATCTGGCGCTACTTCGGTTTTGCTAACCAATCAACAGCAGTAATGATGCTGTGGACAGCTTCAGCTTACCTACTTCGTCACAACAAACTGCACTGGGTAACAACGGTTCCAGCTATCTTCATGACGTCTGTGTGTATCACGTTCATCCTGAACAACAGCCAACTAGGCTTCGGTCTACCAATGCAAATCTCAACCATCATTGGTGTGGTGAGTGCACTAGGTGTTGCGGCTTACGTTATTAAGATTTCAAAAGGCAAAGGCGACATCGACCTTGCAGATGAAGAAGAGAAAGAAGTAAAAGGCGTCACCAAAACAGCCTAGTTCTTTAAGGCTCTTGGGAACAAGAGACCAATCTTCAGAGAAAGAGACAAAAGAACAGCCAAACACAACTTCGCTTGTTCCCGTAATCACTGAGTGATTAGTGGAATCTAAGACTAAAGCCCGTCCACTGTGATGGGCTTTATTGTTTTCAGGCGTTAATGCTTTCGACTCTGGGAAGCGAATATACCCCACTAAAACACAAGCAAAGCTACCGTTACCAAGCAATGAGCTTTACACTTAACAAGCGTCTCAATAGGTGAAAATATGGAACTCATTCTCTCTCTGCTGCAACAAACCTGCGTCTACTTAGTGATTGCTTACATGTTAAGTAAAACCCCACTGATTCTCCCTTTGTTGAGCATCTCATCTCGCTTAAGCCATAAGATCAGCTGCTACGTTCTGTTTTCCCTGTTCTGCATTATGGGCACCTATTTCGGACTGCAGATCAATGACGCCATCGCCAATACGCGAGCTATGGGCGCGGTAATGGGCGGTTTGTTCGGTGGTCCTGTGGTTGGCTTTGCGGTCGGATTTACTGGCGGGATACATCGCTATTCATTAGGTGGTTTTACAGACTTAGCTTGTGCTATATCAACGACAGCAGAAGGCTTGATTGGTGGCTTGCTGCATGTTTACCTAGTCAGAAAGAACAAAGCCAGTCAGCTGTTTAATCCGCTGGTAGTGTTCTCTGTCACCCTGTTTGCCGAGATCATTCAGATGTTGATTCTGCTCGCAGTCGCCAAACCGTTTGAGCAGTCCTACGCTCTGGTTTCTGATATTGCTGCGCCAATGATCATTGCAAACTCAGTGGGTGCGGCACTGTTCATGAGCATCATCCAAGACAGAAAAACCATCTTCGAGAAATACTCCGCCACCTTCTCACGCCGCGCACTCACCATTGCCGAGCGTTCGGTGGGTATTCTGCATGGCGGCTTCACTTCTGATAATGCACAAAAAATCGTGCGTATCGTTTATGAAGAAACCAACGTTGGTGCTGTTGCGATTACCGACCGAGAAAAAATCCTCGCTTTCGTCGGCATTGGCGATGAACACCATATTCCAAACACACCGATTTCATCGCAGAGTACCCTCACTTCGATGGAAAAGAACGACATCATCTACCTTGATGGTAAAGAGAACCCATACCAATGTTCTCTATCTCAAGATTGTAAGTTAGGCTCTGCGCTCATTATCCCACTGCGTGCTGGTAACGAAGTCGTCGGTACCATTAAACTGTATGAGCCTAAGCTGAAGCTATTCTCGACCATTAACATGTCGATGGCAGAGGGTATCGCTCAGCTATTATCGAGTCAGATCCTGTTCAGCAACTATCAGCAGCAACAGACCCTGCTCACTCAAGCTGAGATCAAACTGTTGCACGCTCAGGTTAACCCGCACTTCTTGTTTAATGCGCTCAATACTATTAGTGCTGTTACACGTCGTGATCCTGATAAAGCGCGAGAGCTCATTCAACACCTATCCCACTTCTTTAGAAGCAACCTTAAGCAGAACATCAATACTGTGAAACTCAAAGATGAGCTGGCACACGTCAATGCGTATCTCACCATTGAGAAGGCGCGTTTCACCGATAGACTAGAAGTGGAATGGGACATAGACCCACAATTATACGAGTCTCAACTGCCAAGCTTTACTCTGCAACCATTGGTTGAGAACGCCATCAAACATGGTATTTCGAACATGTTGGAAGGTGGCACAGTGAAGATCTACAGCGAGGCTTTCAAAGGTGGATTCAAGTTGATCGTCGAAGACAATGCTGGTAACTATCAGAAGCCATCTCAAGATCATGTCGGATTAGGTATGGAGATTGTTGATAAACGACTCACTAATTTCTTTGGACAAGACTCAGCACTAAAAATAGAATCTCAACCACAGCAATTTACTCGAATGAGCTTTATCATACCTATACTAAAATAGCGGTCTTTTCGTAGGTGATAGCTTCTCGGTAAGCATATTTAGAAGACATATATAGAAACAAGCAGGGATAGAATCAAAATGAAGATTGTAGGATGTTAAAAGCACTAGTTGTCGATGATGAGCTTTTTGCTCGCGAAGAGTTGATTGAGCTGCTGACTGAAACTGGAGAAGTTGAAGTCATTGGTCAAGCGAGTAACGCAATTGAAGGGCTTAAGCAGATCAACCTTCTCAAGCCTGATGTGGTGTATTTGGACATTCAAATGCCTCAGGTCACTGGGATTGAATTACTGAGCATGCTTGACCCGGAAACCATGCCTTACGTGGTGTTTGTGACCGCCTACGATCAATATGCGATTCAAGCCTTTGAAGACAATGCCTTTGACTACCTACTCAAGCCCGTTGAACCTTGTCGATTAAACAAGAGTGTTTGTCGTCTGAATAAAGTCATCAAGCAAAACCAGAAAGCACCTGAACAAGACATCTCTGCGATTGCTCCCTGCCACTTAGAGCAGATTCCGTGTATTGGTCATAACCGCATTGTGATCATGGCAAGCCAAACGGTTGAATGCGCCTATTCCGATATCAGTGGCGTGCATGTTCGCAGCTCATCACAAACGGCAACCTCACAACTAACCCTGAAGATCTTGGAAGAAAAGACCGATTTGATCCGCTGTCATCGACAATATTTGATCAACATAAAATCGATCCAAGAGATCAAGTTGTTAGAAAATGGACTGGCCGAGATCATTACACTGACAGGCTTTGAAGTCCCTGTTAGCCGTCGCTACCTCAAGACGTTAAAAGAGCAACTCGGCCTTCAGTAAGCATAATTTAAGCTTAGATATTGCACGATCAAAAAAGCCAGCGCATCAACGTTGGCTTTTTACTGTTTACGAGTCGATAAAGATTAATCGACTTGCTTGATCTGTAGCTCTTTCGGTACTTCGAAGAACATGTTCTCTTCACGACCTTGAATCTCTTCAACATCAGTCGCACCTAACTCACGGATACGATCTAAGATTTGGTTAACTAGCTCTTCAGGAGCAGAAGCACCAGCGGTTACACCGATTTTCTTCTTGCCTTCAACCCATTCTGTTTGAATGTCTTCAGGACAATCCGTTAGGTAACCTGGTGTGCCAAGCTTCTCAGCCAGCTCTTTTAAACGTGTTGAATTCGATGAGTTCTTAGAACCAACCACAATCACTACGTCAACGTCGTTTGCCATCTCACGCACTGCGTCTTGACGGTTTTGAGTCGCGTAACAGATGTCGTCTTTACGTGGACCTTGAATCTCAGGGAACACACGACGTAGCTCTTCTATCACATCAGCCGTCTCATCCACAGACAGCGTAGTTTGGCTCACGTAGTGCAAGTTAGTTGGATCATTCACCACTAGGTTCTGTACGTCCTCTGGTCTTTCAACCAAGTACATACCACCGGTTTGACTAGCGTACTGACCCATAGTACCTTCAACTTCAGGGTGACCTGCGTGACCAATCAGTACTACTTCCATATGTTTGCGGCTCGCACGAGCAACCTCCATATGAACTTTCGTCACCAAAGGACACGTTGCATCAAATACAGTCAGTTCACGCTCTTTCGCTTCTTTACGAACAGCTTGAGATACACCGTGAGCAGAGAAAATTACGATGTTATCGTCTGGCACTTCACTCAGCTCTTCGACAAAAATAGCACCACGTTGCTTAAGCCCTTCAACAACAAAGCGGTTATGTACCACTTCATGGCGAACATAAATCGGTGGCTGATACATTTCAAGTGCGCGCTCTACGATGCTGATCGCACGATCGACACCGGCACAAAAGCCACGAGGGTTAGCTAACATTATTTTCATTTCATTGCTCATCATTTACCGCGGTACTAAGGTTGTTTCTATAGAGTTCGCCGTCAGCGAGGTTCGCATTCTACAGTGAAGCGCCTAGACAGTGAAGCTCTGGGTTGTGTGTCACAGCTGTAAGGCGGTGCTATTCTAACGTTAAGAGAGCTATTCGACAGCTAAGATATTGACATCAAACGTAACGTCTTGGCCTGCTAGTGGGTGATTAAAATCAACCGTCACTGAGTCACCCGCGATATCTGTAATAATACCTGGGATTTCCATACCGTCAGGGCCAGAGAATGCCATGATGGTGCCAACTTCAACATCTGTGCCACCAGCAAATTTTGCTTTATCCATATGGTGAATATGGTCTGGATTAGGCATACCGAACGCATCTTGTGCTTTCAGTTCGATAGACTTTTCTGTGCCTTCTTCAAGTCCAAGCAGACATGCTTCGAAGTTCTCACTTAGGCTGCCATCACCCATAACGAACTTCGCTGGTTTGCCCATATTTTCCGTACTATCGGCAACTGAACCATCCTTCATCTTAATCGTAAAGTGTAGGGTTACTGCTGAATCATTTTTAATTGCTGCCACGTTACTTTCCTTAGACTTCTTTATTATTTGAGAACGCATTCTGCTTTGCTCTCATATTAGTTGCAGCATAAAAAAAAGCGCCACCGGAATCAACCGACAGCGCTTAGGGCTATTCTATTCTGTGAGTCATAGACTGACTTTAAGGCAATCTATTTCAAAGCGTTTTTACTTAAGGCTTATTCGCCTATTTGCTTTCATCTTTCTTGCGGAAACCATCGAGGATGATCATCGCAGCACCGATACAGATTCCCATATCCGCTAAGTTGAATGCAGGCCAGTGGTAAGTGCCCCAGTAGAAGTCTAAGTAATCGACAACAAAGCCGTGTACTACACGGTCAAATACGTTGCCAACCGCACCACCAATGATGATTGCATAAGCGATGTTGTTCCACTTTTCTGTCGCTGGTAGTTTGCTCATCCAGTACGTCAGCATGCCCGTTACTGCAAATGCGATACCGGTAAATAACCAACGCTGCCAACCACTTTGGTCGCTCAAGAAGCTAAATGCTGCACCGTAGTTATGAACGTACAAGAAGTTAAAGAACGGCAGCACCTCAATACGGTTTGCCCAGCCATAACCCATGTTGTCCATGACAAAAAGTTTAATGCCGATATCTGCAAGGAAGACCAATAGAGCCAACCATAACCAACGCACACCAGATTGTTTTAACGAAACTTCACTCATTTCTATTCCTAGTATTTACGAAGCTGGTATTCATTCTCACCTGATTTAAGTGATCATCAGTACCCAACTTGGCGAAACACATTTCCTATAATTAAAAATAACCCCAGTTGATACTGGGGCTATAATTTTTACAAAAAGTTCAGTCTTTCTCTGAGCGGTTATGCGAATTTACGCACTTCGCCTTCACCGTCAATGTTCGACACACAACGACCACAAACTTTCTCGTGACCTTCGATAGTGCCTACATCTGGAGTGTGGTGCCAGCAACGGTCACACTTCTCAGCTTCAGTCGCTGCTACTTCAACAAATAGACCTTCAACGTCTGTCGCTTGAGCTGCATCAGACTTCTCGCTTAGTGGCTTAACAACCGCAGCAGAAGTGATAAGTACGAAACGTAGCTCATCTTCTAGCTTGTTGATCTTAGCCGCTATTGCGTCGTCAGCGTATAGAGTCACTTCAGCTTGCAGAGCACCACCGATTGTTTTCTCTTTACGAGCGTCTTCAAGAAGCTTGTTCACTGCGCCACGAACGGTTTGGATTTCAGCCCAGAATTCGTTGCTTAGCTCTTCGCCTTCAGCAAGACCAAATAGACCTTCGAACCACTCACCCGTGAATACGAACTTGTCACGTTGACCAGGCATCTCGTTCCAGATTTCATCTGCAGTGAACGACATGATAGGTGCCATCCAACGAACTAGAGCTTCTACGATGTAGTAAAGCGCAGTCTGACAGCTACGTTGAGCATGGCTGCCCTGCTTCGCTGTGTACTGACGGTCTTTGATTACGTCTAGGTAGAAAGAACCCATTTCGATAGAACAGAACTGCATTAGACGCTGAGTTACACCGTGAGTGTTGTACTCACCGTATGCTTTAACGATCTCTTCTTGTGCAGCTTGTGCACGGCCAACAGCCCAGCGATCAAGTGCAACCATCTCTTCAGCAGGAACTAGGTCAGTTTCAGGGTTGAAACCGTTCAAATTCGCTAGGAAGAAACGAGCTGTGTTACGAATACGACGGTAAGCATCAGCTGAACGCTTCAGGATTTCATCAGAAACCGCAACTTCACCCGTGTAGTCTGTCGAAGCAACCCATAGACGCAGGATATCTGCACCTAGCTTGTTGGTTACATCTTTAGGTGCAACAACGTTACCGATAGATTTAGACATCTTACGGCCGTTACCATCAACCACGAAACCGTGAGTTAGCACTTGCTTGTATGGTGCTTCGTCTTTCATCGCGATAGATGAAATTAGAGAAGACTGGAACCAGCCACGGTGTTGGTCTGAACCTTCAAGGTAAAGATCAGCACTGTTGCCGTTGTATTCTTCACGAGAGTCAACAACAGAGAAGTGCGTAACACCTGAGTCGAACCATACGTCTAGCGTATCCATTACTTTTTCGTACTTATCAGCGTCTTCTGCGCCCATAAGTTCAGCAGCGTCTACATCCCACCAAGCTTGAATGCCTTTATCTTCAACTAGCTTCGCTACTTTTTCAATAAGTGCAGGGCTATCAGGGTGAAGTTCTGACGTTTCTTTATGAACGAACAGAGCAATTGGCACACCCCAAGTACGTTGACGAGAGATACACCACTCAGGGCGACCTTCGATCATACCTTCGATACGGCTTTGACCCCACTCTGGCATCCACTCAACATTCTTAGTTGACTCTAGTGCTTTTGCACGTAGACCAGCTTGATCCATAGAGATGAACCATTGTGGTGTTGCACGGAAAATGATTGGAGTTTTATGTCTCCAACAGTGTGGGTAGCTGTGCTCGTAAGCGTGGTGATGCAGAAGTGCACCTTTCTCTTTTAGAACTTCTAAAACAGAATCGTTCGCTTTGAATACATGTTGACCAGCAAATAGCTCTGTATCTGGCAGGTAAACGCCGTTTGAGCCTACTGGGTTAGCGATTTCTAGGTTGTATTTCTTACCAACCACGAAATCCTCTTGACCGTGACCAGGCGCAGTGTGAACCACACCAGTACCTGAATCTGTTGTAACGTGGTCACCAAGAACAGCAGGAACAGTAAAGTCGTAGAACGGGTGGTTGAACTGAGAAAGCTCAAGATCAGCACCAGTAGCAAAACCAAGGTTGTGGAAGTGCTCGATACCTGCACGATCCATTACGTCTTTTGCTAGTTCAGAAGCAACAACGATACGTTGAGCGGGCTGGTCGCCATTCGCTTCAACTTGGATAAGCACGTATTCAAGATCATCACGTAGACATACTGCGCGGTTAGCAGGCAGAGTCCATGGTGTTGTTGTCCAGATAACGATAGAGATTTCGCCCTGACCCGCGTGGCCTTCAGCTAGAGTAAATTTCTCTAGAAGAGCCGCTTCGTCAGCTGCAGTAAATTTCACATCGATAGATGGAGAAACTTTATCTTTGTATTCAACTTCAGCTTCAGCCAGAGCAGAACCACAGTCAGTACACCAGTGAACTGGTTTGAAACCTTTAAGAAGGTGACCTTTGTCTGCGATTTTACCTAGAGAACGAATGATGTTCGCTTCTGTACCGAAATCCATAGTGCGGTAAGGTTTGTCCCACTCGCCCATGATACCAAGACGTTTGAAGCTCTCTTTTTGACCTTCAACTTGGCCCGCAGCGTACTTACGACACTCTTCGCGGAATTCAGCAGCCGAAATCTTCTGACCTGGCTTACCTTTCTTCTTCTCAACCATTAGTTCGATTGGAAGACCGTGACAGTCCCAACCCGGGATGTACGGTGCATCAAAACCAGAAAGGGTCTTAGATTTAATAATAATGTCTTTAAGAATCTTATTCAGCGCGTGGCCAATGTGAATGTCGCCGTTCGCGTATGGAGGGCCATCATGCAGTACGAAAGATTTTTTACCTTTCTTTGCCTTACGGATTTCGCCGTAAAGATCTTCTTTGTACCAACGCTTAAGCATTTCTGGCTCACGATTTGCCAGATTGCCGCGCATTGGGAACCCTGTTTCTGGTAAGTTCAGGGTATCTTTATAATCACTCATCGATTCTTAATTCCGTTATATTGGGCGAAGTTAGACATTATGTTAATCGGTGGAATCATCCGATTAATTCTTTAGCTGAAGCAGCCACACCCTTGCAGCTTCAGCATCCAATTCTATTTGATTCTTTAATGCGTCGAACGATTCAAACTTTATCTCGTCGCGCAGTTTGTGCAAAAGTCGTACTTCTAACTGTTTACCATACAAATTGGCTTTAAAGTCAAAAAAGTGCACTTCTAATTGCTGCCTTACACCATTAACAGTTGGTCGTTGTCCAATATTAGCAACGCCACCGACAGGAACCCCATCGATATCCAATGCTTCAACAACATACACTCCCGATACAGGAGAAACACAACGCTTTAATGGAATATTAGCGGTAGGGAAACCTATGGTTCTCCCCAGTTTACGACCATGGGACACACGACCACTAATACTGTAATCACGTCCTAACATGGTAGCACTTGCAGCCAAGTCATCGACCGCTAATGCATTTCGTATCTCAGTACTGCTGACTCGTAATTGGTTTAAGCAATAACTTTGGGTGCTTACCACCTCAAAGCCATACTTTTCGCCCGCTTCTTTAAGCATAGCGAAATTACCAGTGCGGCCTTTGCCAAAGCAAAAATCGTCACCAACCACCAAGAACTTCACACCAAGCTTATCAACCAAAAGATCTTTAATGAATGCTTCTGCGGATAAACTTGCAAAATACTGATTAAAATTGACACACAATAAACGACTGATATCTAGCTTGCTCAGTTGCACGTACTTATCGCGTAAGCGAGTTAAACGTGCTGGCGCTCTATCTCGGGCAAACAGCTCCATAGGTTGCGGCTCAAACGTCATAACAACAGAAGGTAGCCCTAATGCTGCAGCTTGTTTAGAAACCTGACTCAGAACCTCTTGATGTCCTAAATGAACACCATCGAAGTTACCTATGGTTAATACACAGCCATGATGCTGCGCTTTAATATTGTGTATACCTCGGATCAGTTCCATTATGATCAGCTAAAACCTGTTATTTGCATCATTTATTGTGTGAAACCGACGGATTATATACTAATCAGTATTAATCTGTCGCTGCTTTTAAATGTTTTACTCGGATACCTAAAATCAGTACCGAAACAATATAAACAAAGCCACCAAGTCCAATCAAGCCTGTTAATGTCAGCGCTCTCTGGCTAAAGCTCCATTCAAGCCAATGTTGCATATTATCCAGCTGCCATAAAATAGCGGCTACCATCACCACACCCGAGATAATCAATTTGGCACTGAACAATAAAGTTGTCTTCGTTAATTGATATACACCCGCAAGATGTAATCCTCTATATAACAAGGCCATATTCACAAAGGCAGACAATGCAGTTGCAATCGCCAAACCAACATAACCATAGAAATAAGCAAAGATCGCGTTAAACACCATGTTGGTCACCATAGCGATAATGCCGTACTTAACCGGTGTTTTCGTATCTTGGCGAGAGTAGTATCCCGGAGCCAATACCTTTATCAGCATGAAGTTAAGCAAGCCAGATGCGTACGCAACCAATGACATCGATGCCTGTTGTACATCATGTGGAGAGAACTCACCACGCATGAAGAGCACCATCAACATAGGTTTAGCTAACACGATAAGACCTAACATCGCAGGAATACCAAGCAGCAAAACCATGCGCACGCCCCAGTCCATGGTATGTGCGAACCCTTCCCCTTGAGCGTCTACGTGTTTACGAGATAAAGCAGGAAGAATCACCGTCGCAATCGCGATACCAAACAACCCTAATGGGAATTCAAGTAAGCGATCTGAGTAATACAGCCAACTGATAGAGCCCGTCGCTAGGAAACTGGCAATGAAGGTATCAAACAATAAGTTGATTTGACTAACAGACACACCAAACAGTGCTGGGATCATTAATGTGCGGATCTTAACGACACCCGGATCTCTCCAGCCCCACTTCGGCTTAACCAACACACCCGCTTTTATTAAGAAAGGCATTTGGAATAGGAATTGGACTAAACCACCAAGGAATACACCGATAGCCAAGCCAATTTCAGGCTGTTCCAGATTAGGAGAGATAAACCACGCTGCGCCGATGATCATTACGTTCAAGAACACAGGGGTAAAAGAAGAGACCGCAAATTTACCTAATGTATTAAGAATCGCACCAGATAAAGCAACAAAGGTGATAAACCATAAATAAGGGAAGGTAATCTTGAGCATGAAGCTCGCCAGTTCGAATTTAGGCGCCGCTGGGCCATCATTCAGCCAGTCGATAAACCAACCTGCACCAAACATCGCGGTGATCACACCAGAGCCCAAGACCCCGATAACCGTGACGATAGACACTAAAACCCCGAGCGTACCCGACACCTTAGCAATTAAATCTCGAGTCTTATCTTTATCACCTGCCGCGTGATATTCCGTTAATACAGGAACAAACGCTTGAGAAAACGCACCTTCTGCAAAAAGTCGACGTAAGAAATTAGGGATTTTATTAGCGAAGAAAAATACGTCGGCACTCGCTCCAGCCCCCATCAAATTTGCTACTACTACATCACGTACTAGCCCCAATACACGGGAAACAAAAGTCATAGCACTGACAATCAGGCCTGACTTTAATAGTCGTTTACTCACAGAAACCTCTGACACTAGTTGATTACTTTCAAGCGAGGATAAATACTATCCTATCCTAAGAAGCATATTTATTAGCATTGGTCTAAAAATGCTGTTAGAATCCCCGCCATCTTAACCGCGATGACCTTTCCATACCAAAGTTTGTTTGGCTACGATTGGTTTTTGCACAAATCATTTGACAATTAAGCGCTAATGAGGGATAGTCCTCGCCCTTAAATTGTCACCGAACTAAGTTTTTGGGAGTTAGACCCTTGGCAAACAGTAAATCTGCTAAGAAGCGCGCTATCCAAGCTGAGAAACGTCGCCAGCACAATGCTAGCCGTCGTTCTATGATGCGCACTTACATGAAAAAGACTATCGCAGCTATCGCAGCTGGTGATAAAGAAGCTGCAACTGCTGCTCTTGTAGAAGTTACACCACTTCTTGACCGTATGGCGACTAAAGGCCTTATTCATAAGAATAAAGCTGCACGTCATAAGTCTCGTTTCGCTGCTGCAATCAAAGCTCTTTAATAGAAATTTGATTACAACGCAAAACGAAAAAAACCGGCCTAGGCCGGTTTTTTTATATCTAAATTTTGAGTAACGCTGCTATTTACTTACTAAAAGCGACTTTACTCATTGAAACAGTTTTGTTTATTCACCGAACCTGCTTTTCAATAAACAGAATAAGCCGATCGGAAAGCAAGCTGTTCAGGATTAACGTTCGACGTGAAATACTGACACTTCCTTGTGTCGACCTTATCCCTGACAAGAAATCATCTCCCTCATCAGTAATAAGCTACTTGCAGTAAATACCATGCAGTAGGTTAATCATCGCTTTTACTTCTTCACTGCTCAATGTGTAATACACAGTCTGAGCTTCTTTGCGAGTTTCGACCAAACCATCTCTTCTCAACCAAGCAAGATGTTGAGATAAAGCAGACTGACTCAGTTCCAACTTGCCGCACAACTCCCCAACCGACAGTTCAGTACCATGTAATAGGCATAAGATCTGTAAGCGACGCTCGTTGGCCATGGCTTTGAGTAGAATCACAGCTTGTGCTGAGTTCTTCTCCATCTCTTTTAAGTTCATAGTTTGGCTCCCTACAACCTTTGTGCCAACTACGGGCTATCAGTATTTCCGGCATATTGCGGAGTTATGATAATCGATATCAATTCATTAACAAACTATCTCACTCGAACAATTTGCTAAAATCTGCGTCACATACGTTTTTAACTGCTGGATGTTGGATCATCCTCTCAGCAAATATGACGTAGTACTCCTCTTTTAGCTCTTCAATACCACCCAATAATTGCAGCGACGTATCTTCTTCCACTTCAGACATATACAGCGTCGGAGCCAAGAAAATAGCGTCATGATGATAACGAGCAAAAGCCTTCATCAATGCCGCATCATCAAACTCACCTAAAATATCAGGTTTAAGCCCTTGCCTATCAAACCACTGCAGCACTTTACGCCCCATAGAGGTTCGGCTACCGGGGATCAAAAGCTTCCTTTGTTCTAATACTGCTGGGAAGTTAACTGCTTCAACCTTGCCTGAACTGAAAAAACTCATGCCACTCTCTCCTAGCTTCTTACTAAACAAGCCCGGGCTTTGGCTAGAGTCCACCGGACAGTCAGACAAAATCATATCTAGCTTATGTTGAGAGAGTTGCTCAAGCAGCATTTCGTGAGTCGATTCAAAACAGCGAAGGTGGATACTGTTATCTTCTGGAATCGTCGACATTAAGATCTTGCTCACGAGCCTTTTTGACAGCGCATCCGCTACACCCACATCAAACAGAATATTGGAGTGCTGGCTGTAATTCACGATATCGAGCATTTCATAACTCAGGCCAAACATACGGTCAGCATACTTAAAGACCAGCTGCCCAAGCTCTGTTGGCTCAACACTACGCCCATTGCGCTTGGTCAGCTTGCCGTCCATTCGCTCTTCTAATGCTTTTATCTGACCAGTTACCGTTTGAGGAGTGAGAAATAAAGCTTCTGCCGCTTTGGTAACAGAGCCTTGCTTGCAGACCATCCAGAAGTAATAAAGATGGTTATAGTTGAGGTGCGACATAGGTGTGCCGTAATAAAAGGAGTAGATACCCTTTTATATCAAATATGACACTCCCACTCAACAAGCTCGGAAAAACCTAACTTAAACCCTTGTTACCACTTATTTTTTCGAAGTGTGTGATTTCATAATGTAATATTTGAGCGATTATTTTCAATTTTTTTCTAACTTTTAAGATCTATATCACCTATAGAAACACCCTTTAAATTCATTTAAAAACAGACACTTAAAATAACCACATTAGATATAGGAATATTTAAAGAGTAAATCATCACAAAAAAGTCTTACCTAAACCAAAATGTAATATTACTGAAATATTTCCCCTCTAACATCACGCTCAGATTAAACAAACAGACCAAACACAGACTTAAACGGTCCAATGGAGAAAACATTATGAACCAAGCTACTACTGCAGCAGCGCCTATCTCGAGCACAACTCGTTGGCTACGCTGGGCTAACTTGGCATTCATGCTTTACCTACTATTACTTTCAGTTTCAATGGTTGGTACAGGCTTCAAATGGGCAACAGGCGAGCAAGCAAAGGTTCTTTTTGAATTTGCTTCACACCCAGTTGCAGGCTTAATGATTGGCTTAGTGGCAACAGCACTTATTCAGTCATCAAGTACAGTTACTTCAATTATCGTTGGCCTTGTGGCAGGTGGTTTACCTGTTGAGCTAGCAATCCCTATGATCATGGGTGCAAACATTGGTACTACGGTAACCAATACGCTAGTTAGTCTTGGTCATGTTCGTTGTAAAGAAGAGTTTAAGCGTGCGTTCGCAAGTGCGACCATTCACGACTTCTTTAACTTATTAGCCGTTGCTATCTTCCTACCACTAGAGATGGCGTTTGGTATTCTAGAGAAGATTTCTCACTGGTTAGTGTCTCCAATGCTAGCAACAGGTGATATGAGCATGAAGGGTCTTAACTTCATCAAGCCAATCACTAAACCTGTAGTAAGCGCGATTAAAGA
Source organism: Vibrio pomeroyi (assembly GCF_024347595.1). Lineage (NCBI taxonomy): Bacteria > Pseudomonadati > Pseudomonadota > Gammaproteobacteria > Vibrionales > Vibrionaceae > Vibrio > Vibrio pomeroyi. The sequence goes on along the minus strand of NZ_AP025506.1, from coordinate 548,185 downwards.
GCCACTATCAACATTTGGCGACACTGTTGGCGGCATCATGCTTATCGTTCTTGGTATCGCGACTATCTTCGTAGCTATCACTGTAATGGGTAAGCTAATGAAGAGCCTAATGGTTGGCCGTGCTCGTGAGATTCTAAAGAACGCAATCGGTCGTGGTCCAATCCACGGTATCGCTTCTGGCTCTATCGTTACTATCCTTGTTCAGTCTTCTTCAACGACAACAAGCTTGATGGTTCCGCTAGTAGGTTCAGGTGTTCTTAAAGTGCGTGACGTTTACCCATTCACTCTGGGCGCAAACATCGGTACATGTATTACCGCTCTACTTGCAGCAACAGCAGTATCTGGTGAGTTCGCAGTATTCGCACTACAGATTGCTCTAGTACACTTGGTGTTCAACATCATGGCAACGGTATTCATCTTCGGTATTCCGTTCCTACGTGAACTACCAGTTAAAGCAGCTGACTTGATTTCAGACATGGCTGTGAAGAACAAAGCTGTAGTGGCTGGTTACCTTGTTGCGGTATTCCTTGTACTGCCTGGTAGCGTGTTAGCTCTTACCGCTTAACAGCAAAACAAACATCGCTTATAACAAAGCCCGCAACCTTGGTTGCGGGCTTTTTCTTTTTTGGAACAGATACGGGATTCGAGTGAACGAGTAACGAAAGCAAAAGCAAAAGCAAAAGCAGATACAGAAACGATTGTGGTAAGTAATCAACCGTATTGCATCAAGAGATTCCCAACTCCCTCCTTCGTCGGTCTAGGGAATGACGGAGGCTTTGCTCTTCGCATCTCGAATCCCGTTTACTCGTATCTAGCTACCCTACTTACCTTGCTCATTACGCAAGTACATAATAGCGACCATGCCAAAGCCGATAAATTGCCATAGATACTGTCCATCGCTTGCGCCAGTGATAGTTTGAGTGAAAGCCATACAAGCAGTCACAAACAGAGAAGCAAAGGCGGCATAAAGCAACCACGGACGTTCTTTACCAACCATGAACTCACCACCAAGTACCGAGCGAATAACCAATAAAAACGGCACACATTGCAAAGCAATTAGAATCGGAAACATAAAGTCGAACGTTGGACTCAGTAAAACGTGACCGACTTGGCTTTTGTCCCAAGTACCGACAATATAGCCTTTCCAGCCTGCCCAGGTATCTCCCGCATAAGCAGTATCTGGCGTGATAAAGCCAAGTAGCACGCCCATCACTTTATCGATAAAGCCATTTTTGAACCAAAAAACGAATAAGAAGATCTGAATAGGAATGATCTGAAAAGCAAACTTCTTCAACATGTGTTTATCCCAAATAATGAATGATTTGGTGACCAGTATGTGGAAGTCGATGTCATTACGCTTGATGCAAGGCAATTGAGCTTGAGTCCAAACAGTAATCAAACATGTTGAGAAGCTAGTTGGTACAAGTGAGTTTTATAGAAATACCGTTGCAATCAGCTCTCACGAAACACGTTCACTTGAAAACGTATTTCACGGTTTAGGAAAGGTTTGTTTTTTATAAAGATTCAATAAGATCAAACAGTTGACCTGTATGCTCTTTTTTTACGTCAGTATAGCGCTGATAGTTGTATTGCGAGCCTTTTGGGTTGTCCGACAGCTTGTCAGCCACACTAAGCAGATAAAAGCTGATTGGGCTCGGTGTACTTTCAGCAGCATAAGAAAGGTAAGGGAAAGCTTGATTGGCATGTTGGTTGATTAACAAAGCTAGCCCCAGAGTAAGATTGGCAATATCACAACGTGGATTCATCTCAAAGGCTTGCTTTGCCAATTGCAGAGCGCGTTCGCGATCTTCTTGCTCACTGTTTTGCAAATAAGCCAAAGACTCCGAATACGAAAGTAAGGCATTGACTAGATAGTTGTCTCGCCCTTGCTGTTGAATCCCATTCAACTGAACCGCTATGTCTTCAAATGGCTGACCACCTTTGCCTTGGTAAAAAAGCGATATCCCCTCAGAGATAACACTCCAATCATCGTAGCTCTCAATAGAGGTCACTCGATGACTCGCTACGCCATACTCAGACCCCATAGGCGCAATAATTGCTTTAATCTCAAGGATGACATCCCCAATGGCATCAAAGAAATTATCTTGGCTAAAGCTCTTTTCTACTTTCTGTCTTTGGTTAGGGTGACTGTTGTTTTGTACCAGCACATTCAGTACATAATCCCCATCCTTTTTCTTGAGCCAACTTTTGAGTTCGACACCATTGTTGGCAAGTGATTGCCTGCCTTGTTTAGATAGCTGAGAGAAGTGGTAACCTGATAGATTTTTAGCTGAGTTCAACCCGTAAAAAAGATAGTTATAGACACTTTCCGACATCTCATAATTATTCGCCGAATCGAGGGTGATGTCATGGATATAAACGGGAATCACATCAGCCTGGCGTGCAGTAATAACCATAGGGTCATTAGTTTGGAAGTCATTGTTCCATACCCAAGCTACAGTTACGCCAACCGCTAATACTGCGGTTACAGTGAGGGTGATGATTTTCTTTTTGTAATAAGGAGCGAGAGTTGCAGTCGCAGATAGAGAAGTCTTTTCGGCAGACATAAATTTAACGCTCGGCTGAGTTACTTCAATATCAAACAGATAACCTTGTTTAGGTATCGTCTGAATAATCCGATACGGACGAGACTTATCCTGAAGTTGACTGCGCAACAAACTGATGACCTGTCTGACCAAATTGTCGGATACGTGAGTTCTTTGCCACACATCGTTAGCGATCTGTTGCGTACTCACCACCAGCCCACGCTTTTCGATGAAATAGCTGAGCAGCTTTGCTTGCAATGGCTCTAAATGAATCTCTTCACTATCAATCACCAACTGATTCTTCTCTGGGTAAAAAGAAATAGGATATTCGTGTTGCAATACGAAGCAATGCGAGCGAGTCATAGCTGTTCTGTAGTTAGAAAAGACCCCACAAGATTATTGGTTTTATAAATAGTAAGCAAGCCAAGCATTGCAAATAAAAAAGGCTGCACAGTGGCAGCCTTTCTATCAAACAAAGCGGATAAGATTAAACCGAGAACGGGTACTTAATCGCTTCGTGGCATTCGTAACCTTCAACCCAGAAGTCATCCATCGTTACCCACGTTTCCAAATCTTCTAGAGACTTAATCTCAGGGTTGATATGGAATGTTGGGCCAACTAGAGGCTCACGCTTCAACTGAATATCACGCATAGGTGCAAGTTGATCTTCGTAAATATGAGCATTCACAAGCTTGTGGTAAGCCACACCCGGTTTCTTGCCAGTGATTTGCGCCATGATAGCCAAGAACACATAAACTTGAACCATGTTGAAGTTCAGGCCTAGCGGTACGTCACAAGAGCGTTGAGTGCTGTTTAGGTACAGAGTGTCACCAAGTAGAGAGAAGTGGTGGCTGTACATACACGGACGCAAGCACCCCATGTGGAACTCGCCTGGGTTGTAGAAGTTTAAGATCTCACCACGGTCATCAATACCGTTCGTTAGATCATCAACAATCTTCTTCAGTTGGTCGATATGACCGCCATCAGGCTTTGCCCATGCACGACCTTGAACACCATAAACACGGCCCATGTCATCTTCACCCTTACGGTAAGGATTGTTCAGCCATGCTTCGTTCAAGTTAGAGTTCGCATCCCAAGTTTTTGTGCCTAGTTTGCGGAAGTCTTCAGCATTATCGTAACCACGGATGTAGCCAAGCAGTTCAGCAACCGCCGCTTTCCAGAAACTTTTGCGCGTTGTGACTAGAGGGAACTGGTTATTACCAACATCATATTCCAGGTCAGCATTGATCACGGTTAGGCAGCGCTTGCCCGTACGTTCATTTTCAATCCAAGTACCGTCATCAACGATACGCTGACAGAGATCTAAATACTGTTTCACACCAATTCCTTACTTCGTTTGTTGTGGTAATTCGTCTTTGTAGTGACCGCGTTTGTATGCCCAAACCATCATCAGCACACCGATAATAACCATTGGCAGTGACAGGATTTGTCCCATCGAGATAAATCCACCGAACAAGCCAAGGTGAGCATCTGGTTCACGTACGTATTCTACTAAGAAACGGAATGTACCATATCCTGCTAGGAATAATCCTGATACAGAACCAAGAGGACGCGGCTTTTTAATAAACCAGTTCAAGATGAAGAACAGAACAATACCTTCAAGCGCCATTTCATAAAGCTGAGATGGGTGACGAGGAAGTGGACCACCATTCGGGAACACGATAGCCCATGGCACGTCAGTCACACGGCCCCAAAGCTCGCTGTTCATGAAGTTACCTAAACGGCCCATACCTAAACCAAATGGTACTAATGGCGCAATCATGTCTGCTACACCAAAGAAGGTGCGACCGTTCTTTTTCGCATACCAAAACATTGCGGTGATAACACCAAGCAAACCACCATGGAAAGACATGCCGCCAGTCCATACCTTAAATAGGTAAAGTGGGTCTGCTAAGAAAAGGTCAAAGTTGTAGAAAAGTACGTAGCCAATACGACCACCAAGAACCACACCTAGAAAGCCAGCAAACAGTAAATCTGATACTTGCTCACGAGTCCAACCACTACCTGGCTGATCAGCTCGGCGATTTGCTAACCAAAGAGCAAACATAAAACCGACGAGGTACATTAGGCCGTACCAACGAACTGAGATTGGTCCTAGTTCAATAAGAACAGGATCGATATTTGGGAATTCGATAAAACCCTGAGACATACTTGGCTCTCTATCTAAATTGATCAACGGTTAGCTCACAGCTAACAGAAAAGACACTACAGCAACATTGTGGCTGCTATAAACATTAAAAATACCGCAAAGAATTTCTTCAACACAGGGGTTGGCAATTGAGTAGCCAACTTCGCACCCACTCGCGTCGTCAGAACGGAAGTACAAGATATCGCAATCAAAGCCGGAAGATAAACATAGCCTAAGCTAAATGCAGGTAGATCATCGACAGAAGAACCATGCCAGATGAAACCGAGCATTCCCGAGATCGCAATAACACAGCCACACACCGAAGATGAGCCAACCGCTTTGCGCATTTCCACACCGTGATGGTTAAGGAAAGGTACAGACAACGATCCGCCACCAATACCCGCTAAGCTTGATACCAAACCAATACCGCCGCCACATAACATGGTTTTAGCTGAACCTGGCATCGCCTTCTGACTCTTAGAGCGAATCGACAATAGCATTTGCAAAGCCAACACCAACACGATCATACCGAATACTTTTGGCAGATACTGAGCCGGAATCACTTCGGCCACAAAAGAACCGAGGAAACCACCGACAACCACTCCTGGCATTAACCACTTAACGACAAAGATATCCACGTTACCCAACTTTAAGTGGTTAATCGCAGACGATCCTGACGTAACAATGATGGTAGATAGCGACGTAGCCAGTGCCATTTGCATTGCAAACTCTTGAGGGATACCCGCTTTAGGAAGCAAAAACAGTAAGGCAGGAACCACCAGCAAACCACCACCAATGCCTAGCAAGCCAGCTAAAACACCAACAACAGCACCAAGGCCTGCTAACAAGCCTATAAGTTCATATGACACGTTAAATCCTATTTTTTACCTGCTCGAATGAAGCCTGTAAATTCACGCTCTTCGAAATAGTTCAGCATCATACTATAGATGTCACTACCATACGGTTTTGAAAGTGCCTTATTTGCCAAATCCTGTAATTCACCCAAGTTAGATTGACGAATCAAATATTTGGTTCTGGCCACATTCGAGGTATTCATACTTAGTGTCTGATACCCCAACCCAATCAGTAACAGTGCGCCCATTGGATCACCGGCTAACTCTCCACAAATACACACGGGTAATTGATACTGCTTACAAGTATCATGAATTTGTTTTAATGCCATGATCACCGCAGGGTGCATTGATTCATAGACATCGGAGACTCGTGAATTGTTCCGATCAACGGCCAATAAATATTGGGTTAAGTCATTGGTACCGACAGAAACAAAATCGACCTTATCCGCAATCAGCGGCAACAAATAAAGCATTGATGGAACTTCGATCATGATACCAATGCGTGGCATACGCACTCGGTTATCAAGCTCGTGCACTTCGTCATAGGCTTGTTCAATCAGCTGTAACGCGTCATCGAGCTCTTGAGCACCGGAGATCATCGGTAGCAAAATACTTAGGTTGTGGCTCTCACAACTTGCACGCAACATGGCGCGTAACTGAATAATAAAGATATCAGGATGATCGAGCGTAAAGCGAATACCACGCCAACCAAGGAATGGGTTGTCCTCTTCGATAGGGAAGTAAGGTAAGGCCTTATCACCACCGATATCGAGCGTACGCATCACCACTTGCTTCTTAGGATAACTTGCCAGTACAGAACGATACTGTTTGAACTGTTCGTCTTCTGACGGAAACCTTTGTTGCAACAAGAAAGATATTTCCGTTCGGTACAGCCCGACTCCATCAACTCCTTGGTTGATAGCTATATTAGTATCGGCACTCAAACCCGCATTAAGCAAAATCTCGACCTGCTGGTCATCTTGCGTTTTGGCTGGTAGATACAGTTCTCGGTTAACCATAGAAGAGAGCTCACTCTCCTCAAGAATCAGCCCTTTATACTCTTTGAGTAGGTTCTTCGTCGGCTCAATAAAGATCTCACCACTGTACCCGTCAACAATCGCTTGCTTGCCATTCGCTTGAACGAGGTTGAGGTTAACCCCCATTACCGAAGGAATGCCAAGAGCGCGAGATAAGATCGCAGCGTGCGAGTTCGCCGCCCCTTCCAAGGAGATCACTGCCAACAGCTTCTCTTTTGGAATCGACGCTAATACTGAAGCCGTTAATTCACGAACCACCAGAATAATAGGTTTATCTAAGGTGCGTAGCTCGTATTCAGAGTTATGGAGGAAATACAGCAGCCTTTGTCCGAGTTCTCGGATGTCTTGCGCTCTCTCACGAAGATAAACATCAGACATGCGAGCAAAGCGGTTGGAATAACTCTCAACCACTTGTCTTAATGCCCAATCGGCTTTATCGCCTTTTTGAATTTGGCTCTTTAGATCCTTACGCAACATAGGATCGTTGAGTAAGTGAGTAAACAGGTCAAAGATCGCCAATGCGTCTTTATTAATTTCGCTGTCTAAGCGCTTTCGCATACGCTTAAAGTCATTGAGGGCTTTCTCGACCGCGACCGCCAACAACTCTTGCTCTCTTTCGATGTTGAGTGTCGATGCTGGGTACACATCCGTTAATTCAGGCTGTGTGTTGTCCCACCAAATATCACCAATCGCGACACCCGATGAGGCAGCAATACCTTTAGTTGCAGGTAGCTTCTGTTGCTCTAATAGCCAATGGCCTTGAGTTTGGGCGTGCGCCACAATAACCGCAAGTTGTGCTGAGAGCGTGACAAGGAAGGACTCTTCCATCTCACTGAATAAACGCGGGGATTTCTGCTGAATAACCAATACGCCAAGCACTTGCTTGCGATGGATGATCGGAGTACCAAGAAAAGAGTGATAGACGTTTTCTCCAAGCTCTGGAAAAAACTTATAAGCAGGGTGAGCAGACGCTTGTGCAAGGTTGATAGGTTCCGCACTTCGCTTAACAAGGCCAACCAGACCTTCGTCAAAACCAATGTGGATACTATTGCCTTCAAAGATCAGGCCTTGAGTTGCCATCAACTCAAGGCGCTGCATATCATTATTGGCTAAATACACGGTGCAACATTCCGTCTGCATCGCACTGCATGTCTCTTTAACTAAAATATCAAGTGCCGTCGACACATCTTCAACTCTTGATACGTGTTCAACTATTTCCCTTAGTTGACTGAGCATGCTTAACCTCTACGCAATTTGCGTTTTCCTTTTGTTTTTCGCTCTTTAAACGGCATTGCTAAAGATGCGAATTCTTTCATCGCTCGACGGTAAACATCTCGCTTGAAAGAAACAACTTGTCGAACTGGGTACCAGTAACTCACCCAACGCCAACCATCAAACTCAGGTGTACTTCCACGCTGCATATTGATACGCGATTCATCGCAATCTAAGCGCAAAAGGAACCACTTCTGTTTTTGTCCAATACAGACAGGTTTCGAATCCCATCGAACCAGTCGTTTGGGTAGCTTATAGCGTAACCAATGACGACTTGTCGCGACGATCTTTACATCCTTTTTAGTAAGGCCAACCTCTTCATACAACTCGCGGTACATTGCCTGTTCCGGAGTCTCACCTTCATCTATTCCCCCTTGAGGAAATTGCCATGAATGTTGTCCGTATCGTTTAGCCCAGAAGACCTGACCATGATTGTTACAGATTACAATACCAACATTTAATCGGTAACCATCGCCATCTATCACTGGCCAACCTCTATCTAAATTTTTAATTACACTGATTTTTCCACATATCCCCAATCGGAGCAAACTTAGTGACGTGATAAGCGCTATATTTATGAATATTAACTAAGAATATGGATAAGTTTTGTTCAAATTTTAGTTACCCACACAATAGTGAGACATAGACCACATTTATTCACCTTTTCTGTGAATAACTATGTGAAGAATTACCCGCAATCGTTTTTTTTAATCCATAGATTCATCAACACCCAAAACAACCAATCTATGAATTAAATTTAAATTAATTTAAAATCAGATAGTTAAAGATAAAAATCAATTTTCAGAAACAAGATAAATGAAAAAGATCTTTTAAAATTAGAACGTGGTTAAAGATCAACCACTCCGGTGTTTATCCACACTGGTAATGGAAAGATTCATTTTAACCCCTGTTTGGCAAGCATTTTATCCACCACAAACCCCTGTTTATTTATCCACTAAATTAATATTTCAATTAATTACGTTCATGTCCTGTGGATAACCCTGACTTTGATCCCTTTAGTCGCAATGAGATCATTTCTTAACCAGTCGTCATATGGTGATAACTTCTGATAAAATCATTTTTTTGATCATGCCTTTTATTATGAAACCAGAACCACAAACACAACAAGAGCTTTTAGACAGAGCCTACGCGATTGCCGGAATGACTTTCAAAGAGCTCGCTGACGAAGCTGAAATGGACATGCCGAACGACCTAAAGCGTGATAAAGGCTGGGTTGGACAGCTTTTGGAATGGCACTTAGGCGCACCTGCTGGCAGTAAGCCAGAACAAGATTTTGCGAAGCTAGGTATTGAGCTCAAAAGCATTCCGATTGGCTACTCTGGAAAGCCGCTCGAAACCACGTTTGTTTGTGTCGCTCCACTAATGGGTGTGCAAGGCATTACTTGGGAAACCAGTCACGTTCGTAACAAGCTATCCAAAGTGTTGTGGATCCCTGTCGAGGGAGAAAGAGAGATCCCATTGGCAGAAAGGCATGTAGGATCCCCTTTGCTATGGACACCAAGCGAGGCTGAAAACGAGCTTCTAAAAAGGGATTGGGAAGAACTGATGGAATTGATCGTGTTAGGCAATGTTGAACAGATAACAGCAAGGCACGGTGAAGCGCTACATCTACGACCAAAAGCCGCCAACAGCCGAGTGTTAACGGAAGCTTACGGTGCAAGTGGAAAACCCATCAAGACTAAACCGCGTGGTTTTTACCTAAGAACTCAATTCACCCACAAATTGCTGACGACACACTACGCATAGATCGCTTTAACGGACCTCAAAGATCGGATGATCAATGTGTTATCAACCGTCGGAAATAAGAAACGAGTTCTAATGAGGTTTGAGCGCCAGTTCAATATCGCAGTAGCTTTGACTTGGCTCACTACCAAACTCATCATACGCGTTGTGCAAGCGAAGGTAGGCCTTTTCAAAGCCGAGCCGGAGTAACTCCTCTTTCACTTGATCCAAGGATCCAAAGTGAAGCGGCTCGCCGTCTTGCTTTACTGGTTCTAGCTTGTGTTTGTACTCCACCGCCAATAGATACTCTGAGATATCAGAACAACCAATAACGTACACTTTAGGTGTCTGATAAGAGTCTTTGTGCTCTCCATGTAACCACATGTCTAATTGATGCTTTTGCATAGCCGGCCTCCCTTGCTCTCTAAAGCTTAGTAGAACTCTATTTCTTTACTAGGGCGTGTTGATTTTTCTCGATTAAAAAACCAAAAAAGAGAAGCAAGAGCTTCTCTTTTTTGGCCAGTTCTAGTTCAAAAGCTCACACTTTTGACGCCATAACTATCCCTGTGACTTATCTAAGGGGTTGAAAGGTGCTATCAACCCCGCAGATTACGTCGGTATTCGCGCACTTAAGACACGACGAAGGTGACGTAGTCGACGTTCAATAGTAACGACTTCAGGTTCAGAAAAACCAATAGGTCGACCATCTACTTCAAGACCAATATCTCTTAATAAGTGAGTATTGTTCCATGGTAGATCATATGAACTGCGACGAACTTTTCGTTGCCATTCACGCTCTTCACGACGAAGGTCTGCACGGATAAGGACTGTGGCTAATTTTAAATATACTGAGTGACGCATAATAACTCTCCAGTTGTTGAATAAACTGAGGAAAAATAGCGTGTTAGATAGTATGAGGGCTTCTCATTTAGCTGCTATTTTTCCGCAGCCAAATAAGGATACGGATCTATTAGTTAGGTTTATCTTGGGTGTTTCGATCGGCCATGGCTGATGTTTGTGACATAACAGTCACCATGTCAGAACACGGATCAAACGAAGCGCAAATATGCTGTATAAAATCGAAATGTTTCATTTGCGCCTCCAAGCTAACTAAAAAATCCAAAAAGAAATGGGTAGTAAAAGCAGACAAGTCTTTGTTAAATCGCTGCTTTCACGGTTAAAGTCTAACCAAGTGAGTATATTATTCAACCGATAATTGGTTAACATTTTCAAAACAATGCATTCACCTGAAATATCAGTTGCATATTCATTTATATATAAGATATTCACTATGATTATATAAAATCACAGCATATCTCTCTTAGTGACTGAGAGTTCATCTCTCGATTGTTCGAGCATAAACGCAGCGATTAGCAACAAAAATGTATGGTCCGCCCCGTTATTGCAACTACAATTAAGTAATAACGGAGTTGGTTTGCGCTAATGTATTCGGAGTCCTTGTTGGGAGCACTAGCTTCCCAGCTCCACGATGATATCCGCGCCAGATTATCCTTAAAAAGCCTAAAGCATTGATTGCTATTTTTTGTGTCAGGTTCTTAATCTGGCCGATTGACCGTTTTTGTCATCACGTTCATTGGCGTTGCAAACTTGGTTATAGCTAAACAGCCTTAAAAGCTTGGCGGTGGTATAACACCGCCCAAGCTATCCTCACTAGCTTGTTGGCTAATGCGACTACCACTACATTAAATGGTTTGGTGGCTCGTAGGTTCACAAGCCACTCTCCAAACACTTTCCCTGTCGTCTCTAGCCTAGAGAGTACAGCCCTTGCTCCATGGACAAACAGAGTTCTGAGGTGTTTATTCCCTCGTTTACTCATACCAAGTAGCTTGGTCTTTCCTCCTGTTGAAAATTGCCTTGGCACAAGCCCCAACCAAGCCGCCATCTCACGGCCATTGGTAAAGTTACTCGGAGAGCTTACATCGGCAATACACAATGTGGAGGTAAGATCGCCAATTCCAGGGATAGTTTTTAATAATTGAGCACTTTCATTGTTATTAACAATAGTTTGAAGCTTGTTATCTTGAGTTTTGATTTGTTCATTAAGGTACTTGTAATGTTCGTGGATAGATATCAATTCACATAGCAAGCTTTTTGGTAATGAGACTGTTTGTTCTGCTAACCATTGAAACAGAGACTTCATCTTTGCATGTCCTTTGGGAAAGCTAAGGCCGAACTCAAGTAAGATCGCCCCGATCCGCGACATAGTGGCAGTTCTCTCCTTGATATAACTATCTCTGACTCGATGAATCGCTGCGATGACTTGAGCCTCTTCACTTTTTACAGCTACAAACCTCATAGTCGGTCGACCCGCAGCCTCTGCGATCGCTGATGCATCAATGAAATCGTTTTTATTGCCTTTGACATAAGGCTTAACATACTGAGGAGGAATAAGTCGGGGTTGATGACCAAGTTCACCACACTTTCGAGCAAGCCAATGAGCACCGCCACAGGCTTCGAAAGCAATAGTTGTTGGTTCTATTTTACTAAGAAAGATTAAAAGTTGGTTGCGATTAAATTTACGACGAAGCACTTCCACTCCACAACGGTTATGTGCGATAGCATGGAAGCAATGTTTACCTAGGTCGATACCTAAAATATGAATAGAAGACATATGGTTCACCTCATTCTGAGAGCCTACTCTAAGCTTAAGGGCTTGAGAGTGAGGCGGACCATATAATTAAGCCACGCATGATGCGTGGCTCTTAAATTTACACTAACAGATTGAATGACTTAGAAGAGAGCTCTACACAACACCCTCAGAAATAAGGCTGTGTTTATTTAGCAAACGGTACATGGTTGCTCGTGATACGCCAAGCTCCTTGGCCGCCAACGAAACCTGTCCACCATAAGACTCCAATACAATCAGCAATGCATCGCGCTCTGAACGCTCACGAATGCTTTTCAAGCTACGGCGTTCATCATTCTGTTTTGGTAAATCAAGTTGGTGATCTTCGATGATCACCGCATCCGACATCAGAACAACACGCTTAATCTGGTTCATCAACTCACGGACGTTGCCTGGCCAGTGGTAACGATTCATCGAACGAATAGCGTCGTCTGAAAAGCTCTTAGCCTGAGCATTAAACTCTTTCGAGTATTCACGAAGGAAATGATTCGCCAATACCGAAATATCACTCACACGCTCTTTCAGGCTCGGAACATGAATACGCAGAACATTGATGTAGTGGTAAAGCTCTTCATTAAAGTCACCTTCAATCAGTGCTTTTTCGATATCAGAAGAGTTCGCAGCAAGAATACGCACATCGACAGATTTTGGTCCGTTCGCTGTTTCAATTTTTCCTTCCTGCAAAAAGCGCAGCAGGTTCAGTTGTTGATTGCGTGGCATCGCCAACACATCATTGAGTAAGATGGTTCCGCCATCGGCCTCTTCCAGCATACATGGCGCTGTCGCTTGTTGTGTTGATGCTGAGATACCAAACACTTCAGCTTCTATTCTCATTTCAGACAAGGCGCGGCAATTCACCGTCAGAAATGGTTTCTGTGCTCGCGAAGAGTTTTGATGAATCGAGCGTGCAATCGTCTCTTTGCCTGCCCCACTCTCTCCGTAAATTAAGATACTGACGTCAGTCGGCCCAATACGCTTCACTTGGTCTCTCAAGCGCTTCACAGCCACAGAGTCGCCCAGTAGGCCCATATTGTTGTTAATGCCATAATTTGGCCATACTTTCTGCTCAAGCTTAAGCATACCCAACTGGTGACCAATGGTACTCAATAGCTGAGCATCCGGGATTGGCGCCGTGAAAAAGTCGATACAGAAGTTAACGATAAACTGGCAGATCGTATCAGAGCTTAATTGCGATTCACGAATGAAGGCGAGCCATCTCACCTGTTTGTTATTGCTCACAAGGTTAGCAATACCGTTGAGGCTGAACTCATCATGGCTAAGATCGACAATGCCAATGCATGGGCCAATGTCAGCAATCAAGGCATCGGCTTTTCGTAAATCTGCACATTGGGTGCATTGCCAACCCACTTGTTCTAATACAGATAACCAGGGTTCGTACGCACCACCAACGACGATAAGAGAACCTGGTAAGGAATCCATCTTAAATTGAGTTCCCATCCTTCTTCCTTATTCTATTTTTATTTAAATCAGGCTAATACGAGTCACTGCTTCATCGTTCGACAAAATGCCACGAGATCGTATTCAGCGCAGAGACGTATAGTAGTGAGACTATCTTAGATTTTTTGTCTCAATAGTAAGACTATGTCAGAAATAATGATTTTTCGAATCAAGAGTGCGGTACAGGTTAGGTTTTGGAGGACAAAAACAGAAAAAGCCACCCGAAGGCGGCTTTTTAATTTTATGGGCTGCTACGACCCTTAAGCGAAAATTACGCTTGTGGACGCATTGCCGGGAACAAGATCACGTCACGGATTGTGTGCGTGTTTGTAAATAGCATAGCTAGACGGTCGATACCGATACCTTGACCCGCTGTTGGCGGTAGGCCGTGTTCTAGTGCAGTAATGTAGTCTGCATCGTAGTACATCGCTTCGTCATCACCCGCGTCTTTCGCGTTAACTTGCGCTTTAAAACGCTCGTCTTGGTCTTGAGCATCGTTAAGCTCAGAGAAGCCATTCGCTACTTCACGGCCACCGATGAAGAATTCAAAACGGTCTGTGAAGAACGGGTTGTCATCGCTACGACGAGCTAGAGGAGAGATGTCCGCTGGGTAGCCAGTGATGAACGTTGGTTGAATTAGCTGAGGCTCAGCCGTTTCACCAAAGATCTCTTCAAGAAGCTGACCACATGTCCAGAACGTTTCTACGTCTACGTGTACAGATTTAGCGATAGCTACCATCTTCTCACGGTCTTGTAGGTCTGCTTCTGTTAGCGCTTGAATCTCAGCGTGCTCAGGGTTGTAGTGTTTGATTGCATCGAACATGCTCATACGAGCGTAAGTGCCACCGAACTCAACGGTTTCGTCACCGTAAGGCATAGAAGTTGAACCAAGAACGTCCATTGCTGCCGTGCTTAGCATCTCTTCAGTCAGATCCATAAGGTCTTTGTAGTCAGAGTACGCTTGGTAGAATTCCATCATTGTGAATTCTGGGTTGTGACGTGGAGACAGACCTTCGTTACGGAAGTTACGGTTGATCTCGAATACACGGTCAAAACCACCCACAACTAGACGCTTAAGGTAAAGCTCAGGTGCAACACGTAGGTACATGTCGATGTCTAGTGCATTGTGGTGAGTGATGAATGGACGTGCAGTCGCACCACCAGGGATCACGTGCATCATTGGCGTTTCAACTTCTAGGTAACCTTTAGCGCTCATGAAGTTACGGATTGAAGATACAAGCTTAGAACGCACGATGAATGCATTGCGAGAATCTTCGTTCACGATTAGGTCAACGTAACGCTGACGGTAACGCATCTCTTGGTCAGTTAGACCGTGGAACTTCTCTGGTAGAGGGCGAAGTGCTTTAGTCAGCAGTTCAAACTCTTCCATGTTCACGTAAAGGTCGCCTTTACCTGATTTGTGAAGCGCACCTTTAACACCGATGATGTCACCGATATCTAGGCCTTGGTACTTCTCTTTCAGTACTTTTTGTACGTCTTTCGCTGCGTATGTTTGGATACGACCAGAAGTTTCTTGAATCGCAAGGAATGGACCACGCTTCGCCATAACACGACCAGCGATCGCAACGATGTGGTTAAGCTCTTCTAGCTCTTCCTTAGTCTTCTCACCGAATTCCGCTTGAAGATCGCCAGCTAGATGCTCACGACGGAAATCATTTGGGTGACCATTTGCTTTGCAGTTTTGGCGGATGTGATCCAGCTTGCTACGACGCTCAGCAATTAATTTGTTTTCTTCTTGTACGTTTTCGTTTTGAACAGCATCAGTCATTAGAGATGTACCCTGCTTTTATAATTTGGACCGCTATATCTTTGCAAATATAGGCATTTTTACAAATATACTTGGTTAGCTTACAGACCTGATTTCAGGCTAGCTTCAATAAATTTGTCTAAGTCACCGTCAAGAACCGCTTGAGTATTACGGTTTTCGATGCCGGTGCGTAAATCTTTGATACGAGAATCATCCAGTACGTAAGAGCGGATCTGACTGCCCCAACCGATGTCTGATTTCGTTTCTTCGCTCGCCTGTTTTTCAGCATTTTGTTTTTGAATCTCAAGTTCAAAAAGCTTAGCACGTAGCTGCTTCATCGCTTGATCTTTGTTCTTATGCTGCGAACGGTCATTCTGACATTGAACCACGGTGTTGGTTGGAACGTGAGTAATACGTACCGCCGATTCAGTGGTGTTTACGTGCTGACCACCAGCGCCAGAGGCACGGTATACGTCGATACGTAAGTCAGAAGGATTAATGTCGATCGTAATGTTGTCATCAATCTCTGGATAGATAAACGCAGATGCAAACGAAGTATGACGACGACCACTTGAGTCAAATGGCGACTTACGAACTAGACGGTGAACACCTGTCTCTGTGCGTAACCAACCGTAAGCGTACTCACCAGAAATACGTACCGTTGCGCCTTTAAGGCCTGCAACATCACCATCAGACACTTCAATAACTTCAGTTTTGAAGCCTTTCGAATCTGCCCAACGTAAGTACATACGCAACATCATTGAAGTCCAGTCTTGAGCTTCTGTACCGCCCGAGCCTGACTGCAGATCGATGTAGCAATCTGATGCATCGTGATCACCAGAGAACATACGACGGAATTCCAGCTTCTCTAGTTTAGCTTCTAGCTCAGCCAGCTCTGGTTCAATTTCGTCAAACGTTTCTTGATCTTCTTCTTCAACCGCAAGCTCTAATAGGCCATCAACATCCTCAACACCTTGGTCAAGTTGGTCGATCGTTTCTACTACCGCTTCCAATGCAGAACGTTCTTTACCTAGCGCTTGAGCACGCTCAGGTTCGTTCCATACATCCGGTTGTTCTAATTCTGCGTTTACTTCTTCTAGACGCTCTTGCTTAGCGTCATAGTCAAAGATACCCCCTCAGGATATTTGTGCGCTCAGACACATCCTGCAGACGGTTTTTTATAGGATTGATTTCAAACATTTTAGCTCATCATTTATGAGTAGAATTTAACCGGAGAATTGTACTCAAAAGTGTGACGGAGATACAGAAATTTTTGGGGTTCGAAACAAGATTCAATCACTTAGAAGAATATAATTTTGAACACTGGGGAAATCATGCCATTCAGGCAATCACTGGAAGGAAAACAAGCCCTGCATTATGTACAGAGCTTGTTGAATTTAGCGCTAAATGTTTAACATTATTCAGCCAAAAATCGGCTATTTAGCTTCGATATGATCAATCATCAACTGCAGCGATTGGTTGCCACGAAACTCGTTAATATCGAGCTTAAACGCAAGGTGAACTGTTTTCACTGACGCATCAGGCCAGCGACGCAAATCCACGTTAAAAGCAATACCATCAATCATCACATTAGTTGGGTGACCTTTGTATAACGGCTCAAGCATCAGTTTAAGGTGCTTTTCACCCACCAACTTTTGGTGCAGCACTTTAAATTCACCGTCGAAGATTGGCTCAGGGAAAGCTTGTCCCCACGGGCCTCCAGCACGCAACGTTTCAGCGGTGTGCATCGAAAACTCTTCAGGCAGCAACTCACCGTCAGACAAGATAATGCCTTTCAGTGCCGTTTCTCCCAGTTCTTTTTTCACCACGTCATTGAACAGTTTGCTAAAGCGTTCAAAGTCTTTTTCCATGATGCTTAAACCCGCTGCCATCGCATGGCCGCCGAACTTAAGAATCAAGCCTGGGTTTTGAGTATCAATGCGATCTAATGCGTCACGCATGTGTAAACCCGGAATCGAACGGCACGAACCTTTGATCGTCCCTTCACCGCCGTCAGCAAATGCAATCACTGGACGGTGGTATTTGTCTTTGATACGCGAAGCCAAGATACCAATTACACCTTGGTGCCAATCACGTTGGAATAAAGCCAAACCAGAAGGCAGGTCGTCTTTACCAAACTCAAGGCGTTCACAAAAAGCCATCGCTTCTTGCTTCATGCCCTCTTCGATCTCTTTACGAGTCTGGTTCAAACCATCCAACTCACTCGCCATACGACGCGCTGCGTGGATGTTGTTGCTCATCAGTAGTTCAACACCAAACGACATGTCATCCAATCGACCAGCGGCGTTAATACGAGGACCCAGTGCAAAACCAAAATCAGAAGCAACTAAACGCTTAGCGTCTCGCTTGGCAATTTCAATCAAGGCTTGAATACCCGGACGAGCTTTACCCGCACGAATACGTTGCAACCCTTGATGTACCAAGATGCGGTTGTTCTCATCGAGTGGCACCACATCGGCTACGGTGCCCAATGCCACAAGGTCAATCAGCTCCATCAACTTGGGCTCGGTCATGCCGCGTTCTGCAAACCAATTCAGTTTACGCATGTGAACGCACAGCGCCATCATCAGGTAGAACGCAACTCCTACACCGGCTAAGGCTTTTGAAGGAAAAGCGCAGCTTTCAAGGTTCGGGTTCACCATCGCATCAACCATCGGCAGTTCATTGCCCGGTAAGTGATGGTCGGTAACCAGAACTTCTAGCCCTTTCTCTTTGGCGAAACGCACACCTTCAATCGAAGATACCCCGTTATCAACCGTCATTATCACTTCAGCGCCAAGCTCGATTGCCTGTTCGACAACCTCAGGGCTCAAGCCATAACCATCTTCAAAACGGTTTGGGACCAGATAATCGACGTTAGAGCTGCCCAACATACGCAGAGCAAGCACTGATAACGCTGAACTGGTCGCGCCATCGGCATCAAAGTCACCGACAATGATGATGCGTTTTTGCTGCTGAATCGCGTTGAACAACAATTCAACCGCAGCATCGATACCGCCCAGTTTCTGATAAGAGTGCAAGCCTTTCGCAGCAGTCTCAAGTTGGTCAGCACTGTCGATACCACGACTCACATAGATGCGCTTTAACAAGTCAGGTAAATGAGCAGGTAAAACTGAAATGTCGACCTCAGGACGGCGTTGGATCTCTATCATATAAAAATGGGCCCGATATAAATCAGGCCACTCCTTAAATCAAAAACATGGGGGATAAATTGGCAATAAGAAAACGAGATTATTGCTCTAAACGTTGAAGCAGTTGTGCTGGCGGTAAGTAACCACTCACCAACTCACCACTTTCTAATACGATAGCTGGCGTACCATTGATACCAAGCTCACGGCCTAGTTGGTATTGTTTTGCGATGATCTGTTTCTGCTCAGCAAGGTCTTTACCTGATGCTGGCATCTGACGTTCCACCTTCGCATTGTGCATTGCTGCTTTTGGATCTTCAGAAGCCCAAATCGCTGCCATTTGGTCTGCAACTTGACCCGTAGCACCTTGGCGCGGGTAAGCCATGTAACGAACGGTAATTCCTAAGTCGTTGTAGCCTTGCATTTGGCTGTGCAAACGAACACAGTAACCACACGTAATATCCGTAAACACAGTCACCACGTGCTTTTCGTTATCCGCTTTATATTCGATAACCGTATCTGACAGTGCTGCTACTTTTTCAGCATTAAGCGGCGCTTGTCGCTCAGCCAATACATCACTGAATTTGCCATTCTCATCCAAAGAGTAAAGTGTGCCCGCTAGAAAGTGATCACCTTTTGGAGAAGAGAAGATAATGCCGCTGTTGGTTTGAATCTCTAACAGACCATCGATATCTGAAGGAACGATCTTATCAACTTTGATACCGATTTTCTCAAAACGCTTAGTTAACGCTGCTGTATCAATCGCTTGAGCTGGAGCAACTTCTGCGGCTGTTGATGTTTGTTCTACTTTAGCTTCTGATGCGTTACATGCAGTAATCATCAGAGGAAGCGCTAATAGAGGAAGACGGCGTAATACGCTCATTAAGTTCACCTTAAAAATAAATGGATTTAAGCACGAGGGTGATGCTGCGCGTGAATTTGCTTCAGCCTTTCAGTCGCCACGTGAGTATAAATTTGGGTTGTCGATAAGTCACTATGCCCAAGCAACATCTGTACGACCCTGAGATCTGCGCCATAGTTCAGTAAATGCGTAGCAAAAGCATGTCTTAATACGTGCGGTGACAACAATTCAGTATCGATACCTGCGATAACCGAGTAATGCTTAATACGGTACCAGAACGTCTGACGGGTCATTTGCTTGGCGCGCTTACTTGGAAAAACCACGTCTGAACTGTTTTCACCAAGCAACTGCGGACGACCTTGTTCAATAAAAGTCTCGATCCAATCCACGGCATTTTCGCCCATTGGCACCAAGCGCTCTTTTCCGCCCTTACCAATAACACGCACCACGCCTTGTCTTAGGCTTATGTTTTCCATCGTCAAACTAACCAGTTCAGTCACACGTAAGCCGGTTGCATAGAGTAACTCAAGCATGGCTTTATCGCGAAGCTCGATAGGATCGTTCGGATCTGGCGCATCGAGTAAGGCGTCCACTTGTTCTTCGCTCAAATCTTTTGGTAAGCGCTGTGGCAACTTAGGACTGATCAATAAAGCGCTTGGGTCGTCCGCTCGGATTTTCTCACGGTGCAAATATTGAAACAGGCGACGAATTGCCGACAACATGCGAGCACGAGAAGTCTGCTTAAAATCAGCGTCGGCTAACCAGCCTTGATAATCTTGTAGCCCTGAAAGGCTAATGAAATCGAGGCGGTAATTGTGCTGTTCCATCCAGGTAAGTAGCTTGGACAAATCGGTACGATACGAGACAAGCGTATTCTCAGATAACCCTCGCTCCATCCACATAGCATCTAAAAACTGTTCAACTAGACCGTGGTCTGCGCTCTGCCCTTGAGGCGACTGCATAGTGTTACTCACAATATTGGAAACTGTTTTGAGAGTATGCCAGAGCAAATATGAATGCCATAAAAATTACGACTTGAGCGGATAATCGCTGCAATCGAAGTCGATTTATGGTTAGAATTCGCCATCTGAAATTAAAATCGAACGTTTGCTATGAAAATTGGATTATTTTACGGCTCAACCACCTGCTACACAGAAATGGCAGCAGAAAAGATTCGCGGCATTATTGGTGAAGACCTAGTTGATATCCATAACGTGAAAGAAACCCCTCTCTCATTGATGGCAGACTACGACCTTTTGTTATTGGGCATCTCAACATGGGACTTCGGTGAAATCCAAGAAGATTGGAATGAACTGTGGGACGACATCGCGACAACGCCAGTTAAAGGCAAGGTTGTGGCACTGTTTGGTTTGGGTGACCAAGAAGGTTACGGCGAATGGTTCTTAGATGCGATGGGTCTATTGCATGACGAACTGAAAACCGCTGGTGCAGAGTTTGTTGGCTTCTGGCCAAACGATGACAGCTACGAGTTCGAAGCGTCTAAAGCTCTCACCGAAGACCAATCACAATTCGTTGGTTTGGCGCTTGATGAAGATTCACAATACGAACTCAGCGACGATCGTATCGCAAGCTGGGTAGAACAAGTTCTGGTTGAGTACAGCGAAAAGCTATAAGCGCATATTCGCTCTCGAAGAGCTGTTCGTATAGAAACACACAGAATACAAAAAGGCCTCATTACTGCGAAGTAATGAGGCCTTTTCTATGTCTAGTGACTATTTAATCTCAACGGAAAGATTAAACCGTCTCTTCTGCCATCTCTTGCTCTGTTGATTTACCAACAAAGAACATACAGATGATTGCTGCAGTTGTTGGTAGTAACCAACCCATGCCGATCTCAAACAGTGGCAGCATCTTCAGTGCAGATACATCCACACCCGCTACTTTAGCGCCATCAATTAGAGCAAACAGTAGAGACACTAATACCACCACGCGGTAAGCCGCTTTTGGATTAGGGAAGCGGCTACGCAAGAACGTAAGTGCTACTAGAGCGATAGCGACTGGGTAAAGTGCAAACAGTACTGGTACAGACAGGGAAATCAGCTGAGAAAGACCAACGTTCGCTACGGTTGCACAAGCGACACCGTTAATGATTACCCAAGTCTTGTAAGACAGAGGCGTTAGCGAGCTGAAGTAATCAGAACATGCTGATACAAGGCCAATCGCTGTGGTTAGACACGCCAATAGTACGATCACAGAAAGCACTAGTTGACCAGAAGGACCAAACAAAGATTGAACGTATAGGCTTAAGATAGCACCGCCATTGTCCGCACCCGCTGCTACTGTTGCACTTGTTGCGCCTAGGAAGAACAGAGAGATGTAAACAAACGCTAGACCAGCAGCTGCAATACAACCTGCGCTGATCAGATACTTAGTCGTCGCTGCGCGGTCTGTAATGCCCTTACTGCGGATCGCGTCAACAATCAGCATACCAAACATCAGAGAAGCAAAAGTATCCATGGTGTTGTAGCCTTCAAGGAAACCTTTGGTCAGTGGTTGAGTGATGTACTCACCGTGAGCCGCAAGGACGTCGCCTTGAGGGTTAACGAATACAGCAATCGCCAGTACAACTAAGCCAACGAATAGTGCAGGTGTCAGTACCTTGCCGATTACATCGATAAGCTTACCTTGCGACCATGAGAAGAACATCGCTACTACAAAAAAGGCAATCGAAAAAAGAGTGAGGTGAGCTTGAGAGGCATCGATGAAGAACGGTTTCACCGCCATCTCATAAGCAACAAGACCGGTACGTGGTGCAGCAAATGCAGGACCGATAATGATGAAGATCAGCACAGCCATGATGGTTGCTGCTTGCTTAGGAAGATCTTTGGTTAGATGACCCCAAGAGCCACCAGCGACAGCAACGGCTACGATTGTGATTAACGGCAGACCAACGGCAGTCAGCAGAAAACCAGACATAGCTGGAAGAAAGTGGTCACCAGCCAATTGGCCAGCTAGAGGTGGGAAGATGATGTTACCCGCACCCAAGAAAAACGCAAAAAGCATAAAGCCCAATGCCATTATATCTGTTAGTTTTAGACTCTGTTTCACAGATAATCCTTAATTATATTTATGAATTTATGTTGTGCTTACATGAATGTTACAGCTCAAGGCTGCCAATCAATCTATAAAATAGTCGCGCATAATGACGAAACACTTAGCTAGCTGCAAGTCACCATAAAAAAACACCATATAAATTTGCATATATGAACAAAAAGCAGTGGATTCCACTGGATATGTAAAAATAGCCATAATTATAAACTAACCATAATTCACAACAATAAATCACCAAGCAGAACATTGATTCATACAAGTGGTTAACATTAGAGCTAATCACTTAAAATATCTCGATACTCAGAACATTAATGAAAGACAAAACAGTAGAAACCAAAAGCTTCAATTTTAAGCAATTCTCTATTTACGGTGGACAGAGCGGTATGCCTGTCAGCACCGATGGCGTGCTACTTGGTGCGTGGATGAGCCTTGCGCCGAAATCATCGGTACTCGATATAGGAACAGGGACAGGGTTGTTAGCTTTGATGACAACACAGCGCTTTGAAGATGCCGCTATCTCAGCGATCGATATTGATCAGCACGCCATTGACGCAGCGACCATCAATATTGAGCAGTCACCTTGGCAAGATCGTGTCTCGCTTCATCACGGCAGCGTTTTAACAGCAAGCTTTCCACAGAAGTTTGATGCGATCATCTGTAACCCGCCCTACTTCAACTCAGGCGAACAAGCACAGCAAAGCCAAAGAGCCACAGCCAGACACACAGACAGCTTGGATCACCTTGATCTTGCGAAGCGCTGCTTCGAGATAACAACCGACTCTGCGACGGCCAGCTTCATACTGCCAACGCCAGAGGGAGAAGCTTTCATCAAGCTTGCTCAGCAGTGTGGTTGGTACCTAGCAAAGCGCCTTGATGTAAAAACAACAGACAAGAAACCCGCGAGCCGAGTCCTGTTTGAGTTATCTAAAGATCCTGCTTGTGAGCAAGATTTGCAGCGTGAATCGCTTACGATTCATCATCAAGGTGGTTATAGCGCAGCATTTATTGCACTTACTAAAGATTTTTATCTCAAGATGTAGCAAATACCATGTGATCCTAATCACTAATGCTTCTATAATGTCCGACTACTCTTTTTTATCGTCTGCTTTTTGAGGCAGAAACATTTATTGCTTGTGGAGAAACAACAGTGATCAGAACCTTTGCAGAACTCGATCTAAACCAAGAGCTGCTTAAAGCAATTGACGAAATGGGCTATGAACGTCCAACACAGATACAAGCTGAAGCAATCCCACAAGCGTTAGATGGAAGAGACGTTTTGGCTTCTGCGCCAACAGGTACTGGTAAAACAGCATCATTCGTACTGCCAGCACTGCAGTACCTACAGGATTTCCCACGCAAGAAAGCGGGCCCTGCTCGTATGCTTATCCTGACGCCAACTCGTGAACTAGCAATGCAGATCACTGACCAAGCTCGTGAGCTTGCGAAATACACTGCGCTAAACATCTTCACCATCACAGGTGGTGTGATGTACCAAGAGCACGCAGATATCCTTGGCACAACGCAAGACATCGTAGTGGCGACGCCTGGTCGTCTGATGGAATACATTGAAGCTGAGCGCTTTGACTGTCGTGCTATCGAATGGCTGATCCTAGACGAAGCAGACCGTATGCTAGACATGGGCTTTGGTCCTGTTGTTGACCGTCTGTCTGCTGAGTGTCGCTGGCGTAAGCAAACTTTACTTTTCTCAGCAACGCTAGAAGGTAAAGGTGTTGAAGGCTTCACTGAAGATCTACTGAAAAACCCAGCGGAGATCGATGCGAAATCATCACTTCGTGAGCGTAAGAAGATCACTCAGTGGTACCACCGTGCAGACACAGCAGAGCATAAGCTAAACATCCTAAAGCACATCATCACAGAACAAGCTGAGCGCAGCATCGTGTTCTTGAAGACTCGCGATCGTCTAGGTGATCTTCGTGCTCAACTAGAAAGCGCACAAATCCCATGTGCATGGATCCAAGGTGAAATGCCTCAAGATCGTCGTAACAACGCGATTGCTCGTTTTCGCGACGGTTCAGTAAACGTATTGCTAGCGACTGACGTTGCGGCTCGTGGTATCGACCTTCCAGACGTAAGCCACGTAATCAACTACGACATGCCACGTACTGCTGACGTATATCTCCACCGTATTGGCCGTACGGCTCGTGCTGGTAAGAAAGGTAACGCGGTTTCTATCATTGAAGCGCACGATCAACTGATGATTGAGCGTGTGGCTCGTTACACAGACGAACCAATCAAAGAACGCTTCATCGAAGGCATGCGCCCAACGCACAAGAAAGCGGCCGTGACTAAGAAGAAGAAGCCGAAGAAAGAAGATAAGAAAGCGGTAGCGAAACAGAAAATCGCTAAGAAGAAGAAAATCGCTAAGAAAAAGAAAGCGGTTAAAAACAAGTAATCTAACGCTTTCAACGATTCAATAAAAAGCCCCATGCAGTTCGCTGCATGGGGCTTTTTCTATCTGGGTGGTATCACGCTATAGAGCGTGACGACCTTTAATCAATAGCGTCTAGTTTTGCTCTTCGCGCTTGAAGACCAACTCTTTCGCGTTCGACTCTTCTTCAACGAAGTAGTAACCCGCCGTATCGAACTTGGTCAGCGCTTCGACTGAGTCCACTTTGTTTTCGATAATGTAGCGAGCCATCATGCCACGCGCTTTCTTCGCGTAGAAACTGATGACCTTATATTGACCATTCTTACAGTCTTTAAATACCGGTGTAATCACTTGGCCATCCAAGTTCTTTGGCTTCACTGCTTTAAAGTATTCGTTCGACGCTAGGTTGATCAACACATTGTCGCCTTGAGCGTTCAACGCTTCATTCAGCTTGTCTGTGATGATGTTGCCCCAGAACTGGTACAAGTTAGTACCACGAGCATTCGCTAAGCGTGTGCCCATCTCTAGGCGGTAAGGCTGCATCAAATCTAACGGCTTAAGCAAACCATACAATCCAGAAAGCATGCGTAGGTGATTTTGTGCGTAGTCAAAATCTTCATCCGATAGCGTCTCAGCGTCTAAGCCTGTGTACACATCGCCTTTGAAGGCTAGGATGGCTTGGCGTGCGTTGTCTTGGGTAAAGGTCTCGCTCCACTGCTCAAAGCGCGCTACGTTCAACCCTGCGATCTTATCGCTGACTTTCATCAATGCAGAGACATCTGCAGGTGTCAGTTTACGGCACTCTTCAATAAGCTCAGCAGAGTGTTCAACAAACTCAGGCTGGCTAAAGCGTTCAGTCGCTAATGGTGATTCGTAATCAAGTGTTTTGGCTGGAGAAACGACAACTAACATAACTTTACCCTAATCGGTTATCTAACTGGATGCTGCTAGAGTATAGAAAAAACATCAACTTGTCTTTATGACTCTTCCTATTACTTTGATAGGGAGAATGAGCTTTAATAGACAGAATGAGATAAATAACAGGCAAAAAAAAAGGCTAAGGTCGAAACCTTAGCCTTTCTAATCGTTTTAGGATGAGCGGTTTATCGCTCCAACAAGATTACTTCTTGTTGTTGTCCCAAATACCGTCTTCCAGTTGAGACTTAAGCTCAGGGAAGTCATTCGAATCGAATGTCGGTACTTTACCCGCGTCTAGTTGGCGGTTGTAGTCTTTCGCTAGCTTAATCACGATGCCTGATAGCAGGATAATCGCCACCAAGTTAACAATCGCCATTAGACCCATCGATACGTCAGCCAGAGCCCATACCGTTGGTAGTGTCGCTAGAGAACCGAACATAACCATACCCAGTACAACAATACGGAACAGCACTAGGCCTTTCTTGTTGTTGTGCTCTAGGAAGATAAGGTTCGTTTCAGCGTACGAGTAGTTTGCAATAATTGAAGTGAAAGCGAAGAAGAAAATCGCTACCGCCACAAAGATGCCACCCCATTCGCCAACTTGTGCTGTTAGTGCACGTTGCGTTAGTTCGATACCTGTTACTTCACCGTGTGGTACATACTCACCAGACATCAGGATGATTGCTACTGTTGCAGAACAGATAACAATAGTGTCCATGAATACACCTAGCATTTGCACGTAACCTTGCGATGCTGGGTGCGGTGGGTAAGGCGTAGCAGAAGCTGCTGCGTTTGGCGCAGAACCCATACCCGCTTCGTTCGAGAACAAACCACGTTTGATGCCGTTAATCATCGCTTGTGCGATAGCGTAACCTAGGCCACCCGCTGCTGCTTCTTGCAGACCGAATGCACTCTTGAAGATAAGAGCTAGTACTTCAGGCACTTTCTCAATGTTCGCGAACATCACGTACATAGCGATCGCTAGGTAAGCCAATGCCATGATTGGAACGATGATTTCTGCAGTACGTGCAATCTTACGGATACCACCGAAGATAACGAATGCAGAGATAATTACGATACCAACACCAACGTAGCTACGCTCAAGGTCAAATGCTGTGTTCATTGCGCTTGCAATCGCGTTTGCTTGAACCGCGTTGAATACAAGACCGAATGCAATGATTAGGAAGATAGAGAATAGAACCCCCATCCAACGCATGCCTAGGCCTTTCTCCATGTAGTATGCAGGGCCGCCGCGGTAGTTACCGTCGTTATCACGCGTTTTGTATAGCTGTGCCAGTGTACTTTCAGCAAACGATGTTGCCATACCTAGCATTGCGATTAGCCACATCCAGAAGATAGCACCAGGGCCACCAGCGGTTAGTGCTACAGCAACACCTGCCATGTTACCCGTACCTACACGAGCAGCGAGACTAGTACAAAGAGCTTGGAAAGAAGAGATACCAGCACTGTCTGCTTTACGGCTGTTTCTTAGAACAGAGAACATGTGGCCGAAATGGCGGAATTGAATGAAGCCTAGTCGTACGGTGAAGTAGATACCCACACCAACCAGTAAGTAAACTAAGATAGATCCCCAAAGGAGATCGTTCATCAAATTGATTAAGTCTGTCACGTGAACCTCGTAATTGAGTTTAAGCACCGATCATGCTTCCTAGCCTTCCTCTAGATCACCTATGCCAGTGTCAATAGTTGTGTCGGCATTAGTTTTATATTTATTTGCTGCGATCTAGATTGTAAATGTCGCTTCATGCATCCATTTTACGTATCAGTGTATTTTTTGACGGGCGGATAATGCAGCGAGACGGCTTAAAAATCAATATGCAAATACACTTATATTAAAATGACATTTCACTAATAACACACCTTTTGTTAACACATTTTTCAACAATACAGCCCAATAAAAGTCACATTATCGGGACATAATATCAACAACAACCATCGCCTCACCGCAACAAGAACACCATCCCATAAAAATGACGTCAGCCTAGGTTTTACAAGGTATAGTGAAGATCTGCGTTTTTTTCTAGAGCAATAAGATTGCTATCTCGCACACAGCAATACGCACTTAAATGCATTGTGGCTAAAGTGCTATTCCTTTCGCACAATGAATTAACATTCAATAACCCCTAATTTAATCGTTTACTTCGGTTTGTTTGCTTGTTTTTTATACATAAAAATTCCCTCAATGTGTGAGCATGCATAAAAAAACAGAACAAAAGCTTCATAGATTTGAAACAAATGAGAAACAAATCAAGGTTATGGTGAACCTAAATATGATATTTAATGGTTCGTAAGAACTAGTCCCACGGAAGGAGATATGGCTTATGGATAGCTTTCAATTCGATGAAGTATCAGAACTAGAAATGCCTCGTGCAACTCAAAAAACACGCTCTAAACCACTCAAGCGTAAGTGGCGTGAAATCGAAGCAATCAACGATCGTAGGCAGCTTGAGAAAGAGCTAAGAGAGATGAACCTCGGTCTTGATTTTAGCCTTGACGATATAAAGCTTTAATCAGCACGATAAGAAATCAGATAGTAAAAGGCACCTATAAAGGTGCCTTTTTTATTGTCTAGACTCTCTCAACCGTTCAAAGCGCTGTATTAGGACCTAATCATCTAATATAGAGGGAGTCTCAAAGTCTCGCCTCTTATATAGAAGGCACTTCGAAATGGGAGTGACTCACTCTTAATATTATCTAAACGCACTCTTGCTCATTTTGTCGAACGCGCGCTGCGAGCTGGCGATATTGGTCAGCAATCGTGTCCCCAAAAACAGGGTCGTCTTCTGGTTGAAGCCACTGTGACTCGACCTCTTGCCAATCCTTAACCGTGAATGCATCAACAATCATTGGCAACACGTGCTTCTCTTCATATTCCATGTGCTTGCGCTGAGCTTTCACAAAGCTTTCAAGTTGGTCAATGAACACCTGTTGCGGCACCACAGCATCTTGGAGAATCATATCAACCACACCTAAGAAGTCGGCCGTTTTCTCAGATAGCAACTGATGCTCGAGTTCCAAGTCCTCAATCGCTTGGTCACTGCCATATTGCTTAAGGTAGTAGCGATAAATGACGTCTTCTTTAGGGTGATGAACTTTGTCTGAGTGGTTCATCAAGTAATGAACTACCTCGGCGATCAGGCTATAGTTTATTTCTCGCTCCTGCTTGAGGAACTCTAACTTATTGTTGAGTATCGCGAGTAAACGAGCCATATAGCCATGCTCTCGTCTTATCCTTTCAATCATCATAGTATTGCACTCCATTACACCTACTATTTATAAGTGTATACGAAGATGCTGATTTATGATTTGACCCTGCTCAGAAAACCACCAACCTATACTTCTGTTGGTAAGTGCCAGTCGATAGGTCGTTGATCCATAGAAGAAAGCAGCTCATTGGTTGTTGAAAAGTGCTGACAACCAAAGAAACCGCGACGAGCTGACAATGGTGAGGGATGAGGCGCAGCCAACACATGGTGCTTGCCTATATCAATCGCTTGGCCTTTCTTCTGGGCATGTGCTCCCCACAACAAGAAGATGATCGGTTCCAAGCGCTGGTTTAGTTCTGCAATAATGGCATCGGTAAACGTTTCCCAGCCACATTTAGCGTGTGAGTGTGCTTTTGCCTCTTCGACTGTAAGCACGGTGTTCAACATCAACACCCCTTGCGATGCCCAAGCATCAAGATAACCGTGGTTAGGGATCTCAAAGCCCTCTATATCTTGTGCGAGTTCTTTATACATGTTGCGTAGAGAAGGCGGGATTTTTACACCGGGCAGCACAGAGAATGCCAAACCGTGCGCTTGATTGGCGCCGTGGTAGGGATCTTGCCCTAGGATAACCACTCGCACTGATTCGAAAGGCGTCATATCGAAGGCACTGAACACCTGCTCTTGTGGCGGGTAGATGGTTTTCCCACTATTACGCTGCTGTTCTACGAAAGCAAGAACACTCTGGAAGTACTCTTTCTCACGTTCATCATTAATAATGGATTCCCAAGTCTTTGGTGTGCTCATCGTTTTACTTCCCAATCATCAAGGTTTCTAGGTTTCGCCAGACAAAAAAATAGCTGTATCGGCTAACTGTCCTAAATAAGGCTTTAGGGCGTGTTGACCTTTCGTAGTTAAATTTTGTTCGAGATAAAAGCGTTTTAATCGCGGCGAGGGAGAAGTAGCCTAGTCATTCTAAGCAAATCTCCCTCAACAAAGAGTAAAACGCTTTTAGCCGAACCCTCCGGGCAGCGTTTGCTGGTCATTTCTACTGCGTTAGCGGCTTCTCATGTAGGCTAGCTACACGTCAAAGCCTCTTCCTTGTATAAATACCCAGCAACTCGCTGCAAAAATCAGCTCGAAAGATCAACACGCCCTATTTATACCTCATACAGCTATCAATAAACATGATGTGTAGGGTTCACTTGTTGATGAATCATAGTAATCAGTTCAAGTTGTGTTGATCTCGATTAACCACTTTTCTGCTGTGTGCGATGGTGACCGTGGCTATGCACGTGACGGTTTGGGGTTGGTAAACGGCGAGCAGCAGAAACAGTTGAAGTTTGGGCTTTTGAATACATAAAGGCACCTCCTCTAAGACATCGTGAAATACATATTCACTTTAAGACTATGAAAGAAAGGTGCCAATTTTTACAAATAGAAGAAAGTTATTTTTCCCCTCTATTATTACGCCTCTTCAGTTGCGACCGTTGCTGAGCGATGAAACATTCTAAGTTGTTGAATTTCCTCTTTCCAAATCGTCGAATCAATCGTTTCTAAGATAAGAGGGATTCCGTTGAAGCGAGAATCTGAGGCGATATACTCAAAACAATCCCAGCCAATTTCGCCTTTTCCTAAAGAATGGTGTCTATCAACTCGACTCGCGAACTCAGCTTTTGAATCATTGATGTGCATTGCTCTTAGATAGTGCATGCCCACGATGCGGTCGAACTCTGCAAAAGTATGCTCACACGCTTCTTTTGTTCGTAGGTCATAACCCGCAGTAAAGGTATGGCAGGTATCTAAACACACGCCAACACGCGACTTATCTTCTACTTGGTCAATGATCTCTGCTAAGTGCTCAAACTTCCAACCCAAGTTAGTACCTTGGCCTGACGTATTCTCGATCACCGCAATCACATCTGGAACCGCTTGATGAGCGAGGTTGATCGACTCAGCGATCTTAGCCAAGCACTCCGCCTCAGAGCTCTTCTTAAGGTGACTGCCAGGGTGAAAATTCAAAAGCGTTAAGCCAAGTTGGTTACAACGCTCCATCTCATCAATGAAAGCTGCGCGTGATTTCTCTAGCTTCTCTTCTTCTGGTGCACCTAGGTTAATCAAGTAGGAATCATGAGGAAGAATGTGCTCGGCAGCAAAGCCCAACATTTTGCAGTTGGCTTTAAATGCACTAATGGTTTTAGCTTCTAGTGGTTTTGCTGCCCACTGTCTCTGGTTTTTAGTAAACAGTGCGAACGCATTAGCGCCGATCTCACGCGCACGCATGGGTGCCTGATCAACACCGCCCGCAGCCGACACATGAGCACCGATAAACTTAATATTTGTTTCAGGTTTTGAGGATGAAATTTTGTTTGTCATTAAATCACTTTACACTTTCAGAATGCATCATAAATAAAGGGTCATATCGGTTGTAGTTCAATTAAAACACAACAAATGTAGTAAAATTACACCAAATAAGACTGTTAAATATTTTTTATACTTTAAAATATTTTGTAATTACTTTGTTTTCAAAGGTTTTATTGATTTACCTCAATATAATCACCTTTGTAAAAATATGGTTTTTGGTTGTTTTTTGACTTAAATCAATGTTAACCTTACAAACATTAGGTATATATTACCCAGCTCAATAAAAATCGAAAGTTAACACCATAATCAAACCACGTTCAGTGGACTAGGAGATAGTTATGATCCAAGGTATTCAAATTACTAAAGCAGCAAACGATGACCTACTAAACTCAATCTGGCTACTAGATAGCGAGAAGAATGAAGCTCGTTGTGTTGTTGCTACTGCAGGTTTCGAAGCTGACCAAGTTATCTCAGCTGCAGACCTAGGCGAGTACGAAAGCCGTGAAGTTGCAATCGAAGCAGCACCACGCATCGAAGGTGGTCAACACCTAAACGTTAACGTTCTTAAGCGTGAAACGCTAGAAGATGCAGTTGCTCACCCAGAGAACTACCCTCAGCTAACAATCCGTGTATCGGGTTACGCTGTACGTTTCAACTCTCTAACAACTGAACAGCAACGTGACGTTATCGCACGTACGTTCACTGAGTCTCTATAATCTCAGTAAACTAGAGTGTTAAAGATTTAAAAAGCTTGGTCAGAAATGGCCAAGCTTTTTTCGTTTTAGTATTACCCATTTTTATAGCTAACTGTCTCAGCGTAGGTTCGGATCACTCTTGATTAAGCCATCACGCTCACCCAATTGCTCTGATTATGGAGCGTTTCGTTGAGAAGGATCTTTGGTAAAGGCTTTCGCTAACGCAGTTGGATCCACATTGTCTCTTTGCAACGATGCACCTTGTGCCCACCACATTAATTGATGGAACGTTCGGTTCATGTACTCATCCCATTGTGCCTGTTCTGATTCTTGAGCAACACAGCCCTCTTCATCAAACACTTCTTGTGCTTTAGGCAGATGAATCATCGCAGAAACGGGTAAACAACCTAACTCTGATAAGAAAGCTCTCATCGAAACGGAGGCTCTTGCCCCGCCCCACTGACCGGCAGAATAAGTCACAATCGCGCTCGGTTTATATGAGAATAACGAGCTACCAAAATGGTTGAGAATATTAGCCAGCGCAGGGCTCATCGAATGATTGTATTCCGGGCTGACCATCACGTAGCCATCGGATTTTGCGATCTTGTCCGCTAACTCCGCAAGATGTGCCGGTACTTTCGAACGATGATAAGAAAACTCAGGCTTAAACACGTCACCAAAATCGTAATTCAATGGGTCGATGATCTCGACGGTATGCTCAGAGTGCTTATCCGCCAGTAACTTTGCACACGCTTTGCTGACTCTCATCCCTAATCGGGCTGGTCTTGGTGGTGTACTCTCACGTACAGAACCTAGAAAAATCAAAAAATTCATACTATCCCTTTCTATTTTACTTTGGTCAGTTCACTGCCGAGCTTGAGCTAACCTCAAGCTTAAGAAAATACTTCATTAGAGCTTACTGGTTAAAAGCCATCAGGCAATAAAAAAGGTGAATGATTGCTCATTCACCTTTCTCTTAACCATCTAAGTTTCTCACATAACGTTTGTGAAAAACTACGCTGGTTGAACTCGACGAAGTACCGCTTTTAGCGCTTCAAAATCGTTATCTAGATCTTCAGACAACAACTCCATCGCCGCATGTTTTGCTAACGGGCCAGGCAGTTCAATGTCAGAACCTAGGATGTCATCAACCACTTCTTTGAACTTCGCTGGGTGCGCTGTGCATAGGAACAAGCCAGTTTCGTTCTCTTGCAGTTGCTCTTCCAATAGACGGTAAGCAATCGCACCATGTGGTTCACATAAGTAACCTTGTGCTTTTAGGTCACGTACTGATTCAGCGCTCTGCTCGTCAGATACTTTACCCTTGCCTAGTGTATCTAAGCCCCAACCTTTCAGTTGGCAAAGCTCTTCAATACGAGGCCAGTTGTTCGGTTGGCTTACGTCCATCGCGTTCGATGTTGTCGCAACGGTCGGTTTTGGATCCCATTGACCTGTTTCTAGGTAACGAGGAACCGTGTCATTTTCGTTGGTTGCAGCAATGAAACGCTTCACTGGTAGGCCAAGCGCTTTCGCTAATAGGCCAGCTGTTAGGTTTCCAAAGTTACCACTTGGTACAGAAATAACGAGGTTTTCACGTTGCTCTTTGGTTAGCTGAGAAGCCGCTTCAAAGTAGTAACAGATCTGAGCCATTAGACGACTGATGTTGATAGAGTTTGCCGAGTTAAGGCCAATCTCTTTACGCAGTTCAGCGTCATCAAATGAGTCTTTAACCAGTGCCTGACACGCATCAAAGTCGCCATCAATCGCCACAGTGTGGATGTTCTTGCCCAGCGTACAGAACAGCTTCTCTTGCAGAGGACTGATCTTGCCTTTCGGGTAAAGGATCACAACGTTGATGTCTTCCATACCGTAGAAAGCATGCGCAACCGCCGCACCAGTATCACCTGATGTTGCAGTTAAGATAGTGATTTGACCACCATCTGAAACTGCTGCTAAAGATTGAGCCATAAAGCGGCCACCGAAATCTTTAAATGCCAGTGTTGGACCATGGAAAAGCTCAAGTGCGTAAACACCGTCTTTTACTTGGTTGATTGGCGCAGGGAATTGGAACGCTGCGTCCACCATCTGGTCAATTTGCTCTTTCGACAGTTCATCACCGATAAGCGCCGACAAAATCTTTGAGCTACGAGGGACAAAATCCTCTGCTAGCAGCGCATCGATATCATCAAACTTTGGCAGTTCTGATGGGAAAAATAGACCTTGATTACGACCTAAGCCTTGACGAACGGCTTGGCCAAAAGAGACTTGTTCATCATTTTCTTTGATGTTGTACAGTTTCATAACTCACTTCCTGTAACGATCGAACCTTGCTTATCTAGGCGACAAACGTGAACGAATCCTTCTTCATTTTGTACGTAATTTTGTTCTAACCAGCGTGCAACACGCTCGGCGACATCTTGTTCTTTGCAAATGCTAAATAGGGTTGGGCCACTACCAGAAATACCAGTAGCCAATGCACCGGCCGACAGCGCATATTTACGAGCGTCAGCAAACCCTGGAAGCAGTTTCTCACGATATGGTTCAGCGATCACGTCTTTGATCATCTTCGCCGCCAGTTCAGGTTGACCTGAGTGACACGCGTGGATAAAGCCCGCTAAGTGGCGACCATGAGCAATGATATCCTGACGACGGTATTGAGATGGTAGGATCTCTCTTGCTTCTGCCGTTGAAACCTTAATGCCCGGATAAGCCATCACCCAGTACCAATCATCAAAACACGGCACTTCTTGGCTAATGATGCCTAGTTCTTCAAGCATTAATTGCACACCACCAAGGTAACATGGCGCAACGTTATCGTAGTGAATACCGCCTGAAATCTTACCTTCCATTTCGCCCATCAGAGCAAGCAGTTCAGTTTCATTCAGTGGCTGACCGTGAAAACGGTTTAGCGCATCAAGCGCTGCTACGATTGAACATGCACTTGAACCTAAACCAGAACCAATAGGCATGTTCTTTTCGAGTGTCATTTCTAAAGGCTTTAGCGCAACGCCTTTTTTATCAAGCTCTCTAGAGAACACCACCCAGCAGTCGTAGACGATGTTTTCTTTGGCTTCAGTCGGCAGCTTAGAGACAAAGCTGCCTGCTGTTTTAAGTGAGAATGGTTCATCACCTGCTTTAACCATAACTCGGTCACCCAGCAGTGTGCCATCCACTGGAGACACAGCGGCCCCCAGCACATCAAACCCTACACTGACATTACCGATTGATGCAGGAGCATAAACGACAACATCCATATCACTTGAACTCATTCCTAAACTCCTAATTTCCAACCAAGAGTACGCATCACATCAGAGAATACGCCTGCTGCTGTTACTTCAGTACCAGCACCGTAGCCACGAAGTACTAGCGGGATTGGTTGGTAGTAACGGCTGTAGAATGCCAGCGCGTTCTCGCCATCTTTAATCTTGAACATTGGGTCGTCGCCATCAACAGCAGCGATACGAACCTTACATTTACCATCGGCGATCTCACCAACATAACGAAGTACTTTGCCTTCTTCTGCTGCGATAGCTGACTGCTCTTGGAAGTAAGCATCTGCTTCTGGCAAGCGAGCCATGAACTCTTCAACCGTACCTGAATCATCAAAACCCGGTGGCAGTGCTTGGTCTACTTCAACGTCTTCAAGTTCAAGTGCCATGCCAGCTTCACGAGCAAGGATAAGCAGCTTACGCGCCACATCCATACCAGATAGATCGTCACGAGGATCCGGCTCAGTAAAGCCGTTGTCTTTAGCAATGTTGGTTGCTTGGCTTAACGTCATACCTTCATCAAGCTTACCGAAGATGTAAGACAGTGAACCAGAAAGGATACCGTTGAACTTCTCAAGTTCATCACCTGCAGAGATTAGGTTCTGTAGGTTTTCGATTACCGGCAGGCCTGCACCTACCGTTGTTTCGTACATCAGCTTACGACGTGAGTTACGTGCAACTTCACGAAGCTGATGGTAGTAAGCCATGCTAGCTGTATTCGCTTTCTTGTTTGGTGTTACCACGTGGAAACCAGCTGCTAGGAAGTCTGCGTACTGCGCAGCAATACCTTCACTAGACGTACAGTCAACCAATACTGGGTTGATGATGTGGTTACGTTGAACCAGAGCCGCTAAACGCGCTAGGCTGAACTCTTCTGTTGCGCTCGACATGCGATCACGCCACTGTTCTAGTGGTAAGCCTTCACTGTCTAGCAATAAGCCTTTGCTGTTTGCTAAACCACATACACGAATCACGATGCCTTTTTCAGCCAGTTTGCCTTGCTGACGCTGGATCTGGTCAACAAGCTCACCACCAACACCGCCAACACCCACAACGAATACGTCTAGGAAGTGCTTAGAGTTAAATAGGTTCTCGTGACACGCTTTGATTGCTTCTGAAATTTTATCTTCAGGGATAACCGCAGAGATAGCACGCTCAGATGAACCTTGTGCAATCGCAACGATGTTGACGTTCACTTCAGCTAAAGAAGAGAAGAACTGAGAAGCAACACCGCGTGAAGTACGCATACCGTCACCCACCAGCGTTACAATCGCTACGTCGTCCATGAACTCAACGGGCTCTAACAGGCCATCTTTAAGTTCAAGTTCAAATGCGTCAGACAGTACTTGCTTCGCTTTTACTTTGTCAGCCGATTCAATACAGAAGCTGATGCTGTACTCAGAAGAAGATTGAGTAATAAGGACAATAGAAACGCCAGCTGAAGACATCGCGCCGAATACACGGCTCGCCATGCCAACCATACCCTTCATACCTGGGCCTGATACGTTAACCATGGTTAGGTCACTTAGCGTAGTGATGCCTTTGATTGCTAGGTTATCTTCGCCAGTGTCTTGACCGATCAAAGTACCTGCACCTTGTGGGTTAAAGCTGTTTTTGATCAGACAAGGAATGTGGAATTGTGCGATAGGAGCGATGGTTTTCGGGTGTAGAACCGAAGCGCCAAAGTAAGAAAGCTCCATTGCTTCTTGGTAGCTCAGTGACTTAAGCAGACGTGCATCATCCACTAAGCGTGGGTCACAGTTGTAAACGCCGTCTACATCTGTCCAGATTTCACAGCAATCAGCACGTAGACATGCTGCTAGCACTGCCGCTGAGTAGTCAGAGCCATTACGGCCAAGAGTGACCAATTCGCCTTTATCATTACCTGCAGTGAAGCCCGGCATGATGTTAACGTGACCTTGTGGAAGTGGCGATTGACGGAAGTTCTGAGTAGACACATCCACATCAACCATAGCTTCAAGGTGATCACCTTTAGCGTATAGGTATTGAACTGGGTCAATCAGACTTGCTGGCTGGCCTTTTGCTTCAAGTACCGCTTTCATTAACTGGATAGAGATTCGCTCACCTTTACTGATGATGCGAGCATTGACGTGGTTCGGGCACATACCAAGTAGGTTGATGCCGTTCACGAACTGCTTTAGCTGAGCAAGAGAGGTATCAACCTGCTCTTGGAACGCAGTACCATCAATCGAAGGTACAACCGCTTTAATCTCTGCAAACAGCGCAGTAAATGAAGATTCGATCTCTGTGATTTGTGCGTCAGCTTCACCATTTTTCAGTGCAGCTTCAATAACAGCGACCAACTTATTGGTTGTTTTTCCTGGAGCCGATAGTACAACGGCTAGCTCTTCTTGCTGGGCATTATTAGCGATGATATCAGCCGCTCGTAAAAAACGATCTGCATCAGCTAATGATGAACCTCCAAACTTTAAAACGCGCATCCCTTTCTCCATAAGTCATAAAAATGGTACAAAAAAAGGCCTGTATCTTGTTGGATACAGGCCTTTTTTTTAAAATCCGTTACTTAGCAGCCTGCCCCAACAATGTTAATGTCGGTAATAATAATGGTTGTGGTCATTACTAGGTGGCTTACGTGCTGCATATCAAATTCTCTGCTTGTGCTTTACTCTACGTGTATCAATTTTTACCACTAGACGTCAATGAAAAGTTGCGTTTTTTTTACATTCACACCGTTTTTCAGAGCAAACCGTCATTTAAGAGATAAATCACCCTGTATGCACCTGTAATTCAGATCGTGGATTTATCCTATAAACACTCAAGAGTGATTAATTGCATATATAGTCATAACAAAATGCTATATCGATTGTTCAGCAAGCATACAATAACTGTGCTTTAATTGAACGATAACGTTCAAAGAACAATAATAATGACATCAGGAGTGGGAAGTGAAGAGATTACTTATTCTTTTAGCCTTTGCTATGCCTGTTGTTTGTTCAGCGAACAGCTTACCCCTGTTAAGCAACCTGCCTCTATTACCCGGTCAAATCGATCGCTCTTCTCATAAGTTCTTTATCTCAACTCAAAATGCGTCGAGCGAAAGTTTCGATACTTGGAAAGTCGACAGTGGTTACGCCTACAGCTTGTTCGATGATGTTGATCTTTATGTCGGTACACGTATAAACAGTGCATCTTTGAAAAGTGAAAGTGGATTCTTGAGCGGTGTCAGTTATCAGTTCTCTGAAAGAATCTCTTTCAACAGTTCTCTTCATACCTATAAAGATGAAACTGAAGAAAATGAAAAGTCTGTGGCTGCGGAAGTGTCAAGCCGAGTTCAACTAACGGACAACTTGGATCTGCATGCCACCCTTGATTATGAAGAGTGGCAGCAAGGTGTTGAAGTGGGATTAGGGTTTCGCTTCTAATCCAACAAGCTTATTACCTATTAACAACTGCGAATCACATCGTCGTTATGACTCGAGCAACAGCTCCGACGAAATTAACACGCCATTCCAATCGGCATAAATGTAATCACCAGGCTGAATCAGTTGGTTATGCACTGTCAGTGTCACATTCACTTGGCCTACGCCACGCTTCTCGGTTTTGAATGGTGATGCACCTAGCGCCTGAACGCCCAAGTCCATTTGCGACATCATGCCAACATCCCGCACAGCACCATTAACAATCACGCCTTCCCAACCATTCTCTATGGCAAGAATCGCAAGTTGGTCACCAAGCAGTGCTTTTTGGCACGAGCCATTTCCGTCAACAACCAGCACTTTGCCACTGCCATCGGTCGCTAAAACCTCGCGAACCTTGGAATTATCGTGATAACAACGAACTGTTACAATTTTTCCCCAGAACGCACCACGTTGACCGAAGTTCTGTAATGGAAGGTTAAGTAAGGTGACTTTGCTTTCAAACTCATCACACAAGTCGGGTGTTATATCGTGCATATATCCTCCGTGAGTAAGGCGCTACCTGTTAAGTCAGGCTTACCTCTATGCTTTTATATGTTATTAAAATTAATCCTTTGTTTTCATTGTTCTATGCTCAATTTAATCATTAATTAAAGTTGATTGAGCATATTTATCTACTAGACTCTAAGGACAGCTTTCCGCTTCCTTGGTTCATAATCAGGTCTTTAGCATGCGAGATGTGAGAACTATCTCGAATAACCATTCTGGTTTTGATGCTAAATAATCACCATAACACTGGTTAAGTTGTAGCCATACTATTAAAGTTTGTTGCGATACGGCAATTGATGTAAATCAACAAAGTGAATGGAATTAACATTCTCGCGTTGTTAGCATGCTGTTAACATTATAGAATCCGTTGCAATCACTAAAAGAATGATTGAAAGGCGTACTGGATCTACGTTATTGGGCAATACTTCAAGGAAGGCAGATAGCTGGAAGTAAGTGTTTTTTTGAAAACTTTAAGTTATCATCAAAAATACATTACCTGTATGTTATGTTTTTGCCTAGAATTTATTCTATTAGCACAGTTTCGTCACAAATTTAGGTACCGCCAAATGCAAACCCCGCAGATTCTTATCGTTGAAGATGAGCAAGTAACTCGTAACACTCTAAAGAGTATTTTTGAAGCAGAGGGATATGCTGTTTTTGAGGCTAGCGACGGTGAAGAGATGCACCAAGTGCTATCTGACAACCAAGTTAACCTTGTAATTATGGACATCAACCTTCCAGGTAAGAATGGCCTACTACTTGCGCGTGAACTACGCGAGCAAGCAAATGTAGCGCTTATGTTCTTAACTGGTCGTGATAATGAAGTTGATAAGATCCTTGGCCTAGAGATCGGCGCTGATGACTACATCACTAAGCCTTTCAACCCTCGTGAACTGACTATCCGTGCACGCAACCTTCTTAACCGTTCAATGAGCACAAGCTCTGTTCAAGAAGAAAAGCGTAGCGTTGAGAAGTACGAGTTTAACGGTTGGGTACTAGATATCAACAGCCGCTCTCTGGTTAGCCCAGATGGCGAAGGCTACAAGCTACCTCGTTCAGAGTTCCGTGCTCTACTTCACTTCTGTGAGAACCCGGGTAAGATCCAAACACGTGCTGACCTTCTTAAGAAGATGACTGGCCGTGAGCTTAAGCCACACGATCGTACTGTAGACGTAACAATCCGTCGTATTCGTAAGCACTTTGAATCTGTTTCTGGTACGCCAGAAATCATTGCAACGATTCACGGTGAAGGCTACCGCTTTTGTGGTGACCTAGAAGACTAATTCGATTCGCGTTTCTAGTCGTTTAGCACTTAGTGTTTTAACAGTAGAAGCGCAATCAATAGTTATTAAAAAGGGAGAATGCCAACGCATTCTCCCTTTTTTGTTGTTCTAAATTGGGCAAGGTTTAGTAAACCGTATCAACCTTAACGTCTTTCTCCACCAGCCACTTCACGGTTTCACCATCTTTCAGTTCAACCGCAACATCAACTGGCTTGTCGCTGTCGATCTCTAGCTGCCATACAAAAGCGACTTCCCACTGAGTTTCACTGTGCGTTCTTAAATCAAGATCGTCAGCCGTCACTAACAAGGTATCGGCACCCTGCTTTACCGTAACGCTTTCAACCGCAAGCGTTGCTGGCAGCTCTGAGTCTGATTCTAGGTAGATAGCACCATGCAGTGTCTTATCTTGAGTCTCTCCGATCGTTGGCATCTTGTTGTGCCAAAGATTGCTTTTCATTGTTACTGTCGTTGCAGATACTTCAACTTGGTTGCCTTGCTGCCATTCTACTTGCGGTGCAGAACAACCTGCTAATGCCACTACGCATGCGGCGAATGCTAATTTTTTCATTATTCTTCTACCTTTGGTTTAACCAACTTTTTAAGACTTCAATGTCATTCTGGTATTCGTTATTAATTTCATCGACCCAGTCTGAAATATTCTCCCACCAAGCAGGCATATCTGGAGACTGAGCTTTCTGAGCAACTTGCTGTATGCGTTTCAAACCAATCGAACCTGCCGCGCCTTTGATCTTGTGCGCCTCAGAAACGATACTGGCTTGGTCTTTCGCGACCATGTTGGAATTCAATATTTCCATATACTCCGGCATCATATCTTCAAACATCGCGATGCTATCCAAAACCGGTTTCGGTCCAACAATGTCAACATAAGACTCTAACATATCAATATCAAGCAAAGTGGTATCAATCGATGAAAGAACTGGCTTACTCTCTTCACTCTTTTCAATATTTCCGACTTTCTCGACCACTTCTGGTGCATCCTCGATAAGCTCGCTGATCACATCTTGAATAGCTCGAACCGACAATGGCTTACTGATCGCTTCATCCATGCCTTTCTGGAAATACTCTTGTTTGTTGTTTAGCACGTTAGCAGTTAACGCAACCAAAGGCGGTAACTGGCTATACTTCTCACGGTAGTACTGAGCGATGTCGAAGCCGGTCATGTCTGGCAGTTGGATGTCTAACAATACCAAGTCATAGTCTTCAGGGTTGAAAGCAATTTGCGCCTCTTTACCCGTCATCACCACTGTCACTTCGTGGCCCAAGCTTTCAAGTAGAGAGCGCGCCACCGTGATGTTCAATTCAATATCTTCAACCATGAAGATCTTAAGGTTCGACTGCTTTCTTGGCGTTTTAATCAGAGCTTGAGTATCGTGATTAACAGGAACTCGAATTGATACCGTAAAGGTACTACCAAAGCCCTCTTCACTGGTCACTTCGATGTGGCCGTCCATCATATTGATCAGCTGCTGCGATACAGCAAGGCCAATACCAGTGCCTACCGCATGCAGGTTATCCGTCCCGGATTTGACCTGATAATACATCGCGAAGATCTTCTCGATTTCACTTTCAGGGATACCAATGCCGGTGTCTTCCACTTCCATCGTAATATTGGCAAAGTCGCCATCAATGTCGGCGCTGACTGTCATCACCACGCCACCATCTTTGGTGAACTTCATCGCGTTACTCACAAGATTCCACAGCACCTGTCTCAGGCGAGTGCCATCCACTTCAACGGCAGCAGGAAGATCAGACAATCGTTCTAGATCGAATCTCAATCCTTTTTGTTCAGCCATCAATGCAGAGATACTTTCGATCTCAACAACGAAATCTTCAAAGTTGATTGGGGTTGGGAATAACTCAAGCTTACGACGATCAAATTTATCCATATCGATAATATCGTTGAAGATATTACCCAGTGTCACTGCGCTCACCTTGATGGTTTGCATCTGCTTACGCTGTTCCGTGGTCAGTTGGCTATCGAGCAACATGCGGCTCAAACCAATGATGCCGTTAAGCGGTGTTCTTAGCTCATGGCTAATGGTTGAGATAAAGGTGGTCTTATCGCGACTGGCTTTCTCTAGCGACTCTTGATGCTCTTTACGCTCGGTAATATCACGACCAAAACCCACTAAGCCTAAGTGGCGACCATCTTTGCTGTAGAAAGGTACTTTACGCAGTTCGAAGTAGCTCTTACGTCCGTCAGGGTATTCAAGCCATTGGTCATAAGTGAGCGCTTGGTTATCGGCAAATACCTTCTTATCGGTTTCCACAACTTGTTGAGCGACCTCTTTGCTGTAGACATCCCAAGGCGTCAAACCGACTAGCTCTTTTTCTGTCTTGCCAGTGAGCTCTTCAACCGCACGGTTACAACCAGAGAACACACCCTCTTCATTGCGATAGTAAATAAGGTCAGGCGAGGCATCGATAAACGAACGTAATAGCGCAGTACGTTCAGCTAATTCAAGCTGAGTTCGCTCACGTTGAAAGACTTCATTTTCGAGATCATGCATAGCTTCAGCGCGTGCTTCTTCAGCTTTTTCACGCTCTTCGATTTCTTGATTCAGCTTCTCGATGTTGAGTTGCAGTTTATTGTTGAGCTCTTGGTCTCGCTCACGCATGTCACCAAGCTTAGAGACCAACTTCGCCAATCTTTGGCGAGACTCTTCCAGCTGATCAACAACCACTGAGAGGAAGTAAACCGCCCAAGGCGTGATCACTAAACCGAAGAAAACTGAACGGACAATGTCGATATCATCAACATTACCTTTGAGTGCGAGGGTTATGCCGACTTGCACAACAACAGCTAGGGCAACAAGCGCTAAGGCGAGTAAGATAGAAAAGCGGACAATCCCCAGTTTTACGAGTAGATCCACGTAATACTGGGCGAGATTTTTCATGGGTTTCATTTAGCGCTCCATGCGATAAGACTAGCAACATTCTACCTTGTTTGAAGATAGGAGGTAAGCTAGCTACATCACATGCAGCAAGAGAGCTAGGGTTATATTGTTTAAAACAGATAACCCGAGTAAATACTGGTTAAATCAGTGATAGGTTTGTTTAGCGAATCGACGATGGATGCACAATTGAACGGTTTCGGCCATCCGATTTCGCTTGGTACAACGCGCTATCAGCCAAGGCAACCGCAGACTCCATCTCATCGTCAGGTGTCGGAATGTAAGAGATGATACCGATACTCACTGTTATTAATTCGGAGACTGCCGACTTCTCGTGTATTAGTCCCAGCTTAACGACTTCACTATGAATGCGCTCTGCCACTAGCTGCGCACCATCAGCCGTCGTATTCGGCAGAATAAAACCGAACTCTTCACCACCGTAACGAGCCACACAATCTGACGAGCGATTGAGCACCTTTTTAAACGCCTGAGAGACTTGGATAAGCGCATCATCACCTTGCTGGTGCCCGTAATAGTCGTTATAGCCTTTAAAGAAATCGATATCACACAACATAATCGTCAGTGGCAACTTCTCACGCACATGGTAATGCCACAGTGTCGACAGCTGTTCATCAAAACGGCGTCGGTTAGACACCTGAGTTAGGCTGTCCATAAAGCTGAGGCGCTCAAGCTCAAGATTGGCTTCTTCAAGTTTTTGCTCAGCAAGATAACGTTCAGTGATATCACGCGCCATGATCAACACACCATTAGTGCTTGAGGCTGGATCTCTAAATGGTGATTTCACCACATCGTACCAAGTGTATTCACCATCACTAGACACCACCTTATCGATGTAACGCAGCGATTTACCGTGATGAAGAACTTGATGATCGGTGTCTGAGATGCGCATGTACATGCTGTTTGGCACCACGTCTTGCAGACGTTTTCCGACTAAATCACTCACTTCAGAAATACCAAGCGCCGCGACAAACGGCTTATTACACGCTTGATAAACCATGTTCTCGTTGAAGATACCAATCGAGTCAGGGCTGGCTTCTAAGATGTTTTGTAAGATGGTGTCACGCTGGGCAAGTGCAACCTCGGTATCTTTACGCTTCTCCATCTCGCCACGCAGTTTCTGCTGCATGTCATGCCAATCGGTCACATCATGGCTAATAGAGAGCGTACCTATGGTTTCTCCGTCTTGAGAAAGCAGCACACTTTGATAGGTTTCGAGCAAACAACCTTTGCCGTCTTGGTCGGTTGTCCACGATCGTTCACTAACACGTCCTTTTAATGCGCCACCAGACACACTCAACGTACCTTCTTCAGGGCGACCATGCCAAAACTTTTTAAACGAACGATTACTCGCGACCAACTCACCCTTCTGATCTTTTACATAGATCAGCTCAGACAGAGAATCCAAAGCCGT
The DNA here is from genome assembly GCF_024347595.1 of Vibrio pomeroyi. Taxonomy (NCBI): domain Bacteria; kingdom Pseudomonadati; phylum Pseudomonadota; class Gammaproteobacteria; order Vibrionales; family Vibrionaceae; genus Vibrio; species Vibrio pomeroyi. The sequence goes on along the minus strand of NZ_AP025506.1, from coordinate 503,189 downwards.
ACGCGCAACATTCAGTTCGCGAACCTCTTGGGACTGCTCTTCATTAGTATTCTTGTATGGAGAGGCGTGAATCATCCACGCTTTTTTGCTTCGAAAGCGGATCTTACGAGCCACTAAATTGATCTTAAAAGATTCAAATTCAGAAAGAGCCCAAAACGAGATCTGTTCAAATGCTCGAGAGTTGATGTGATTGGTTAAATAGTGGCGAAAGCTGTTCTCACTCTCCACGGTAGGAAAGCGAAAATTAACACCGATTTGGCGGATGCCAAGCAGTTGCATCGCTTGGCGATTGGCATAGAGGATCTCGCCACTTCGCACATCGACGAAATAGAGTGGCGACGGAGTAGAAAGAAGAAGCTGTTCAATATGCGACTGATAACGTGAATAAAGATGCCAGCAGATGAGAGCAATCAGCAACATGAGAACGATATAAATACCGTAGCCATACGCCCTGTCCCACAACCAAGTCATTACCAGTTCCATTTACTCTCAATCTATACCATAAATTCTGTGAGGGAAATGTTACCACTATTTGTTGGTTTTATCTGCTGTTACCTACTCTCACCGATTTCTATCAATTGGCTGCGTTTAAAACAGGTAGCGTGTATTCAAATGCTGAACCTGTTTTGATGCCTTGCGCGCCGGTTTTATCGAGTGAACGACCAATCTCAGTCATCGCTAACCAACGGTTTTCACACCATAAAGGCGAGAGCAATGTTGGACGTCTCGCGGCTGATGAAACGCGATGGTAAACCACATTCGCAGGTGTGCGCTGAATGATATCCGTAGCAACATCGATGTACTCTTCAAGGCTTGGAGCTTCTAGCTTTCCTGCTTTCCACGCCTTGGCCATGGTGCTGCCCTCTACTATATGAAGGCCGTGAAGTTTGATGCCATCGGTTCCTACCGCTAATACCTTGTCTAAAGTTTCAAGGTTATCGGCTTTGGTCTCTTTTGGCAGGCCAACAATAAGGTGAGTACACACCTTGATACCTAACGCACGTGCGCGGTTGGTGATCGTTTCATACACCGCAAAATCGTGTCCGCGATTGATGCGTTTTAAGGTCTTGTCATTAGCCGTTTGCAAGCCAAGCTCCAACCAGATTTCATAGCCTTGCTTTACGTAACCCGCGAGCAGTTCCAACACCGCATCAGGAACGCAGTCTGGCCTTGTGCCAACACAAAGACCTACGATGTCGGCGCCGGGTGCTTTTAGCGCCTCTTCATACATATTCTTGAGCACTTGCACCTCAGCATAAGTGCTGGTGTACGCCTGAAAATAAGCAAGATACTTCTTAGCGCGAGCGATTTCACCCGCACGATCTTTTAGTTGGTCTGCAATACCTTGAACCTGAGTTTGTTCATCAGCAAAAGAAGCCACATTGCAAAAAGTGCAGCCTCCGCGGCCAATGGTGCCATCTCGGTTTGGACAACTAAAACCGCCGTGCAGTGTTAGCTTGTGAACCTTTTCGCCATAACGACGTTGAAGATCTTGGCCGATAGTATTGACCAACTCATGTAATTGCATATTTTCAAAGCGCTCAAGTAAATAAGAATGAATATCAGTCTTTTTTTGAAAAAAAATTACATCCCTGCAAAATTCGACCAATTAGTTTACTCAAGGCTTTTTGCGAGCAACCTATCAAATATCAATAAACATGCAAAAAATCGGCTCTATTTGCCTAATGTTGCACATTTGTTAGACAAAAAATTCAAAATAAAACGAAAAAAATGGTCTACATGGGTCAACTTTCATTGCAATTCGCCTAGACAAAATTGTAGGATACTTACACATATTGGCTATTTTTGAGTATTTACTTACAACGAAAACTTGCTAATAAGTCGGTGATATCTAACTCCCACCTATATAAACCACTAGTTTGTGGTTAAAAATAAACGGATATCACTAAGGATTGTTTTTCTCGCAATACTTTTCCTGCGAGATACGGAAAGGATTCAAACCGCCAGCATAGGCAGGTTTAGACCCATAAATATAAAAGGACAAGGCTGACTTTATACAAAGAAGTTGCGCCTAGATTTAACTGGAAGGATGTATCTATGGTAGATCAAGAGCAGAACTCACAGGGTCTGTATACTCCTGAACTGGAGCATGACGCTTGTGGTATCGGTTTTGTTGCGCATCTAAAGAATCGCAAATCTCATGATGTAGTAACTCAAGCACTCGATATGCTTGCACGTATGGAACACCGTGGCGGCCAAGGCTGTGATCCGTGTTCTGGTGATGGTGCAGGTATCCTGCTACAGAAGCCGCACGAATTCTTACTAGAAGAAGCCGTAAAGCTTGGAATTAAACTGCCATCTTTTGAAAAATATGGTGTTGGTGTTGTACTTTTCCCTAAAGATGAACACAAACGTGCACAGTGTCGTGACATTCTAGAACGCAATGCACAACGCCTAGAGTTAGAAGTTATCGGCTACCGTGAACTTCCAACTGACAACTCAATGATTGGTGCTGACCCACTAAGCACTGAACCTCAATTTGAACACGTATTTATCTCTGGCGGCCCTGGAATTACTCCAGAAGAGCTTGAGCGCAAACTGTACGTTCTACGTAACTACACAGTTCGTGTGTGCCTAGAAAGCGTGTCAAATATCGGTGATGACTTCTACATCAACTCTATGTCTTACAAGACATTGGTGTACAAAGGTCAGCTAACAACAGAACAAGTTCCTCAGTACTTCCTAGACCTGCAAAACCCAACTATGGTGACAGCTCTAGCACTTGTACACTCTCGCTTCTCTACCAATACATTCCCACGTTGGCGTCTAGCTCAGCCTTTCCGTTACATCGCACATAACGGCGAAATCAATACGGTTCGCGGCAACCTTAACTGGATGAAGGCGCGTGAAGCGATCCTTGAATCGGATCTATTCACACAAGCTGAAATCGACATGCTACTGCCTATCTGTCAGGAAGGTAGCTCGGATTCATCAAACTTCGATATGGCACTCGAGCTTCTGGTTCTGTCTGGTCGTACTCTGCCACACGCATTGATGATGATGATCCCGGAAGCATGGCAAGAAAACAAAAACATGGACCCAACTCGTCGCGCGTTCTACCAGTACCACGCGAACGTAATGGAACCATGGGATGGCCCAGCATCTGTATGTTTCACTGATGGTGTTCAAGTAGGTGCAACACTTGACCGTAACGGTCTGCGCCCTTCTCGCTACACGGTGACAAAAGACGACTTCCTAGTGATGGCGTCTGAGTCTGGCGTTGTTGAAATCGCACCAGAAAACGTTGAATACCGTGGTCGTCTACAACCAGGTCGTATCTTCGTTGCTGACCTTGAGCAAGGCCGCATCATTTCTGATGAAGAAGTGAAAGATGGTATCGCGAAAGCACAACCTTATGAGAAATGGGTTGAAGAAAACCTTCTGAGCTTGAAAAAGCTACCAGATGCGAGCAACGAATTTAGCCAACCTTCTCCAGAGAAGCTTCTGCACAAACAACAATCGTTTGGTGTGAGCTCTGAAGAAGTAAACGAAATCATTCTACCTCTTGCGAAAACAGGCTATGAGCCGCTTTCTGCAATGGGTGCTGACTGGCCGCTAGCGATTCTTTCTCACCAATCGCAGCACCTTTCAAACTACTTCAAGCAGCTGTTTGCTCAAGTAACTAACCCGCCTATCGACCCGATTCGTGAGCGCATGGTTATGTCTCTGAACACTTACCTAGGTAAAGATCAGAACTTACTTGCTGAAACACCTGAGCACTGTCAAAAAGTAGAGCTTGAGTCTCCAGTACTTTCTAACTCTGAGCTAGAAAAGCTACGTGCAATCGATAACGAGCACCTTCAAGCGAAGACGCTGGATATCGTATTCCAAGCAAATGGCGACCAAGGTAAGTTAGAGCGCGCACTTAAGCGTATCTGCCAGTACGCAGAAGACGCCGTGATTGATGGTTACTCTATCATCCTACTGACTGACCGTGCGGTTAACTCTAACCACGCTGCTATTCCAGCAATGCTGGCAGTTGGTGCGGTTCACCACCACCTAATCCGTAAAGGCCTACGTGCTAAGTGTGACATTGTTGTTGAAACGGGTGATGCTCGTGAAACACACCACTTTGCAACGCTTATCGGTTACGGTGCGAACGCAGTTAACCCATACCTAGTGATTGAAACGATTGTTGAACTGCAACGTACTAAGAAGCTAGATCCAAACGTACACCCCCGTGAGTTCTTCGATAACTACCGTAAAGGTGTTAACGGCGGTCTACTGAAGATCTTCTCTAAGATGGGGATCTCTACGCTGCAGTCTTACCACGGTGCACAAATCTTTGAAGCACTTGGTGTAAGCAAATCAGTAGTTGAAAAATACTTCACTGGTACTGTTTCTCGTATCCAAGGTCTAACCATCGACGATATCGCACGTGAAGTGCTTGTTCGTCACCGTGTTGGTTACCCAGCTCGTGAAATCCCAGCTCAAATCCTTGATGTTGGTGGTGTTTACCAGTGGAAACAACGTGGTGAGAAGCACTTATTCAACCCAGAAACGATTTCTCTACTTCAAGAGTCGACGCGTAACAAAGATTACGGCCAGTTCAAGAAGTACGCAAAAGCAGTCGATGACCAAGGCGACAACGCAGCAACGCTACGTAGCCAACTTGATTTCATCAAAAACCCTGCAGGCTCTATTCCTCTAGCAGAAGTAGAACCTATCGAGAACATCCTTAAGCGTTTCGCTACTGGCGCAATGAGCTTTGGTTCAATCTCGCATGAGGCTCACTCAACACTGGCTGTTGCGATGAACCGTATTGGCGCGAAATCAAACTCAGGTGAAGGTGGTGAAGATCCAGCACGTTTCGAACGTAAAGAAAACGGTGACTGGGAACGTTCAGCTATCAAACAGGTGGCTTCTGGTCGCTTTGGTGTAACGTCTTACTACCTATCTAACGCTGATGAGCTGCAAATCAAGATGGCTCAAGGTGCGAAACCTGGTGAGGGTGGTCAACTACCTGGTGATAAGGTTGATGACTGGATCGGCGCAACGCGTCACTCGACTCCGGGCGTAGGTCTTATCTCTCCACCGCCACACCACGATATCTACTCAATCGAAGATTTGGCTCAACTGATCTACGATCTGAAAAACGCGAACCGTAACGGCCGTGTAAACGTGAAGCTAGTATCGGAAGCAGGCGTAGGTACGATTGCATCAGGTGTAGCAAAAGCGAAAGCTGACGTAGTACTTATCGCAGGTTTTGATGGCGGTACGGGTGCATCTCCGATGTCTTCTATCCGTCACACTGGTCTGCCTTGGGAACTGGGTCTAGCGGAAACGCACCAAACACTACTGAAAAACGGCCTACGTAACCGTATCGTTGTTCAGTCTGATGGTCAGATGAAAACACCACGTGACCTTGCAGTAGCAACACTACTTGGTGCGGAAGAATGGGGCGTAGCAACAGCAGCATTGGTTGTTGAAGGCTGTATCATGATGCGTAAGTGTCACAAGAATACATGTCCTGTTGGTATCGCAACACAGAACAAGACTCTGCGTGAGCGTTTCGACGGCCGCGTAGAAGACGTAGTGACTTTCTTCCAATACATGGCTGAAGGCCTACGTGAAGTAATGGCTGAACTTGGCTTCCGCTCTATCGATGAGATGGTTGGTCAATCGCACAAACTTAAAGTTCGTGACGACATCGGCCACTGGAAGTACAAGAACCTAGATCTAACACCTGTACTGCACATTGAACAGGCTCGTGAAGAAGATGGTATCTACAACCAGACACAACAAAACCACAACCTAGAAGATGTTCTAGACCGTAAGTTGATTCAAGCTGCGATTCCTGCACTTGAGAAAGGTGAAGCTGTAAATGCAACCTTCCCTATCATCAACACGGACCGCTCTGCGGGTACCATGCTGTCGAACGAAATCTCGAAGGTTTACAAAGACCAAGGTTTACCACAACCAATGAACGTTAAGTTCCACGGTAGTGCTGGTCAATCTTTCGGTGCGTTCCTTGCGAAAGGCGTTAAGTTCGAAGTAGAAGGCGACGCGAACGATTACTGGGGTAAAGGTCTGTCTGGCGGTACTTTGGTACTGTACCCAGATGCGAAATCTTCTATCGTTGCTGAAGATAACATCGTGGTTGGTAACGTATGTTTCTACGGTGCGACCTCAGGTGAATCTTTCATTCGCGGTATGGCTGGCGAACGTTTCTGTGTTCGTAACTCAGGTGCGAAGGTTGTTGTTGAGGGCGTTGGTGACCACGGTTGTGAATACATGACTGGCGGTGTTGCTATTATCCTTGGCTCAACGGGTCGTAACTTTGCTGCGGGTATGAGTGGCGGTGTCGCTTATGTTTGGGATAAAGCGGGCGACTTCGAAACCAAGCTTAACTCTGAACTTGTAGACCTAGATCCAATTGAACAAGAAGATAAAGATCTTCTACTAGATATGCTAACCAAGCACGTTGAATTCACAGGAAGTGAAGTTGCTCAGTCTTTCCTAGACAACTTTGAAGCAAGTGTTGCATCACTAATTAAAGTCATGCCACGCGACTACAAAGCAGTTCTTGAGAAGCGTAAAGCTGAAGCACAACAAGCACAAACGGAAGAAGTGGAGGCAGTATAATGGGTAAGCCTACTGGATTTTTAGAACACGGTCGTGAGCTTCCAAAGAAGCTCGACCCGTCAGTTCGTATCGAAGACAATAAAGAGTTCGTACTTAACGAAGAGTTTGGTGACAAGATCAATACTCAAGCATCTCGTTGTATGGACTGTGGCGTACCTTTCTGTCACAGCGGTTGTCCGATTGGTAACATCATCCCAGAATTCAATGACGCGGTTTACCGTGACAGCTGGGAAGAGGCTTGGAACATACTAAGCTCGACCAATAACTTCCCTGAATTTACAGGTCGTGTGTGCCCTTCTCCTTGTGAGAGTGCTTGTGTACTAGGTATCAACCAAGACCCAATCACTATCTGTAATATCGAGAAAACGATTGTAGAAACTGCGTACCGTGAAGGGTACGCAAAACCTAAAACACCTCGTTCTCGCACGGGTAAAACAGTGGCTGTTATCGGTTCAGGTCCTGCTGGCCTAGCCGCTGCGGAGCAACTGAACAGTGCTGGTCACTCAGTGACAGTATTTGAACGTGACGAGAAAGTTGGCGGCCTACTGCGTTTCGGTATCCCAGACTTCAAACTGGGTATGGACGTGATTGATCGTAAGATTAATCTAATGGCTGAGGCGGGCGTTGAGTTTAAAGTGAACCAGCACATCGGTGTTGATGTTAACGCTCAACAACTACGCCAAGAGTTTGATGTAGTCTTGCTAACAGGCGGTTCTACGGTTCCTCGTGACCTACCAATTCCAGGTCGTGAGCTAAAAGGCGTTCATTTTGCGATGGAATTCCTTGGCCAAAACAACCGTCGTGCCAACGACCTAGACCTGAAAACAGAAGAGATTCACGCTCAAGATAAGCACATTGTGGTTATCGGTGGTGGTGATACTGGTTCTGACTGTGTAGGTACATCAAACCGTCATAAAGCAGCAAGCATTACTCAGGTAGAGATCATGCCGATCCCACCAGAGAAACGCCCTGCAAATATGCCTTGGCCTCAATACCCAATGATCATGAAAACAACAACTTCTCACGAAGAAGGTTGTGAGCGTCACTGGAACATCTTGACTAAAGAGTTCATAGGTAACGAGCAAGGTCAAGTGACGGGTCTACGTATTGCTGACATCGTTTGGCAAGATGCGAAACCTGGTGAGCGCCCAAGCTTTGATGAAGTGGCGAACACAGAACGTGTTATCCCTTGTGATATGGCATTCCTAGCGATGGGTTTCTTACACCCAGAACCAACAGGTGTGCTAGCTCAACTAGACATTAAACTGGACGAGCGCGGTAACGTTGCTTCTGAAGGTTACGCGACTAACCAGAAAGGCGTTTTCGCTGCTGGTGATATGCGTACTGGTCAGTCTCTAGTAGTACGTTGTATTAATGAAGGTCGTGAATGTGCAATTGCTATTGATGACTTCTTAATGGGTAACTCAAACTTAGAAGCGAAAGCTGATTCACTCATGCTTTCCGCATAATATTTCTCGGGCTAGCGTCAATGACGTTAGCCTAGAGGAAAAGCAACACCCTTCCTAACTTTTATATTTGGCTAGCACTCGATGCTAGCCTTTTTTCTATCTGGCCTTCGGCGTTTTCAAAAACACCCTGTTGTATATGTTAAATATCATTAACATTCACCTTGCATATCTCATTGATATCCATCGACTATTTTAGATTATTAAGTGGCTAATCGCGTTTATGCATGATAATTAACCATGAACTTGACCTTAAACACAATTAGCTATACGTTGTAAAGCTGATGAAAATAAAATCAATCGGTTTTGTTAACACAACCAATAACGTTTTAACTGGCTAAAGCAAACTATCAGTTTATAAAAAACAACAAGTACATGAATAGTTAGTCATTTACTGTCTGGATGACAGAGAAGCAAAAGGGAGAATTGCAATGGCTCTATATGATCCTAGTCTTGAAAAAGACAACTGTGGATTTGGTTTAATAGCGCAAATGGAAGGCCAACCTAGTCATAAGTTGGTAAGAACTGCTATTTCAGCCCTAGATCGCATGACACACCGTGGTGGTATCGCTGCGGATGGTAAAACCGGAGATGGCTGTGGCTTATTACTACAGAAGCCAGACTCGTACCTCAGAATTATCGCAGAAGAGAATAACTTCAACCTCGGCAAGCAATACGCTGTCGGCATGATTTTCTTCAACCAAGACCCAATCAAAGCGCAATCCGCGCAAGACATCGTCAATAAAGAGCTCGCTCAAGAGACACTCACCGTTGCAGGTTGGCGTGTCGTGCCGACTAACACAGATGTTTTGGGTCCAATCGCAAAAGACTCGGTTCCAAACATTCAACAAGTGTTTATCTCTGCTCCTGCCGGTTGGCGTGAGCGTGATATCGAACGCCGCCTATACATTGCTCGCCGCAGAATTGAAAAGCAAATCACCGAAGACAAAGATTTCTATATTTGTAGCCTTTCAACACAGGTAATGGTCTACAAAGGTCTGTGTATGCCAGCCGATCTTCCGCGATTTTACCTCGATCTTGCAGACTTACGTATGGAATCTGCAATATGTCTGTTCCACCAGCGTTTCTCAACTAACACACAACCGCGCTGGCCACTGGCTCAACCATTCCGTTATTTGGCGCACAACGGTGAGATCAATACCATAGAAGGTAACCGACAGTGGGCCAAGGCTCGTGCCTATAAATTCTCTTCACCGCTGCTGCCCGATTTGCAAACTGCAGCACCCTTTGTGAATGAGACAGGCTCAGACTCTTCAAGCCTAGATAACATGCTCGACCTGTTCCTTGCCGGTGGTATGGATGTGTTCCGAGCGATGCGTATGCTTGTTCCGCCCGCTTGGCAAAATCACCCAGACATGGACCCAGATCTGCGTGCCTTCTACGACTTCAACTCCAAGCACATGGAACCTTGGGATGGTCCTGCTGGCATCGTACTTTCAGATGGTCGTTACGCCGCATGTAACCTTGATAGAAATGGCCTGCGCCCAGCGCGTTATGTGATTACCAAAGACAATCTAATCACACTGGCATCTGAGGTCGGTATCTGGAACTACGCACCGGATGAAGTTGCAGAAAAAGGTCGTGTTGGACCGGGTGAATTGCTGGTGATCGATACTCGCCGCGGCAAGCTATGGCAATCTAATGAGATCGACAATGACCTCAAAGGTCGCCACCCATATAAAGAGTGGATGGAAAAGAACGTTCACAAGTTAACGCCATTTTCTGCACTGCAAGATGACCAAGTCGGTAAGCGTAGCTTTGACGATGACACGCTCAAGACCTACCAAAAACAGTTTGCGATGAGCAACGAGGAGTCTGACCAAGTACTGCGTGTGCTTGGTGACATGGGGCAAGAAGCGGTAGGCTCAATGGGCGATGATACGCCGATGGCTGTGCTCTCTTCAAAAGAGCGTCTGGTTACTGATTACTTCCGCCAGAAATTTGCACAGGTCACCAACCCACCGATTGATCCACTGCGTGAAAAACACGTGATGTCTTTGGCGACCAGTATTGGTAAAGAGATGAACGTGTTCTGTGAAACAGACGGTCACGCCTATCGTGTCACGTTTGATTCACCAGTATTGCTTTACTCAGACATGCAGCAGCTTCTGCAGTTGAGTCAAAAACATTATCGTCATGTCATTCTCAGCATGCACTACGATCCTAACCACCAAGACCTTGAACAAGCGATCAAAGCGGTATGTGATAGTGCAGAACAAGAAGTCCGCGAAGGTGCCGTTTTAGTTGTGCTATCGGACAAAGGATTAGAGAAAGGTAAACTACCAATCCCTGCAGCCATGTTGGTTGGTGCGGTGCAAACAAGACTTGCTGATACCAATCTGCGTTGTGATGCCAACATCGTGGTTGAGACAGCAACGGCTCGTGACCCACACCAGTTCGCAGTTCTACTTGGCTTCGGGGCGACCGCGGTTTATCCATACCTGGCTTATGAAGCATTAGGTAAAATGTTGGATGATGGCTCTTTAGACAAAGACTATCGCACCGCGATGCAAAACTACCAAAACGGCATCAACAAAGGTCTGTATAAGATCATGTCGAAGATGGGTATTTCTACGATTGCCTCATATCGTTGTTCGCAACTTTTCGAAGCAGTTGGCCTACATTCTGACGTTGTTGAACTCTGTTTCCGCGGAGTTACTACACGAATCCAAGGTGCTAGCTTTAGCGATTTCCAACAAGATATCTATAACTTATCGCGTAAAGCGTGGACTAAGCGTAAGCCTATCGAGCACGGTGGTTTACTGAAATACGTCCATGGCGGCGAATACCACGCCTATAACCCAGATGTGGTCGGCACACTGCAAACCGCAGTTAAAACTGGCGAAACTTCGGATTACCTCTCTTTTGCTAAACAAGTAAATGCTCGCCCTGCCGCGATGCTGCGTGACTTAATGAGCCTTAAAAAAGCCGATAAGCCACTAACACTTGAACAAGTCGAGCCGAGTAAAGATCTCTTTAAGCGCTTTGACTCGGCAGCGATGTCGATTGGGGCTCTGAGCCCAGAAGCGCATGAAGCATTAGCGATGGCGATGAACCGCTTGGGTGGTTACTCAAACTCAGGTGAAGGCGGTGAAGATCCACGACGCTTTGGTACTGACCGTAACTCGCGCATTAAACAGATTGCGTCTGGTCGATTTGGTGTCACGCCACATTACTTGACCAATGCAGATGTTCTGCAAATCAAGGTCGCGCAAGGTGCGAAGCCCGGAGAAGGTGGTCAACTGCCGGGTCATAAGGTGACGGCAGAAATCGCTAAGCTGAGATACTCAGTTCAAGGTGTCACTCTGATATCCCCTCCTCCGCACCACGATATCTACTCAATTGAAGATTTGGCTCAGCTGATTTTCGACCTTAAACAGGTGAACCCTAACGCCTTGGTTTCAGTGAAGTTAGTGTCTGAACCGGGTGTCGGCACTATCGCGACAGGTGTAGCAAAAGCCTATGCCGATCTGATTACGATCTCTGGCTACGATGGCGGTACCGCAGCGAGCCCACTGACTTCGGTGAAATACGCAGGTTGTCCTTGGGAACTCGGCCTAGCGGAAACCCAGCAAGCACTGGTTGCTAATGGGCTTCGCCATAAGATCCGCCTACAAGTCGATGGTGGTTTGAAAACCGGTCTTGATGTGATTAAAGGCGCGATTTTAGGTGCTGAAAGCTTTGGCTTTGGTACCGCGCCAATGGTCGCAATGGGTTGTAAGTTCCTACGAATTTGTCATCTAAACAACTGTGCAACGGGTGTCGCGACTCAAGATGAAACACTACGCCGCGAATACTTCAAAGGCCTACCTGATATGGTAGTGAACTACTTTGCTGGCCTAGCCGATGAAGTTCGCCAATACCTTGCAGAGCTTGGCGTAGAAAAACTCACGGACCTGATTGGTCGCACTGATTTGCTTGAAGCTGTTCAAGGTCTCACAGCGAAACAGAGCAAACTCGATCTATCTTCAATACTCGAAGCTCCTGTTTCTCCAGAGGGTCACCCACTGTTTTGGACCGAGCCAAACGCACCATTTGATAAGGCGCAACTCAACCAACAGATCCTTGATGATGCACTCGATGCGATTGAGAAACGTCAATCCACCAGCCTTTACTACAACGTGATCAACACAGACCGTTCTATTGGCGCACGTATCTCTGGCGAAATTGCTAAGCGATACGGCAACCAAGGCATGGCAGGTTCACCAATCAAGTTATACCTCGATGGTACAGCAGGTCAGTCTTTTGCAGTTTGGAACGCAGGCGGCGTTGAGCTGTACCTAACAGGCGATGCTAATGACTATGTTGGCAAAGGCATGGCTGGCGGCAAAGTCGTTATCAAGCCTCACCAAGGCACCGCATTTACTTGTAACGAAGCGACCATTATAGGTAACACTTGTCTGTATGGCGCAACCGGAGGCAAGCTATTTGCGGCAGGTACTGCTGGTGAGCGATTTGGCGTACGTAACTCAGGTACGGTCGCCGTGATTGAGGGTGCGGGTGACAACGCTTGTGAGTACATGACTGGCGGTATTGTTGCCATTCTTGGCGCAACTGGTGTCAACTTCGGCGCGGGTATGACAGGTGGTTTTGCTTATGTCATGGATAAGAATGAAGACTTCCAAGGCCGAGTAAATAACGAGTCGGTCGAGGCACTTTCTCTGTCTGATCTATTTATCCACCAAGAACATCTGCGTGGCTTAATTGCAGAACACTTAGAAGAGACTGGCTCAGTACACGCTGAAGCTATTCTGGCGAACTTTGATGAATGGATTCCGAAGTTCTACCTAGTGAAGCCAAAGACGGCGGATCTGAACACCTTGCTCGGCCACCAAAGCCGCAGCTCAGCTGAACTTCGTGTTCAAGCGCAATAATTGGAAGGAGCCAATAATGAGCCAGAATGTATACCAATTTATTGATGTGAATCGCGTAGACCCAGCGAAGAAACCAATCAAGATACGTAAGATTGAGTTTGTAGAGATCTACGAACCTTTCACGAAACAGCAAGCGAAAGCGCAAGCAGACCGTTGTTTAGACTGTGGTAACCCATACTGTGAATGGAAATGCCCTGTTCACAACTACATCCCTCAATGGCTTAAGCTTGCCAATGAAGGACGTATTATCGAAGCCGCTGAATTGTCTCACCAAACCAACAGCCTGCCCGAGGTTTGCGGACGAGTTTGTCCTCAAGACCGATTATGTGAAGGGTCTTGTACCCTCAATGATGATTTCGGTGCTGTAACCATAGGCAATATTGAAAAGTACATTACCGACAAAGCCTTTGAGATGGGTTGGAAGCCGGACATGTCTCACGTAGAGTGGACAGATAAAAAGGTCGCTATCATCGGTGCGGGACCTGCAGGTCTAGCGGCGGCTGACATCCTAGTTCGTAATGGCGTAAAAGCCGTTGTGTTTGACCGCTATCCGGAGATCGGTGGTCTACTGACATTTGGTATTCCTTCGTTCAAGCTTGAGAAAGGCATCATGGAAAATCGTCGCCGCATCTTTAGCGAGATGGGCGTTGAGTTCCAAATGAATACCGAAGTCGGCAAAGATGTACAACTTCAGCAACTTGTCGATGATTACGACGCTGTCTTCTTAGGTGTCGGTACCTATAAAAACATGCGTGCAGGTTTAGACAACGAAGATGCACCGGGCGTTTATGATGCCCTTCCTTTCCTAATATCCAACACCTACAAGGTAATGGATTTAGAAAACCCAACTCCGTTCATCGACATGCAAGGAAAGAAGGTGGTCGTGCTTGGTGGTGGTGATACTGCGATGGACTGTGTAAGAACCTCGATTCGCCAACATGCAGCCAATGTTGTGTGTGCTTACCGCCGAGATGAAGCCAATATGCCGGGCTCTCGCCGTGAGGTGAAGAATGCACGTGAAGAGGGTGTAAAGTTCAAGTTCAACCTCCAACCTATTGGCTTAGAACTAAATAGCGCTGGTCATGTGGTTGGCGTCAAAGTCGTGAAAACCGCTTTGGGTGAACCTGATGAAGCTGGCCGTCGTCGTCCAGAACCAGTCGAAGGCAGTGAACATGTCCTTGAAGCCGATGCTGTGATCATGGCATTTGGATTCCAACCTCACGCGATGGAGTGGCTAGAACCTTTCGGTGTTGAATTGGACCAATGGGGTCGTATCAAAGCACCCGGACAGCAAGAGTTTCAATACCAAACCACCAACAGCAAGATCTTTGCAGGTGGCGATGCAGTTCGAGGATCTGACTTGGTCGTGACCGCTATAGATGAAGGCCGCAAAGCCGCGGAAGGGATATTAGATTACCTAGAAGTGTGACCAGGGCGTGTTGATCTTTCGAGCTGATTTTTGCAGCGAGTTGCTGGGCATTTATACAAGGCAGAGGCGTCGATGTGTAGCTAGCCTACATGAGAAGCCGATAACGTAGTAGAAATGACCAGCAAACGCTGCCCGAAGGGTTCGGCTAAAAGCGTTTTACTCTTTGTTGAGGGAGATTTGCTTAGAGTGACTAGGCTACTTCCCCCTCGCCGCGATTAAAACGCTTTTGACTAGGCGTCCCCACCCGAACAAAATTTAACCACGAAAGGTCAACACGCCCTAGTATAAGGTTTCCTTTATTACTCAAGCCGTTACTATAAAAAAGGATCCAATTATGGATCCTTTTTTGAATTAGATACGTTTATCACAAGCACAACAAAAATACGTAAAACAATCGCAGACAAACCAATGCCGATAACTACAATTAGATCTAAAACGCCATAGGAAACACTATGAAAAAAGCAGCTCTCCTCTCACTATCACTTTTAACGTTAACCGCTTGCAGCCAAGGAATCACGGACATGAAAGACAGAACTTCATCACCTTGTGGAGACAAACCAAACTGCGTATCAACTCAAGATGATCGTGAGCAGCATGCATTGGCCGCGTTTGAGTTATCAGATTCAGCAAACCTAGATGCGATTGAGCAGGTTGCACTAACCTTACCGGGTTCGAAAACCGCGAGTAAAACAGAAGATTACCTGCGTGTTGAATGTACCTCTCGCATCATGCGCTTTGTCGATGACTTAGAACTTAAAATCACCGATGGCAAACTGATCGTGCGTTCAGAGTCTCGTACTGGCCATTCTGATTTTGGTGTGAACCGAAAACGTGCTGAACAACTTCGCGCAAGCCTAAAAAGCGAAGGCCTAATCAAATAGATAAAAGAATACGCAGATAAATCGCTTCTATTCGGATGAGAAGTGCTTCTGGGCTGTCGCTCGACACTTCTCTTCCATGCTACAATTTCGCTCTACTGTTTAAATATTTTTATTAAGAGACTACACATGAAAATCGGCATCATTGGCGCAATGGAGCAAGAAGTTGCGATCCTAAAAGCAGCAATTTCAGACATTACTGAAGTTAATAAAGGCGGTTGTACCTTTTTCTCTGGTCAGCTAAATGGTGTTGACGTTGTTTTGCTTCAATCAGGCATTGGTAAAGTAGCAGCAGCAGTTGGTACTTCAATCCTACTAAGCAAATACCAACCAGATGTCGTTCTAAACACTGGCTCCGCTGGCGGTTTTGATTCAACACTGAACCTTGGTGATGTCGTTATCTCGACTGAAGTTCGTCACCACGATGCAGACGTTACGGCTTTCGGTTACGAAATCGGGCAAATGGCAGGTCAACCTGCAGCATTCAAAGCTGACGACAAACTGATGCAAGTTGCTGAACAAGCGCTATCTCAAATGGAAGATAAGCACGCGGTTCGCGGCCTTATCTGTACTGGCGACGCATTTGTTTGCACAGCTGAACGCCAAGAGTTCATCCGTAAGCACTTCCCATCAGTGGTTGCTGTAGAGATGGAAGCTTCTGCGATTGCTCAAGCTTGTCACCAATTCCAAGTTCCATTCGTGGTTGTTCGTGCAATCTCTGACGTTGCAGACAAAGAATCACCAATGAGCTTCGAAGAGTTCCTGCCGCTAGCAGCACAAAGCTCTTCTGAAATGGTTATCAAAATGGTTGCCCTACTAAAGTAAGCGACTAGACATGCAAACACTGTTTGATCAGGTATTTGCAAATGGCATGCTCCTTGTAATGTGGGGAGCACTGCTTTTTCATTTAATCTTACCTATCCCTCATGCCGCGCACCCCACGACCTTATGGCATAAGTTTGCTGAGCTTTTAGCAAGCAAGGTTAATAACAACCAAAACTATTCCCAAAGTTTAATCTCGGGCACATTAGCCTGGGGGTTAATGGTACTGCCGACTCTGGTTATTCTGTTGGCCTTGCAACCTTTGGTTTGGCAATCTCAGCTGTTTGAGTTAGCACTGCTATTACTCGCCATTGATTGGCGTAATAATGAAAAGCTGGCTAATCAGTTGATCAAAGCACTTGGGCGAGAAGATAAAGCCGCCGCTCGTCAGTTACTGGCTCCAATTGTCAATCGTCAGACCGAATCACTTTCATCACTTGGCCTAGGCAAAGCCGCCACAGAAACCATCATCATGGGTTACGCTCGTAACGTGGTTTGTGTGCTGTTCTGGTACGCCATCGGTGGTGGTATCGCCGCATTGATGTATCGCCTGATTATCGAGTTAGCTCGAGCTTGGTCACCAAGTCGCAAGCAGTTCTCTCCTTTTGGCTCAACGGCAATCAAGATCGTCGCTATCCTAGAATTTATACCAATGCGCTTGTTTGCCTTGATGATCGTCTTTGGTGATAAAGCGTCTCATACATTTAAGATGATGCTCGTTCAGAGTCGATCTTGGCCTCTACCCGGCCCAGCATGGTTAATTACAGCCGTTGGCAATAAGCTTGAGCTATCACTGGGTGGCCCTGCTATTTATGACAACACCAAAGCCATTCGTGCAAAATTAGGCGGCAGAATCGCCCCATCAGCGCTGCACTTATCTCAAGTTCAAAAGCTGCTTTTTGGTCGCATCGCTATCTGGATATTCTTACAAAGCCTAGCCTTACTCATTATTCACCAAGGGATTTAAAGTGAAACCCTCTCAACTTGTTACACGATGTACAGCCCTCGCGTTCAGTCTCAGCTTCAGTTTATGGGTACCCACTTCACTTGCGACAGAAGTCGTGACGGCCGAACGTGTCATCAGCCTAGCTCCTCATGCCACAGAACTTGCATACAGCGCTGGCTTGGGTGACAACCTTATCGCAGTGAGCGAGCGAAGTGATTACCCACCAGAGGCTGATAAGCTTGAGAAGGTAGCAAACTATCAAGGCATCAAGGTTGAGAAAATCATCGCACTGCAGCCAGATCTGATTCTTGCGTGGCCAGCTGGCAACCCGCCTAGAGAACTTGCGAAACTAGAGCAGTTTGGTTTCAATATTTACTACTCAAAAACCAAAAGCCTAGACAGCATCGCGACCAATATTGAACAACTCAGCCAATACGCAAGCGACCCGAGTATCGGTGAAAATAATGCCAAGCAATACAAAGAACAGCTCAACGCGTTAAGGCTAAAATATAAAGACGCCGAACCGGTAAACTACTTTTATCAGCTTAGCGAAAAGCCGATCATTACCGTGGCACAAGGACACTGGCCAAGTGAGGTGTTTGAGTTTTGTGGCGGTCACAATATTTTTGAAGACAGCGCCTCCCCTTATCCGCAAGTTGGTATTGAACAGGTTGTGCTTAAGAAACCTGAAGTGATCTTCACTTCTCAGCACGCCATTGAGAACGGAACCATGTGGCAAACTTGGGAAGAGGAGATCCCGGCTGTCGCTCAAGATCAGATTTGGTCACTCAATTCAGATTGGATTAATCGCCCGACAACCAGAACTTTGCAAGCGATCCAACAAGTGTGCGATTTCTTCGATAGAGCTAGGCAAAATCACTAACTTTTTGCTGCGTTTTTTCGTACAATTCGCCACCGACCTGTCCCTACAATTTTAACTATAAGAGCACCAGTATCATGGACTCCATGCTGCTTTATATTATCGATTTATTTGGCACTGCCATCTTTGCTATTTCAGGCGTTTTTGTCGCTGGCCGTCTTAAGATGGACCCTTTTGGCGTAGCCGTTCTAGGCAGTGTAACCGCGATTGGTGGCGGTACTATTCGTGACATGGCATTGGGTGCAACTCCAGTGTTTTGGATCACTGACACCACCTACCTTTGGGTAATCATCATTACCTGCTTGCTGACCATGATCATTGTAAGACGCCCCAAACGTCTGGCTTGGTGGATACTGCCAGTATGTGATGCAATCGGCCTAGCGGTATTCGTGGGCATTGGTGTTGAAAAAGCGCTGATTTACCAAGATTCTGCATTGGTGGCCATTATCATGGGTGTCATCACAGGTTGTGGTGGCGGTATTATTCGTGACGTTCTTGCCCGTGAAGTGCCGATGATCCTAAGAAGTGAGGTCTACGCGACCGCTTGTATTATTGGTGGCGCTTTCCACACCATGGCAATCAGCATGGGTCACGACTCAGAGACGGCTTTTTTAGCCGGTGTATTCTCAACACTGCTGATCAGGCTTGGGGCTATTCGCTGGCACTTATCACTGCCGACATTCGCCATCAAATAAGCTAGCGCTACACAATTGATTAAAGGCTCCGTAAGGGGCCTTTTTTAATTCTACTGTACCGTCCTAAATATGGTTGACACATTTCCAACATGAAATTGGAGAGTGTCATGAAAACAACAAGTAGACGTACTCAACGAGATTATTCTCTTGCCTTTAAATTGGCAGTAGTAAGCCAAGTTGAAAAAGGCGAAATGACTTATAAGCAGGCTCAAGAGCGTTATGGGATCCAAGGTCGCTCTACCGTTTTAGTTTGGCTTCGCAAACATGGTCAACTAGATTGGTCTAAAGGAATAGAACAATCGAGAGCGTTAGGAGCGACTATGTCAAACTCTTCCTCAACTCAAACCCCAGAGCAACGAATCAAAGAACTCGAACAGCAATTAGAAGAAACTCAGCTTAAAGCTGAGTTCTTTGAAGCGGTTGTAAAAGTCATGGATCGAGATTTCGGTGTCCGAATCTCAAAGAAGCGCAAGGCCGAGTTATTAAGGAAAAAACGGTCAGAAAGTTGACCGTCACTAAAGCTTGTCACTTCATCGGTATTACACGACAAGCTTTCTACAAGCGCTGTGTTGCGGAAATTCATCAGACAAAGAAAGATGAATCAGTACTCGGTTTTGTGAAGGAGCAAAGGATGATGCACCCTCGTATAGGAACTCGTAAGATCAAGTATTTACTTGCTCAGAACGATATTGAAATCGGGCGAGACCGCTTATTCTCTCTACTGAGAATGAATCGATTATTAGTGCAGAATCGAAGGGCTTATCATCGAACCACAAACAGTAATCATCGCTTTTACTGCCATCCAAATCGAATCAAAGAAGGCTTAATACCGGAAAGACCAGAGCAATTATGGGTTGCCGATATTACTTATCTAGCAACGCGGTGTGGTAGTACTTATCTCAGTTTAGTGACGGACGCTTATTCAAGAAAAATCGTGGGCTATCACATAGGTGATGATATGAAAGCTCGCACGGTCAAGCAGGCCTTTTTAAACGCGTTGAAAGAGCGGAAGAATACAGGTGAGCTTGTTCATCACTCAGATCGAGGTGTTCAGTACTGCTCTGTTGAATACCAAGAGTTGCATCGACAGTATGATGTATCTTGCTCAATGACTGATGGCTATGACTGTTATCAAAATGCGTTAGCAGAGAGGATCAACGGAATATTGAAGATGGAGTATCTGTTGAATAAACCGAATGATTTAGATGAAGCAAAGAAAATGGTCGCCGAATCAGTAAAAATCTATAATGAATATAGGCCTCACACTGCTCTAAAATACAAAACGCCCGATGAAATACATCGAGCGTTTTAGTCAATCAAGTGTCAACCCATATCAGGACGGTACATACTCCACCTACTAATTCACTCATAAACATCAGTTATTAAGTACAAGCTCCTCAGTTTCGCTTTCCGAAGCCCTTCTCTCGTTTCCAAATCCCAATCCAGTTAGTAATGTTTTTTGTTTACTTATCTAATTTCCAGACTATATTAGTAAATAAATAACTTTATAAAGACATTTACTTACTAATGCTAACTACGAGGGTTTAAGGATGAGCAGTAATAAAATTGGAATTGTTTTCTTCTCTAAATGTGGGGCAACCAAGCAAGTAGCAGAGCTCCTCGCAGAGGGCGTAAACTCTCAACTGCCTAGCTCGGCATTGCTCATCGAGGTTCTCTCGTCTGAAATCATTGAAGGAAGGTATGACAATGACGATAAGCTCACAGCATTAGACCACTGTGATGCGATTGTCTTTGGCGCGCCAACTTACATGGGGTCACCCGCTGCTCAGTTTAAAAGCTTTATGGACGCGACCAGTGATACCTACGGTAAGAAATCATGGAGAAACAAACTTGCTGCAGGCTTTACCACCGGTGGCAGCCTCAACGGAGAGCAACAACAAACCCTACTCAGCTTTTTCACTCTAGCTTGCCAACATGGCATGATTTGGGCAGGGCTTGATGTATCTAAACACATCGACGACCTAGGGCTGAATCGCACAGGTTCGAGCATTGGCTTGGTTGCCAGTGTCGATGAAGCCCCAACCTCAACAAACAACAGCGTTAATGCAAATGACCTGAAAACCGCTTTCTATTTTGGTCAACGCATCGCGAGCTTGGTTCAAAGTTCATAGCTTGTGTGATATCTATGAGCTCAAGACTAGAGAATGAATGTCGTTTCAGGTAACTTGATTCAATCATTCCCAACTTTCATGAATATTACTAAATGCTACTCGAAGGAATCGAAACTCTATTGGTATTGAGTAAAGCAAAGACGATGAGCCGTACCGGCAGTTTGCTTTATATCAGCCAATCAGCGGTCAGCAAACGGATTGCGAATTTAGAAAAGAAACTAGGTAAAAAGCTCATCGAGCCGAGTGGCCGACAGATAAAACTGACGCCGGATGCGGTTGCATTGATCGAGAGTATCGGCCCTACGTTCAATGAGCTTCGCGGTCTTATTTATGAACAACAAGAGTTGGAAGATACTACTCTCATCACCTTAGACAGCTCTAAATCTCTAATAGCGGGCTACTTAGGTGAGATGATGGGGCAATTTATCCAGCAAGATAAATACATCACCATTACCACCAACCACACGCCGAGAATCATAGAGCGAGTCCAATCAGGTAAAGCAACTCTAGGGTTGTGCGCAGGCTTATTGCCACCGCATCACGGGTTGATGACTTTCCACCTGTTTGATGAGCCGTTTTACATTGTGAGTAAGCAGCCACTCACGGCTCTTCCTCCATTGGTCATTACCAACGATATGACCAACCCTGCCAACTCTTATCAACTTTCAGTATTGGAAAAATTCGGTATCAAACCCTTGATGGAGATGGATGCCTACACTGCAGCAGCGCAGCTTGCCTTGGGTGGAACGGGGCCTGCGTTAATCCCGCTCTCTATCGTAAAAACACTCAATATTGAGCCTCAATACCTATATAGCTTTCCAGAATTAGCAGGCTTAATTCGACCGATTCATGTCTGTGTTAGACCGAATAGCTACCAGTCTCCTAGGGTTAAAACACTGATAGAATCCATTGTTGATGCTGTTCCCAAAGCAGTTTAGAAGCCATCAGCATCGACATTACGATCACAAGGGGGCGAATCCATTTCTGCCCTTTTGTCACCACCACTTTAGCGCCAAGCTGAGCTCCCATAAAGCCACCAACCGCCATCACCAATCCTAACTCCCAAATTGGCAAACCAGCCAAAATAAAGAAGATCAGTGCAGCGATGTTCGAGGTGAAGTTCAGTACTTTGGTACGAGCCGTAGCATCAACCAATGAGAAATGACCAATCGCTACAAAACAAACCGTGAAGATTGAGCCTGTACCTGGGCCAAAGAAGCCATCATAGAAACCAACACCGCCGCCCACACATAGCGCAAACATCGCCTCAGAGATCTTTTGTTTTCCTTCAGAGGCTCTGGTTTGTGGTGCTAATAGAAAATAGAGAGAGATAGCAATAAGCAGCAGTGGGATCACGCTGGTCAGAAGGCTTGCATCAATGTACTGCACTAATTCCGCACCAATAGCCGAACCTATAAAGGTACAAAAGATAGCGAGGCGCATCTCCTTGATACTAACGATACCATTACGCACGAAATACCAACTCGCTGAGAAGCTGCCAAATGAGCTTTGGAGTTTGTTAGTGGCCAGTGCTTGCGTGGGTGGCACGCCAGCCGCGAGCAATGCAGGTAGAGTCAACAACCCACCGCCGCCAGCCATTGCATCAATAAAGCCTGCTGCCGTTGCAACAACAAACAAGATAGCCAATATTTCTAGAGTGATTTCCATATACCCAACGCCTTAAATTCTTGTGTAGCGACAAGTTACCACCCTGAGCAAACGAACAACAACGAAACACAAGATTCTAACCTATTCCTGATTTTCATCATTTAACACATGCTATTTAACAGGCATAAAAAAGCCCACTCCGGAGAGTGGGCTTTGAGCATTTATATCCGCTTAACAGCGATACACTTTAGACGATTAAGCTTGAGAAGCTTTCACCTGTGCGTGTAGTTCTTGAACTGAAGTTACTGACGTCTTCGCGTCTGCAGTGTGCGCCATACAAGTCGCGAATGCAGCGTTTAGCGTAGTCGTGTAGTTAACTTTCTCAGCCAATGCGCCACGACGAAGTACTTTAGAATCTTCAATCGCTTGACGACCAGCAGCTGTGTTCACGATGTACGTGTACTCGTTGTTCTTGATACGGTCAAGAATGTGAGGACGACCTTCGTGTACCTTGTTTACTAGACGTGGGTTGATACCCGCTTCGCCAAGGATAACCGCTGTACCGTGTGTTGCGTCTAGCTGGTAACCAAGCTTAGATAGCTTAGATGCTAGGTCAACAACACGCTCTTTGTCGCCTTCGCGAACAGAAAGAAGTGCACGGCCGCCTTCTGGGTAGATGTTGCCACAACCCAATTCAGCTTTAGAGTATGCTTCTGCGAACGTCGCGCCAACCCCCATAACTTCACCAGTAGAGCGCATTTCTGGGCCTAACAGTGGGTCAACACCAGGGAACTTGTTGAATGGAAGTACAACTTCTTTCACTGAGTAGTAAGGTGGGATGATTTCTTTCGTAAAGCCTTGAGACTCTAGCGATTGACCAGCCATTACACGAGCTGCAATCTTAGCGATTGGCGCGCCAGTTGCTTTAGATACGAATGGAACCGTACGTGCTGCACGAGGGTTAACCTCGATTAGGTACACTTCATTGTTCTTAACAGCAAACTGCGTGTTCATCAGACCACGAACACCCAACTCGAACGCTAGCTTTTCAACTTGCTCGCGCATTACGTCTTGGATCTCTTGGCTTAGCGTGTATGCAGGAAGAGAACATGCTGAGTCACCTGAGTGAACACCCGCTTGTTCGATGTGCTCCATGATACCGCCGATAACAACGCGCTCACCGTCACAAATCGCATCTACGTCTACTTCAACAGCGTCGTCTAGGAAGCTATCAAGTAGTACTGGAGATTCGTTTGAAACGCTTACTGCTTCGTTGAAGTAGCGACGTAAATCTTGCTCGTCGTATACGATTTCCATCGCACGACCACCAAGTACGTAAGAAGGACGTACAACAAGTGGGAAGCCGATTTCGCGAGATTTCTCAACCGCTTGCTCCATTGTTGTTACTGTTGCGTTTTCTGGCTGAAGTAGGCCTAGACGGTCTACAGCAACTTGGAAACGCTCACGGTCTTCTGCACGGTCGATTGCGTCTGGGCTAGTACCGATGATTGGTACGCCAGCAGCTTCAAGAGCACGAGCCAGTTTCAGTGGCGTTTGACCACCGTACTGAACGATAACGCCTTTTGGCTTCTCAACACGAGCGATTGCTAGTACGTCTTCCAGAGTTACTGGTTCGAAGTACAGACGGTCAGATGTATCGTAGTCTGTAGAAACAGTCTCAGGGTTACAGTTAACCATGATAGTTTCGTAGCCATCTTCACGTAGTGCTAGTGATGCGTGTACACAACAGTAGTCAAATTCAATACCTTGGCCGATACGGTTTGGACCGCCGCCTAGAATCATGATCTTGTCTTTGTCTGTTGGGTTCGCTTCACACTCGTCATCGTAAGATGAGTACATGTAAGCCGTATCAGAAGAGAACTCAGCCGCACACGTATCTACACGCTTGTATACTGGGTGGATATCGTATTGGTCACGTAGACGACGGATTTCGCTTTCCGCTACACCTAGAATCTTAGATAGGCGAGCATCTGCAAAACCTTTACGCTTGAGCTTGTTTAGCTCGTCTTTGTTCAGACCAGCAAAGCCTTTCGCTTTCAGTTCTTGCTCTAGCTTAACGATGTCTTCGATTTGAACTAGGAACCAACGGTCGATTTGCGTTAGGTTGAATACACCATCTACCGACATACCAGCACGGAATGCGTCAGCAATGTACCAAATACGCTCTGCGCCAGCTTCTTTCAGTTCATGACGGATAGTCGTTAGAGCATCAGGTGCGTCTAGGTCTACCATTTCGTCAAAACCAGTCGCGCCAACTTCTAGGCCGCGAAGTGCTTTTTGTAGAGATTCTTGTTGGTTACGGCCGATAGCCATAACTTCACCAACGGACTTCATTTGAGTCGTTAGACGGTCGTTAGCACCTGCAAATTTCTCGAAGTTAAAACGAGGAATCTTAGTTACTACGTAGTCGATTGTTGGTTCGAATGATGCTGGCGTTGCGCCGCCAGTGATGTCATTCATTAGCTCGTCTAGCGTGAAGCCAACAGCCAGTTTCGCTGCAATTTTAGCGATTGGGAAACCTGTTGCTTTAGATGCTAGTGCTGAAGAGCGAGATACACGTGGGTTCATCTCGATGATAACCATGCGGCCATCTTTCGGGTTGATACCAAACTGTACGTTTGAACCACCTGTTTCAACACCAATCTCACGCAGTACTGCTAGAGATGCGTTACGCATTAGTTGGTATTCTTTGTCTGTCAGCGTTTGTGCTGGAGCCACAGTGATTGAGTCACCTGTGTGAATACCCATTGGGTCGAAGTTTTCAATCGCACATACGATGATGCAGTTGTCGTTTTTGTCACGAACCACTTCCATCTCGTACTCTTTCCAACCGATAAGTGATTCATCGATAAGAAGTTCGTTAGTTGGAGATAAGTCCAAACCACGACGACAGATTTCTTCAAATTCTTCTTTGTTGTAAGCGATACCGCCGCCAGTACCACCCATCGTGAACGATGGACGAATGATACAAGGGAAGCCAACCATGTCTAAAACTTTGTAAGCTTCTTCCATCGTTTTCGCTGTATCAGCAGTTGGACACTCAAGGCCAATTGCTTTCATTGCTTTATCGAAGCGTGAACGGTCTTCTGCTTTATCGATAGCGTCAGCCGTTGCACCAATCATTTCAACACCGAACTCTTCAAGAACGCCGTGCTTTTCTAGGTCTAGAGCACAGTTCAATGCAGTTTGACCACCCATAGTCGGTAGAACTGCATCAGGCTTCTCTTTAGCGATGATGTTACGCACAACTTCCCATTGGATAGGCTCGATGTAAGTTGCATCGGCCATATCTGGGTCAGTCATGATTGTCGCTGGGTTCGAGTTTACAAGAATAACTCGGTAACCTTCTTCGCGAAGCGCTTTACAAGCTTGAGCACCAGAGTAATCGAACTCACATGCTTGGCCGATAACGATCGGGCCAGCACCTAGAATAAGAATACTTTTAATGTCAGTACGTTTTGGCATTGTCTACTACTCCGAATTACGCTGTGTGCTGTTTGATTAGTTCAATAAAGTGGTCGAATAACGGCGCTGCGTCTTCTGGACCTGGGCTTGCTTCAGGGTGACCTTGGAAGCTGAATGCTGGTTTGTCTGTACGGTGAATACCTTGTAGAGAACCATCAAATAGTGATTTGTGCGTTGCACGTAGTGTCTCTGGAAGGGTTTCTTCGTCAGCAGCAAAGCCGTGGTTTTGCGAAGTAATCATCACAACATCACGATCTAAATCTTTAACCGGGTGGTTTGCACCGTGGTGACCAAACTTCATCTTCACTGTCTTAGCGCCTGACGCAAGAGCAAGAATCTGGTGACCTAGACAGATACCGAAGATTGGTAAGCCTTTTTCTAGGAACACTTTTGTCGCTTCAATTGCGTAAGTACATGGTTCTGGGTCACCAGGGCCATTTGAAAGGAAAACACCGTCTGGGTTCAGAGCTAGTACTTCTTCAGCAGAAGTTTCAGCAGGAACAACCGTTAGGCGGCAGCCGCGGTCAACAAGCATTCGTAGGATGTTTCGTTTTGCACCGAAGTCATAAGCAACAACGTGGTATGGCAATTCAGAGTCTGCTTTCGCTTCAGGAAGTCCACCCGTAAGCGTCCACGAACCTTGTTTCCATTGATACGCTTCTTTTGTTGTAACTTCTTTCGCAAGGTCCATACCTTTCAGGCCAGGGAATTCTTTTGCTTTAGCTAGAGCCAAAGCTTCGTCTAAATTGTTACCCGCTACGATACAACCGTTCTGAGCGCCTTTTTCACGAAGAATACGCGTCAGCTTACGAGTATCGATATCAGCGATACCAACAACGTTTTGCGACTTAAGGTAATCAGAAAGGGATTGTTCATTACGGAAGTTAGAAGCGATTAGAGGGAGATCGCGAATCACAAGGCCTTGAGCGTGGATTGAAGAAGATTCTTCGTCTTCGGAATTGGTTCCGGTATTGCCAATGTGAGGGTAAGTAAGGGTAACGATTTGTTGAGAATAGGAAGGATCAGTGAGGATTTCTTGGTACCCCGTCATCGAGGTATTAAAAACGACTTCACCAACTGCAGAACCTACAGCGCCAATGGCTTCACCGTGAAATACTGTCCCATCTTCTAGGACGAGTAGTGCTGACTTCTTCAAGACAACCTCCAGAAATAAAAATGCATTAAAATTGATTTAATTTGCAAATCTACCTTCCTGCAACACCAGAAACTGCGTGTTTATGGAAATTAGACAAATTGGCGGTATTTTAGTGATGTGCGTGATACGTGTCAACATTTAACGCAAAAGAAATTAAACATTTGTAAGGACTAATTCAATTTACGCCATCAAAGCTTCAAAAGTTTAACTTTCATGCTCATTTCGGCCGAATATTACGATTTTCTAATTTTCACCCCTCATTTTGACCGACCATAGAGTGATAAAAATATCAGCAACAAAACGCAATCGATAAATACAAAGAGAAAAGATCATAATTTAAAGACCTAAAACAAAAACCACACCATAAGCAGTAAAAAACATAGTTAAATAAGAGAAAATCGACGATAAGAAGAAACTAGAGGGAGGTTTGTAAAAGGGATATTACGAAGGAAAATGTACCAAATAAAGAAAGCGCCGGCAATTGCCAGCGCATAAATATCTATTTACAGGTCATTCAAACCTAGGACATCAGTCATGGTATAAAAGCCGGCTGGTTTATCATTTAACCAGACTGCAGCTTTGATTGCGCCATTAGCGAAAGTCATTCGGTCCGTGGCTTTATGAGTAATTTCCACTCGCTCACCGATATCCGCAAACATAGCTGTGTGTTCACCAATGATGTCACCGGCACGAATCGTAGCGAAACCAATCTCATCTTTCGTACGCTCACCAGTAATACCTTCACGTGACCATACGGCTACATCGTTGAGCTCATTGCCCATTGCACCAGCAATCGCTTCGCCCATGCCAATCGCTGTACCAGAAGGAGCATCGACTTTATGACGGTGGTGAGCCTCAACGATCTCGACATCACAGTAATCGCCCATCACTTTAGCGGCCTTTTCTAGCAGCTTAAATACAAGGTTCACACCGACACTGTAGTTAGGTGCCATTACGATAGGCATCTCTTTTGAAGCCGCATCAATCACCTGTTTCTCTTCTTCAGAGAAACCCGTCGTACCGATGATTAGCTTTTTACCGTGACGTTTACAAAGTTCAATATTCGCTAATGTGCTAACAGGGGCAGTAAAATCGACAATCACATCAAACTCTTCGATGGCTTTAGACAAATCATCCACTAGAGCGACATCAAAACGACCTTCACCACATAACTCGCCAACATCAACACCGACCAAAGATGACTCTGGACGCTCTGAGCCAGCACCAACACTTGCTTCTGAATTATGATGAGCGGCTTTCACCAAGTTGCGACCCATACGGCCCGCTGCTCCTGCAATTGCAATTCTTACCACTGCGAATATCTCCATTGTTTTGGTTACCGTTGCCACTTATCTCTTGCAGCAACGTTCATTCGATTAATCTCTTTAAACTAACAACAATCTCAAACTCAGGCTAGCAATTACGAAAACTCTTTTACCACTCGCTCTAAAATTGGCACATTTGCTTCTGGGAAGGCGTATTGATTCAATAATTCAAGACTTACCCATTCACCTTGCTGACCTTCTTTGCCATAAGGTTGCTGTTCAAAGTCGGTCACAAGGATGAAGTCGAACTTAAGCGACTTGTCCGTGTAATCAAACTCAAGGTGCTCAAACAGAGACTG
Organism: Vibrio pomeroyi; assembly: GCF_024347595.1. NCBI lineage: Bacteria > Pseudomonadati > Pseudomonadota > Gammaproteobacteria > Vibrionales > Vibrionaceae > Vibrio > Vibrio pomeroyi. The sequence continues at coordinate 474,566 of NZ_AP025506.1, read as the reverse complement.
CTCAGTCACTTTAATGCCAATCTCTTCATCCAACTCACGAGTCATCGCTTGTTCAATGGTTTCGCCCGCTTCAACCTTGCCGCCAGGGAACTCCCAAAAACCGCCCTTATGTTTGTCGTCTGGGCGTTTAGTGATAAATACTTGTGACTTATCTTGGTTAAAGATAATACCCGCTACGATATGGATTCTTTTCATGTGTTGGTGTTCCTTAATAAAACGCTTAACTCACATAGTCCCTGAATACGTCATCCTCAAGAAGGAGGAACGACTAAGTTGGGGATCTAAAACAACGTGAGCCTAACTAAACGAGATTTCCTATTACGCTCGTTCCTCGCTATAGGAAATGACGACTTCCTTGTATAACAAAGTAAGCCATGAAATTTACATACAAAAAGAGCCGCCTAAGCGACTCTTTTTATCAAAACTATATTAAGGCAAAGCTGTATTGGTTGAGAACGAGGAGGCGACGCGGAGTTTACAAGTGTAAATGAGCATCGCCGACGAAGTTATCAGCCATTACAGCAAAGCATTAGTCAATTTTACCGTGACACTGTTTGTATTTTTTACCACTTCCACATGGGCATGGTTCGTTACGACCCACTTTACGCTCATCACGTACTACCGTTTGTGGAGATGCTGGCTCAGCTTCATCATCACCCAACTGATTTTCAGCTGTTGCGTGTTGTGCTTGTGCACGACGCGCCGCTTCTTCAGCTTGAGCTTGACGTTGAGCTTCCATCTTTTCTACTTCTTCTTGTTGCTGAACGCGAACTTTAGAAAGGATGGTAATAACATCTGATTTAAGTACTTCTAGTAGACCTTCAAACAGTTCAAACGACTCGCGCTTGTACTCTTGTTTCGGGTTCTTCTGAGCGTAACCACGTAGATGGATACCTTGACGAAGGTGATCCATCGCAGCCAAGTGCTCTTTCCAAAGGCCATCTAGCGTTTGCAGCATTACAGATTTCTCGAAGTTACGTAGTACTTGAGCACCAACCACTTCTTCTTTCTGTTTGTACGAATCAATCGCCATACCGAGGATACGTTCACGCAGTGCTTCTTCGTACAGCTTGTCGTCTTCGTCCAACCAACCTTGAATATCGAACTCTAGATCGAAGTCGTTCTTCAGGCGATCTTGCAGACCAGCGATATCCCACATATCTTCAAGCGATTGAGGAGCAATGTACTCATCGATAACCGAAGTAAACACGTCTTCACGGTTGTGTTCGATCATTTCGCTGATGTCGTCAGAACTCATCAGTTCATCACGAAGCTCATAAACCACTTTGCGTTGGTCATTGGCTACATCATCGTACTCAAGAAGCTGCTTACGAATATCGAAGTTACGACCTTCAACTTTACGTTGTGCTTTTTCAATTGAGCGAGAAAGCATCTTAGATTCGATCGCTTCGCCTTCGTCCATACCACTTTGGATAAGACCAGCCATACGATCCGATGTAAAGATACGTAACAGAGAGTCTTCCATTGATAGGTAGAAACGAGAAGAACCTGCATCACCTTGACGACCAGAACGACCACGTAGCTGGTTATCAATACGGCGAGATTCATGACGCTCAGTACCAATGATGTGCAGACCACCTGACTCAAGTACTTTATCGTGGATTACTCTCCAGTCAGCTTTGATCTTATCGATCTGCTCTTGAGTTGGGTTATCCAGCTTCTCAACTTGTGCCTGCCAGCTGCCACCTAACACGATATCGGTACCACGACCGGCCATGTTAGTTGCAATAGTTACCGCGCTTGGCGTACCCGCTTGTGCAACGATCTCAGCTTCCATTTCGTGGAACTTAGCGTTTAGAACGTTGTGCTTAATTTTTGCTTTTTTCAGTGCGTTAGACAGTAGCTCAGATTTCTCGATAGAAACTGTACCAACCAGTGATGGCTGACCAGCAGCTACACGATCTTTAATGTCTTCAATGATCGCATTGAACTTGTCTTCTTCAGTACGATAAACCACATCTGGCATATCGTTACGAACCATAGGCTTGTTGGTTGGGATAACCACAGTTTCTAGGCCGTAGATAGACTGGAATTCGAAAGCTTCTGTATCGGCTGTACCTGTCATACCTGACAGTTTTTCGTATAGACGGAAGAAGTTTTGGAAAGTAATCGATGCTAGCGTTTGGTTTTCATTCTGAATCTTCACACCTTCTTTAGCTTCAACAGCTTGGTGTAAACCTTCAGACCAACGACGACCTGGCATTGTACGACCAGTATGTTCATCAACGATAACCACTTCGCCGTCTTCAGTAACGATGTAGTCAACGTTCTTCTCAAACAATACGTGTGCACGAAGCGCTGCATTAACATGGTGCAATAGGCTAATGTTTGTTGGAGAGTAAAGCGTATCGCCCTCTTCCATCAGACCGTTTTTCACCATTAGCTCTTCTACAAATTCTTGACCGTTTTCAGTCAGGTGAACCTGCTTCGATTTCTCGTCCATGGTGTAGTGACCTTCACCACGGTACTCTTCAGAATCTTCTTTATCTTGACGCTCAAGGTTAGGAATTAACGTGTTAATACGCGTGTAAAGATCTGAGCTATCTTCAGCAGGGCCAGAGATAATAAGTGGAGTACGAGCTTCATCAATTAAGATTGAGTCAACTTCATCGACAACAGCGAAGAAGCGTTCGCGTTGAACACGATCTTCAGCACGGAAAGCCATGTTGTCACGTAGGTAATCGAAACCAAACTCGTTGTTTGTTCCGTATAGGATGTCAGCTTGGTACGCTTCTTTTTTCTCTGGCGGAGCCATGTTTGGCACGTTCACGCCAACCGTCATACCAAGAAATTCAAATAATGGGCGGTTTGTTTCCGCATCACGCTTCGCTAGGTAGTCGTTCACCGTTACTACGTGAACACCTTTGCTAGGTAGGGCGTTAAGATAAGCTGGTAAGGTTGCTGTAAGAGTCTTACCTTCACCAGTACGCATTTCTGCAATTTGGCCAGCATTTAGAACCATGCCACCAATCATTTGCACGTCAAAGTGACGCATGCCGTAAACACGCTTAGACGCTTCACGTACCGTAGCAAATGCTTCCGGTAGAAGTTGGTCTAGCGATTCACCTTTATCTAAGCGCTCACGAAACTCAACCGTTTTTGCTTTTAGCTCTTCGTCTGAAAGTGCTTCAAACGTTGGTTCGTAGTTATTAATTTCTTTTACAATTTTTCTAAGGCGGCGCAGTGTTCTGTCATTGCGACTGCCAATTACCTTTGTCAGCAGCTTAGTAATCATGTGCTTGGAATCTCTTCGTTCTCAGATCGTCCGCGATCTATTTTAAATGCCGTCAGTCTCTACTAGCTATGAACTAGTCTTCAGTTACTAACCAAGGATACTGAGATAAATCTAGTATCTTTGATATTGTACTTGAGAGTAGAGTTTTCAAGGCTTGAGTTAAAATTAATGCCCTTTAGTGTAAGTAATTTTCACACCAACGACCATTTATAACCCCATTTGTTTGATGTGCTTGGAACTTTTCTTTCTAATTGCTGACAGATTAGCCAGACTGTAGCCCATTGGTAGTCAACTTTCGGATGTTGACGACACTGTATCTGGAAAATAGATACAAAAAAACCAGGTCAATGACCTGGTTTTCGAAATCTTATATTGTTGTAAACAACAATTACGCTAGAACCATTCCTGGCTCAGCAAATGCAACAGGAGAGCCTACTTCTTCTTCGAATGTTGCCCATTCCCAAGCTTCTGCGTCAGCAAGTACTGCACGTAGTAGTTGGTTGTTTAGGCCGTGACCTGATTTGTATGCACGGAACTCACCAATAATAGCGTGTCCACACATGTAAAGGTCACCAATCGCATCCAGTACTTTGTGAGTTACGAACTCATTGTCAAAACGCAGACCTTCTTCATTAAGAATTCGGTATTCGTCTAGAACGATAGCGTTATCGAAGCTACCGCCAAGTACTAGGTTTTGAGATTGTAGGTACTCAATATCGCGCATGAAGCCGAAAGTACGAGCGCGAGAGATTTCTTTCACAAAGCCTTGTGAAGAGAAATCAAACAACAAACGTTGCTCATCAGATTCAATTGCTGGGTGGTTAAAGTCGATCTCAAAGTCCATACGGAAGCCGTTAAATGGAACAAACTCTGCCCACTTATCGCCATCTTCAAAACGGATAGGCTTTTTGATACGAATAAAACGCTTCGCTGCATTCAGTGTTTCTACACCCGCTTGCTGTAGCAAGTACACGAATGGGCTTGCGCTACCATCCATAATAGGGATCTCTGGTGCATCTACTTCAACAATAATGTTATCGATGCCCATGCCCGCTAGAGCTGCGTTAAGGTGTTCCACTGTAGAGATACGTACGCCTTCGTCATTAACAAGAGCAGTACATAACATAGTGTCACGAACTGATGCTGGATCAGCTGGGAAATCTACAGGTGGATTTACATCTGTACGACGATAAACAATGCCTGTATTTGCAGCTGCCGGGCGAAGAGTAAGTGTGACTTTACGACCAGAGTGGAGACCCACACCAGTTGTTTTCACAATTTCTTTCAGAGTACGTTGTCTGATCATCTGCTTGCCTCGTTATCAGTGCTACAAATCACGGTCAGTATTTACCGACCGCGAATTTTACCATTAATTCGACTATAGTCAAATTTTGGGTGTTTGTTAATCAGCCTGACGTCGTAAGAATGCTGGAATATCTAAATATCCACTCTCTTTCTCAGCTTTAGGTGCAGCACTTTGGCTAGCTCCTGTACCTGAAGAAACAGGTGACGTTGTTGGCTGTGGCTTAACTTGAGGTTTAACCTCAGTTTTTTCTTGCAATGGCTGTGCCACTTTCTCTTCCACTTTTGGTGCAGTTTGAGCCGCTACCTGTGGTTGAGGAGTTGGTGCAACCTTAGCTTTACCACCAGCAACTAAAGTAATGTCTGGTTTTTTCTCTGTACCGATACCTGTTGCAACAACAGTTACGCGGATTTCATCCGTCATATCAGGGTCTAGAGAAGTACCAATCACAACTGTTGCGTTATCAGATGCGAATGCCTTAACTGTGTTACCTACTGTTTCGAACTCATCTAAACGCATATCTAGGCCTGCTGTGATGTTCACAAGAACGCCACGTGCACCAGCTAGGTCGATGTCTTCTAGTAGTGGGCTAGAAATTGCCGTTTCAGCAGCTTCTTCAGCACGGTCTTCACCTTTTGCGATACCGCTACCCATCATTGCATGACCCATCTCAGACATTACGGTGCGAACATCCGCGAAATCGACGTTAATCATACCAGGGCGAGTAATTAGCTCAGCGATACCTTGTACAGCGTTTTTAAGCACATCATTTGCACTTGCGAAAGCTTCAAGCAGTGTTACGCCACGGCCAAGTACTTTAAGTAGCTTTTCATTTGGAATCGTAATTAAAGAATCCACATGCTTAGAAAGCTCTTCGATACCTTGCTCAGCAAACGCTAAACGCTTTTTGCCTTCAAAGCTGAATGGCTTAGTTACAACAGCAACCGTTAGCACACCCAACTCTTTCGCAACTTCAGCAATAACTGGAGCAGCACCTGTACCAGTACCACCGCCCATACCAGCTGCGATAAATACCATATCGGCGCCAGTTAGAACTTCTTTAATTCTTTCTCGATCTTCGAGAGCTGCATCACGGCCTACTTGTGGGTTTGCACCAGCGCCCAAACCTTTAGTGATATCACCACCAATTTGGATCACGCTGCTCACGCTTGTTTTACGAAGTGCTTGCGCATCAGTGTTAACACTGATGAATTCTACGCCTTCGATTGATTCACGTACCATGTGCTCAACAGCGTTACCGCCACCGCCACCAACTCCAACGACTTTAATTACTGCATCGTCAGACATTTCCATCATCGGTTCAAACATGTGTTATCTCCGTTTTTTCCTGCAACTCAGGTTAAAACTCTTTTTGTATCCAATTACGCAATTTGCCAAATAAACCAGACATAGAAGGTGCTGAACGCTTAGGTTCGCTGTAATCACCTTCATCACTGATCTGACAATCTCTTGCGTAATGAAGTAAACCAACCGCCGTAGAATGATACGGCTCTTTAACATAGTCAGTTAAGCCACTAACTTCTAATGGCTTACCAACTCGAACTTGATTGCGGAAAACACGTTCCGCACACTCTACCAATCCATCAATTTGTGCCGCTCCACCAGTGAGAACGACGCCAGCTGCAAGGTGGTGTTTAATACCTTCATCTCGTAGCTGTAATTGAACCGTATCAATAGTTTGGTTAACGAGACCCATAAGTTCAGTGTAACGTGGTTCAATCACTTCCGACAAAGTTTGTCGTTGCAAACTTCTCGATGGGCGACCACCAACACTTGGGACGTTAACAGAGTCATCCTTGCTTACGAGTTCACTCAGAGCGCAACCATGGTTTACTTTTATCTCTTCAGCATCGCTCACTGGCGTGCCGAAAGCGAAGGCAATATCACTGGTTACTGCATTTCCTGCGTAGGAAAAGACTTCTGTGTGTCGCAGTGCGCCGCCAGTCCAAATGGAAATATCCATCGTACCCGCGCCGATATCCACCACACATACTCCAAGCTCTCTCTCGTCTTCAGTAATTACCGCATTACTTGAGGCAAGTCCTGAAAACACGATCTGTTCTACTGTGAGACCACATCGTTCAACAGCTTTAATAATGTTTCTCGCCATGTCGCTATGGCAAGAAATTAGGTGAACGCTGACTTCCATTCGAACACCAGATAAGCCAAGTGGGTTCTTAATCCCTTCTTGATAATCGATGGTAAACTCTTGTGGGATCACGTGCAGAATTCTCTGCTCATCACCTATTTTAATTGATTTCGCGGTATGGATCGCTCGATCCATATCGTCTTGGGACACCTCTTCATCAGAGATAGTACCCATGCCTTTTTCAATTCGGCTTGCGATATGTTTGCCCGATAGCGAGATAAACACATTGCTGATTTGGCATTCCGCCATCAACTCTGCTTGATCAATAGCTCGCTGAACCGACTTAACTACCGACTCTAGGTCGTTTACACCACCTTTATCCATACCTCTGGATGGGCTTTGCCCAGAACCAATGATATTGATTTGACCATCAGGCAATATTTCACCAACCAGAGCTGATATGGTCGCAGTGCCTATATCAAGACCAACGATTATGTTGTCATCTGCGGTCTTAGTCATCTGTGCTCTCTTCTAACTCTTGCTCTGGAAACCAGCCTACAGCGGCTCCCGTATCATACCTGAGGTCGATGTAGCTCACTTGATTCGCCTTACTACCTAACTCGTTGTAAAGCGAAATGAAGCGTTCAACACGCTCATCTAAAGAATCTTTACCTAGTTCTAAACGGATACCGTTATCTAGGATTATTTGCCAAGCGCGACGCTCATTGAGTACGAGCGAGGTAACGGTTAACCCAAGACTGTTAATCAAAGGGGTTATCTGTCGCCATTTTTCTATCACTTCTTGGCTGGTGCCGTCTGGGCCGTAAAGCTTAACTCTATCGCCCTTTAATAGGCCGATATCACCATTGAACACCTGACCATCGTCATTCAGCAGCATGTTGCCGTTCCAGATTGCTGCCGCATGGTACTCAGTCAAAAATACTTTTATTGTGTCTGGCCACTGCTTACGAATAGAGACAACAGATACCCAAGGTAACGCTTCTAAACTGTCTTGCAACACGCCGATGTCTTGCGACATAAATGTTCCAATGTGTTCAAGCTCGCCAAACGCATGTTGAACATCACCAGCGGTTACGTAAGTTAAGTCGCCTTGAAGTACTATTTTGGAGAGAGGCAATCGCTGATCGTCCCACATCCAAGTCAGTGTGGTATAGAAAAGAAACCCAATGAATAGCAATACCATGACAAAAAAAGACCCGCCTAAGGCGTGTTTCTTGAGCGACGGTAAACTGAATAGGTGGCGGTTTTCGCTAAAAGTACTTTCTACCAAAGCCCGCATTCCCTGTCGTTGGTTCGCAATTCTATTCCCTATCTTCGTAATAGAGGTAAAAGCACTTACTTTAACCTATGAATTATACTGAGCAAAATCAAACTATCAAACGTTGATAATAAGATTTTTGGTCAATTTTAGGTCAATCGCAAGAAGTGAGCGATCGACCACAGTATGTAGACGCTATTCTGTTACGCGTTCTGCATTTTATTAATGTCTAATTGTAGCGATTCAAGTTGCTTAGCTACACGACCAACATCACCTGCACCCTGTGTTAAAACAAGGTCACCGCCTTGAATTACGTTCGCTAGAACCGATGGCAATGTGTTGATATCAGCAACAAAGATTGGATCAATCTTACCACGCCCACGAATAGTTCGACTCAGTGAACGTCCGTCAGCCCCTGCAATCGGTTTCTCACCTGCTGAATACACATCTAATAAGATTAAGACATCAACTTGTTCAAGAACGTTCGCAAAGTCATCATACAGATCACGCGTTCGGCTGTAGCGGTGTGGTTGGAAGATCATCACGAAACGTTTGTCAGCCCAACCACTGCGAGCAGCTTGAATCGTCACATCCACTTCCGTTGGGTGATGACCGTAATCATCGACCAACATCGCCACGCCTTTACCCGTTTCGTACTCACCAAGGTGATCGAAACGACGGCCAGTACCTTCGGTTCCCGCCATCGCTTTTAGAATCGCTTCATCGCTGATGTCGTCTTCAGTCGCAACCGCAATCGCCGCTGATGCATTCAATGCGTTGTGGCGACCTGGAATGTTCAACGTGATATCTAAGTTCGCTTTGCCTTCACGTACAACCGTAAACTTGCCTTGCTGACCTTCTTGTACGTAGTTTTCAATACGGATATCTGCGTCTTCAGAGAAGCCGTAAGTAATCACTTGGCGGCTCACCTGAGGGATAAGTTCACGTACAACAGGATCATCAACACACATCACAGCCTGACCGTAGAATGGTAGGTTGTGTAGGAAATCGATAAACGTCTGCTTTAGCGTTTCAAAATCGCCGCCGTAAGTATCCATATGATCCGCTTCAATGTTAGTCACGATACTAACCATTGGTTGCAGATGTAAGAATGATGCATCACTTTCATCGGCTTCAGCGATAAGGATACGGCTCGACCCTAAACGTGCGTTTGTGCCTGCACTTTTCACCAAACCACCGTTGACGAAGGTTGGATCTAAGCCCGCTTCAGAATAAATCTGTGTAACCAAAGCCGTCGTTGTAGTTTTACCGTGCGTACCTGCCACAGCAATGCCATGACGAAAGCGCATCAGCTCAGCCAGCATTTCTGCACGACGAACGATAGGTGTGCGCGCTTCACGAGCTGCAATAATCTCTGGGTTTTCTTCGTTGATAGCGGTTGATACCACCACCACACTTGCATCGGCAACGTTACTTGCTTGGTGACCAATGTAAACGGTCGCGCCCTTGCTAACTAAACGATCAGTCACTGGGTTTTGAGCAATATCAGAACCTGTGATTTGGTAGCCTTCATTTAGCAGGACTTCAGCGATCCCGCTCATGCCTGCACCACCAATACCAATGAAGTGGATAGATTTAACACGGCGCATCTCTGGCACCATTGCACGGATTTGCGCTAAGTCTTGGGTATGTTCAATCGTCATCAATTCAATCTCATTATTTTGCTAAGGCTTTAATCGCTTCAGCGACGGTCACATCAGCATCAAGCTTGGCTGCTTGACGAGCTTTTGTTGCCATCATTTTTAATTCATTTCTATCAAGCTCGGCGATCGTGTTCGCAAGCTTATCAGCCGTCAGTTGAGGCTGTTCAATCATTAACGCTGCGCCACACTCAACTAAGTGTTCGGCGTTCAGTGCTTGCTGTCTGTCTTTGTGCATAAACGGAACGAAGATAGAACCCACACCCGCCGCAGAGACTTCAGATACGGTTAATGCTCCTGAGCGACACACTAATAGATCTGCCCACTCATAAGCTTGCGCCACATCATCAATAAATTCAGTCACTTGAACATTATCTACAGAATGTGATTTGTATTGCTCAATAACTTGTTGTTGGTTGTTCTTGCCCGCTTGGTGCATCACTGTGAAGCCTTCGCCAAGCTGCGCCATCGTCACTGGCAAGGTATCATTTAGGATCTTAGCGCCTTGGCTACCGCCCATCACCAAGATGCGAATATCGCCGTCACGCTCAGCCATGCGTTGCTCTGGTTCAGCTAAGGCAACCACATCTTCACGTACAGGGTTACCTACCACTTCCGCAGTAGGAAATGCACCTGGGAAAGCTTGGAATACCTTTTTAGCAATCTTAGACAACCATTGGTTAGTTAAACCAGCCACTGCGTTTTGCTCATGCAGTACCACTGGAATGCCAGACAACCATGCCGCGATACCGCCGGGACCACTTACGTAGCCGCCCATACCAAGCACGACATCTGGCTGCCATGCTTTGATGTGCTGTCTTGCTTGAAGTATGGCATTGATAATCTGGAACGGCGCTTTAATTAGCTTGCTAATACCTTGACCTCGAAGGCCTTTCACTTTGATGAAGTCGATTTCAATACCATGCTTTGGCACTAAATCCGCTTCCATTCTGTCTGCGGTTCCTAACCAGCGAATTTCCCAACCTTGCTGCTGAAGCTTTTTAGCTACCGCCAACCCTGGGAAAACGTGACCGCCAGTACCACCAGCCATCACTAAAAGTTTTTTGTTTTGTTTCATCACGTTAGATTCTTATTCTACTAATTCGTTTTGATTGTCGGCTTGTTCTTTTTGTTGTATCCGGCATTCGTGATCGATACGCAGCAGCATAGAAACCGCCACCGACATCACGATAAGACTTGAACCACCATAACTGATCAACGGCAAGGTTAGACCTTTAGTTGGAACAATGCCTGAAGCAGCGCCTACGTTAACAAGCGTTTGAAAAGCAAACCAAATACCAATACCGAAAGCCAAATAACCACTGAAGACTTGGTCGTTATCGAAGGCTTTTTTGCCAATAAGAATGGCTTTAAACACCAAGCTAAAGATCAACATCAGTACCAAGGTAACACCGACGAAACCGAGTTCCTCAGCCAATACAGCAAATACAAAGTCGGTGTGCGCTTCTGGTAGGTATTCGAGTTTTTGAATTGAGTTGCCAAGCCCTTGCCCCATCCAATCACCACGACCGAACGCCATCAATGATTGGGTTAACTGGTAGCCACTGCCGAACGGGTCATTCCAAGGTTCCCAGAAAGAGGTCACACGTCGAACACGATAGGGTTCGATAACAATCAAGCCAACAACGGCAGCAATGCCCGCCACCATCAAGGCAATAAACTGAGAAAGCTTGGCACCGGCGATAAATAACATGCCGAACAGGGTAACCAGCATTACGACTACGGTACCTAAATCGGGTTGACCGAGCAGTAACACAGCAAAGGCGCCAAACACCATGATAGGTTTACCGAAACCACCGAAGAAGGTTTTCCTCACTTCGTCTTGTTTTCGAACCAAGTAGCCCGCCATAAAGATAAACAGTGATAGCTTGGCGACTTCGGCTGGCTGCAGGTTAAATAGACCGAGAGGGATCCAACGCGATGCACCGTTAACCGACTTACCGACCGCTAATACCACGATCAGCAAGAAGAAGGACAAGCCCAGTAAGTACATACTGTATTGAAACCAGCGTTGCATCGGAATCTGCAATATGACACTGGACACACCTAACGCCAACACAAGGAAGATGGCATGACGGAACATAAAGTGAAACGGCTGATCGGTTAAACGAGCACTGATTGGGAACGAAGCCGACGTTACCATTACCAAGCCCGTCAGCATCAGTCCAAGAGCAATCCATACCAATTGACGATCGTAGAGCGCCTCTGGTGTGGCACGGTTAAGCCATTGCCAAATAGATTGATTGATCTCTTTCACTCTTTGCACTGAATGTTAGTCCTTCAACACGTTAGGCATACTCATGAGCAAGGTCAGTGAACGCGTCACCTCTCGCCATGAAATTATTAAATTGATCGAAGCTCGCGCACGCAGGAGACAACATCACCATATCTCCAGCCACCAGTTGTGGTGAGATAGATTCGATTATCTGCTGCATGGTCTCGAACTTTTGAGCTGATGGATGCAGCGGCATAAATTGCGCAGCATCTTCACCGAAGCAACACAACTGAACACGCTCTAGTTGCGTTAATACAGGTTTAAGCTCGCTAAAGTCAGCACCTTTACCAACGCCACCAACCAAGAGATACAAAGTACCTTGGTACTCTAAACCGGACAGAGCCGCTAATGTGCTCGCTACGTTGGTTGCTTTTGAGTCGTTAACCCATTTGATTTCGCGCTTGTCAGCCACCACTTGGCAGCGATGAGTCAAACCATTGTAAGCTTTCAAAGCTTCAAGGCTTTTGCTGTAATCAATACCAACTTGCTTCAATAATGCTAAAGAGACTAACGCATTCGCCACATTATGACGTCCAACCAATGTTAAATCTTGAGTAGCAAGTACTGGTTTACCGTTATCGATTAACCACTCAGTGCCATCAATCGTCGATACACCAAACTCTTGGTCATCGAGTCCAAATGTCACCAATGGCATTGTGTGGTCTGGGTAAGTATCTTTGTCTTCTCGATTTACAATCGCACACTGCGCGTTATTAAAGATTCTTAACTTAGCCTCGCGATAATCAGCCATACCCTGATAGCGATCCATGTGATCTTCTGACAGGTTCAAAAAGGCTGCTGCAGCAAGGTTTAGGTTCGATGTTGTTTCTAACTGGAAGCTTGAGAGCTCAAGAACATATAAATCTGCATCAAGCTCAAGAAGGTCTAAAGCCGGAATTCCAATATTGCCACCGACACCGACGTTAAGGCCAGCCGCTTTAGCAAGCACACCAGTAAGGTCAGTCACCGTACTCTTGCCATTTGAGCCAGTAATCGCCACGGCCGGTTTATTCACCGCCCAGCCAAACAACTCGATGTCACCGACAACAGGCGTTCCCGCTTGAAGCACATCTTGAATTTCTGGAGTCGCTAAGGCGATACCTGGATTAGCTACCACTAAATCAGCCTCAGCCAACCATTGGGTATTCCAGCTTCCAGAATGCAGCTCTACCGATTCAGGCAAAGACTCTCTGCCCGGCGGTAGCTCTCGCGTATCAATGACCTTCACATGAGTGTGAGGTTGATATTTTACGAGATGTTTAACGACAGAGAGCCCGGTAATACCGAGCCCCACAACCACTACATTTTGAATATTTTGCCAACGTTCCATTTAAACAAGATGCTCTTAATAGTTTTAAAGAGCCTCTATGACAGAGGCTCAATAGGATTAACGAACTTTCAGTGTCGCTAGACCAACCAGTACTAATACCATTGAGATGATCCAGAAGCGCACGATGACGCGCGGTTCAGGCCAGCCTTTAAGCTCGTAGTGGTGATGAATCGGTGCCATACGGAAAATACGTTGACCACGCAATTTGTAAGAGCCCACCTGCAGGATTACTGACAAGGTCTCCATTACAAACACACCGCCCATGATAACCAGTACCAACTCTTGGCGAACCAACACAGCAATCACACCCAGTGCACCACCCAGTGCTAAAGAGCCAACATCGCCCATGAATACTTGTGCTGGGTAAGTGTTAAACCATAGGAAACCAAGGCCAGCACCCACGATAGCAGTACATACCACAACCAGTTCAGAGGTATATGGGATGTATGGAATGTGTAGGTATGCCGCGAAGTTAACGTTACCTGTCGCCCAAGCGATAACAGCGAAGCCAGCCGCAACCATAACCGTTGGCATGATCGCCAAGCCATCTAGACCATCCGTTAGGTTTACCGCATTACTGGTACCCACAATAACAAAGTAAGTTAGTACAATGTACAGTAAACCAAGCTGTGGCATCACATCTTTGAAGAAAGGAACAACCAATTGCGTTGCAGCGGTGTCGTGTCCGTGAGCATACAGAGCAAATGCCACAACCAATGCAATCGCTGACTGCCAGAAATACTTCCAACGCGCAATCAAGCCATCGGTGTTCTTACGAACGACTTTACGATAGTCATCAACAAAGCCAACCGCACCGTAACCGCCAAGAACAACCAACACTGCCCAAACGTAAGGGTTTGAAAGGTCAGCCCACATCAATACTGTAATAATGATGGCAGCAAGTATCATCACACCGCCCATGGTTGGCGTACCACGTTTGCTGAAGTGAGATTCTGGACCGTCATTACGAACAACTTGGCCAATTTGTAGCATTTGCAGACGCTCAATTAAACGAGGTCCCATCCACAGCGACAGACATAAAGCTGTCAAAATACTCGCGATTGCACGAAACGATAGGTATTCGAACAAACGGAAGAAAGAAAAGTGTGGCTGTAGTAGCTCTGCAAGCCAAATTATCATGAAAAGTTCTCCTTTAAAGCAGCGGCTATTTTACTCATTCCTGCACTATTCGCGCCTTTTACCAACAAGGTATGTGACACGTTTTCTGGCAAGCTTAAGTGCTGCTCTATGTGCGCGATCATCGCTTGATGCGTTGCAAAGTGAGTCCCATTACAGACCTCACTAATCACCTTGGTATCATCACCGTAAGTGAGTACATGCTCAAAAGCGAATGGGGCAGCATATTCACCGACTTGACGGTGAAGTGCAAGGCTTTCGTCGCCTAATTCAGCCATATTGCCTAAAATCAACCAACGTTGACCTTTGAAGCTCGACAGCAATTTTGCTGCGGCCTTCATTGCAGGTACGCTGGCGTTATAACTGTCATCTATCAGCTTGATATTCTGACTTAATTGTTGAACTTCAACTCGACCTTTAACCGAGATAAGGTTCGCTAAACCGCTTTTGATTTCCTCAAGCGTGGCACCAAATTGAGTACTTAACGCTGCAGCCGCCAACGCATTTGCCACGTTGTGCTGACCAATAATGCCAAGTTCGACTGCCATTGCACCTTGCGGTGTCTGCATATCAAAGCAAGCTTCACCCTGCTCATTAATGCGAATATTCTTAGCAAAGTAATCCGCCTTGCTGTCACTTTCTGAAAATGTCAGTACGCTTTTATCTGCAAGTACGTCATTCCAAAAGTCACCACCGTTGCTCTCTAGATTAACAATAGCAGTATCACCAGCAGCAAGCCCCTGAAAGATTTCACCTTTCGCTTGCTTAACACCATCGATAGAACCAAAACCTTCTAAGTGTGCCGCTGCGACATTGTTCACCAAAGCAACCTGTGGTTTCACTAGCTGAGTGGTGTAGGCAATTTCACCGATATGGTTAGCGCCTAGTTCGATCACCGCATAGTCATCGCTTGGCTCACTGCGTAGCAGAGTTAGCGGTACACCAATATCATTATTGAAGTTACCCGCTGTAAACAGCACCTTGCCACGTTGTTGTAAAATACTTGCGACCATCTCTTTAACGGTCGTCTTACCGCAGCTACCTGTAATAGCCATAGTTGGGACGTTACATTGCTCGTGAATCCAAGCACTTAGCTGACCTAAAGCAAGTTTAGTGTCTTCAACAACAACTTGAGTAATATTTAGGTCAAGTTTTCGTTCGACTAACAACGCGCTCGCATTAGCCTCTACCGCTTGATGACAAAAGTCATGCGCATCAAAACGTTCACCAACAAGAGCAACAAACAGTGCACCTTCTTCAACGCTTCGAGTGTCAGTAGAAACCGCATTAATAACACTATTGCTCGACTTGCCAGCCTCAATCAGCTGACCGCTCACCGCTGAGCAGATCTGCTCGAGTGATACATCAATCATTATGAAATACCTAAAAGTTGGAGCGCAGACTCTCGATCCGAATAGTGGATCGTTTTGTCTTTCAATACTTGGTAATCCTCATGGCCTTTACCAGCCAAAAGAATAATGTCACTGCTGCCAGCCTGCTCTAGGGCAAATTTAACCGCTTGATAGCGATCGTGCTCGACGAATGCAGATTCAGGTTCGCTTAAGCCAGCTAGCATGTCTTTAACAATCAAAGCAGGATCTTCGCTGCGAGGATTGTCATCTGAAATAATAATTTTGTCGGCGAACTGCTCAGCCGTTACCGCCATCATTGGGCGCTTGCCGGTATCTCGATCACCACCACAGCCAAAGATTGCCCATAGTTTTCCAGAGCAGTGTACACGCAGTGCCGCCAATGCTTTCTCTAGTGCGTCTGGTGTATGTGCGTAATCGACAACGACTTTTGCTTTGTTTGGTACTTGGAACAGTTCCATGCGACCAATCACAGGTTGAAGCTGAGGCGCGGTGTCGACCAAGATTTGCTTGTCGATGCCCAGTGAAAGCAGAGTCGCGAAAGCAACCAACACATTTGATGCGTTGAACTGACCAATTAAAGGAACCGAAAGCTGACCTTGCCCCCAGCTACCATCAAAATTGAGTTTGATGCCTGTCTCTGCATAAGCGACATCAGAGGCCCACACCGACTGTTGGTAACCAGACAACGGAAGCAATGAAACCGCTATCGCATTGGACAAGTCTGACATCCACGCTTTACCTACTTCATCATCTACATTGATCACTGCATGTTTGCATTTATGTTGAGTAAACAGGCTTTTCTTAGCCAGTGCGTACTCTTCCATCGTGCCGTGGTAATCAAGGTGATCACGGCTCAGGTTAGTAAATACACCAACCTCAAAATCCAATGCTTTTACTCGGCCTTGAACCAAACCATGAGAAGAGATTTCCATCGCGGTATAAACGGCTTTTTCTTCAGCCAACTCACTCAGCGTGCGCTGTATTTCAATCGCGCTGCCGGTAGTGTTCGCTGCTGTTTTTAGATTATCTAAGAAGCCATTACCTGTAGTGCCCATTACCGCAGAGCGTTGACCAACGAGATCTAACCACTGAGCAATCAATTGAGTGATGGTGGTTTTGCCATTGGTGCCAGTAACACCAATCAGTTTGGTCGCTTGAGAAGAATAAACTCGACCAGCTAGTTCAGAGAGAATTGAAATTAGCTCTGCTACATAAACAACAGGAACTTCATTTAACCACTCAACCAAGCCATGAGCTTTATCATCACCAGCCTGTGCAATAACGGCTTTCGCACCTTGAGCGACGGCGTTGTCGATAAAGCGACGACCATCAACGGCATGTCCAACAATGGCAACAAAGATATCACCGTCTTTGATAGCACGGCTATCCAACTCCAACTGCTCAACAGCAATCGCATCTAGCTCAGAAGAACTGAAGTCCCCCCAAGGAGAAAGTAAAGATGACAGCGTGAGGCTATTACTCATATTGAATCCTGATTGGCTCTATTCTTGAAATTTGTTTTCATCAGCAGGGACATTGAGTATTTGCAGTGCCCCCTTCATGATTTCAGAAAAAACGGGGGCTGCAACTGAACCGCCATAGTAAAGGTCACCCTGAGGCTCGTTAACCACAACAACCAACGCGACTCTTGGGTCACTAACAGGGGCAAAACCTGCGGTAATCGCAATGTATTCATCACTGTATCCGCCCGCTTCAGCCTTACGAGATGTACCCGTTTTGGCTGCAACTCGGTAACCTGGTACCGCAGCTCTCGTTGCCGTACCGCCTTTTTGAGTCACCCCTTCTAGCATATTCAAAACCAGTTCCGCGTTCTCGCGCTTGATGATCTGCTTAGAAAAGTCTTGGTCGTTACTCTTAATAATATGAATCGGTTCATACATGCCTTTGTTGGCCAACGTCGCATAAGCATGCGCTAACTGCATCGGCGTAACCGACAAGCCATAACCGAATGATAAGGTAGCAATTTCAAACTTAGACCAACGACGTCGATTCGGGAAAATACCACTGGTTTCACCGATTAAGTTCAGACCAGACATCTCGCCCAGACCAACCGAGCTGTACATTCCAAGTAAGGCTTCAAGCGGCATGTTGAGTGCTAATTTCGCCACACCAATGTTGCTCGACTTCTTAAGGATCAAAGCTAAATCGGCCTTACCCACTTTAGAAGAGTCTCGTACACGGCTACCACCGATCTGCATAATGCCATTGCCAGTATCAATAACGATATCTGGGTCTGCGGTACCGTTCTCTAAGGCAGCCAAAACCACAAACGGCTTTACTGTAGAGCCTGGTTCCATCGCATCGGTAAGCACGCGGTTACGCATTTTGAAGCTTTGTAAGTCAGCACGATTGTTCGGGTTGTAAGACGGAGCATTAACCATGGCTAACACGGCACCGGTTTTTACATCCAATAAAATTGCAGAGCCAGAAGTCGCCTTATGATCGGCTACGGCCTGTTTAATCGCTCGATAGGCAATCGCTTGTAATCGTTGATCGATCGTTAATTCAAGAGGCTTACCCTCTTCACGCTCTTCTAGTGCAATATTTTCAACAACACGACCGTAACGGTCTTTACGGATGGTTCGCTTACCCGCCTCACCCGTTAGCCATTTATCATAGCTGCGCTCAACGCCTTCTAGGCCGTGACCATCTATTCCAGTCACACCAATAAGGTGCGCACTGACTTCGCCTGCTGGGTAGTAACGTCGAGATTCAGCTTTAAGGCCAACGCCCACCAGCTTTAGCTCACGAATATATTTAGCCATAGCAGGGCTAACTTGTCTTTGTAGATAAATAAATCGGCGGGATTTGTTGCTAGAGATCTTGTCGATCATCGATTGACGTTCTAAGCCAAGTACATCGGCTAAGGCATACCAACGATCAATTTGAGCCATGCCATTCTTATCGAAAATGGTCTTAGGATCGGCCCATACCGCTTCAACTGGAACACTCACAGCAAGCGGTTCACCATTGCGGTCAGAGATAATA
The DNA here is from genome assembly GCF_024347595.1 of Vibrio pomeroyi. Taxonomy (NCBI): domain Bacteria; kingdom Pseudomonadati; phylum Pseudomonadota; class Gammaproteobacteria; order Vibrionales; family Vibrionaceae; genus Vibrio; species Vibrio pomeroyi. The sequence continues at coordinate 455,812 of NZ_AP025506.1, read as the reverse complement.
CCGCGAGCGGAAGGAATAGCTTTAACACGTACCGAGCGAAGGTCGCCCTGACGAATTAAGTTATCTGGTTCAATGATTTGGATGTAAGCCACACGACCTACGAGTGCAGCAAAGGCAAGAAACACGAAAGCAATAACAACGTTAAAACGCCATTTAATCAGAATGGGATCCGAATCCTTTTCGCTCTTCACACGCTCTTTCGTTGGTTTCTTAACGGTTTTCGCGGGTGCTTTTTCCTTTTTACCGGTCATTTCAGTGTGATCACAACTTCTTTATCAGAGTCTGGACGTTTCATGTCTAGCTCTCGTTTTGCCGATGCTTGAACGCGGCTGTGTTCAGCCAGAGCCGTCTCTTCAAGCATTAAATTTCGCCACTCATCATCAAGCTGTTCTCGCTCCACTAATGCCATGTCTTTTTGCGTGATCGCCTGACGTGACATATGTGTCGTGAGAACGACCCCCATCGCACTCGCAAAGATACAGATAAGAAGCACCAATGGGACCTTGCCCACGGAGATCAAATCAAAAAATATTATCTTGGCTAAGTTTGGCTTGGAGGTCTTCATTGACTATAGCTTTTCTGCGATTCGTAATACTGAGCTACGTGAACGAGTATTTTCATCCACTTCGCCTTTAGATGGTTTGATCGCTTTACCTACTGGCTTAAGATCAGCACTGCCTAGCGCTTTGATCTGCTCTTCAGTCAAAGGCAAGCCGTGTGGAACTTGAGGGCCTTGGCTCTCTTTACGGATAAAGCGTTTCACCATGCGGTCTTCAAGTGAGTGGAAGCTGATAACAGACAAACGGCCTTCAGGAGCAAGAATGCTTGCCGCGCCTTTTAGTGCCGTATCGATCTCTTCAAGTTCACTATTGATATAGATGCGGAATGCTTGGAAAGCACGTGTCGCTGGGTGCTTTTTCTCTTTGAAGCTTTTTGGAGCCACATCAGAGATAAGCTTAGCCAACTGGCCAGTACGTGTTAACGGTTCGTTCTCTTCGTTTTCTTGATAAGCAATAATGCCTTTCGCGATACGACGAGCATGTTTGTCTTCACCGAACTCACGAATAACCCATGTGATGTCATCTAGGTCCGCTTCAACCAACCACTGAGAGACAGGAATGCCTGACGTTGGATCCATACGCATATCAAGCGGACCATCTTTCATAAAGCTAAAGCCACGCTCAGCATCATCTAACTGTGGTGAAGAAACACCTAAATCCAGTAAAACGCCATCCACTTGACCGACTAAGTCGTAACGCTCTGCATATTCAGCCATACCTGAGAAAGGGCCGTGAATAATCGTAAAGCGAGGGTCATCGATCTTTTGTGCTTCTGCAATCGCTTGTGGATCGCGGTCGATACTAAAGAGTCGTCCATTCTCGCCCAGTTTAGACAGGATTGTACGGCTGTGACCACCACGGCCAAAAGTACCATCGATGTAGGTACCGTCAGGTTTGATCGCAAGTCCGTCAATAGATTCGTTAAGCAATACTGAAATATGTTTGAATGCTTCTGTCATAGTCTTCTCAGTGAGTGGATTGAGCCAATAGTTCGGCAATAATTTGTTCTGTTAACGTTTTAGTGTACTGATTTCGCGCTGTATCTCCACCATATTGTGTATAGGCTTTGGGAATTTTTGACCCAAGCTCATATCAGGATGAAGGATTCTAAGGAAATCTAAATAATTTACGTCAATATAAAGCAAAAAACCCATCACTACCGTTAAGTAATGATGGGTTCTTTAGATAGGTGGAGTTGACACATACGCCGGGTTCTGTTCCGCTTGCGCGGCGGTAACCATTCGTCTAGGCCTGCAATCGCTCACAGGCTCAAGCAATCTACCCGCCCCCATACGCGAGCAACGCAATGTGAGGGCCTATTTGATCTTGCTCCGGGTGGAGTTTACCTTGCTACGAACTGTTGCCAGTCGCACGGTGCGCTCTTACCGCACCCTTTCAGCCTTACCTGTGCCTCTTCCGAAGAAATGAGGCCATCGGCGGTCTTCTCTCTGCTGCACTTGTCGTGGGCTCGCGCCCCCCAGACGTTATCTGGCACCCTGCTCTATGGAGCCCGGACGTTCCTCCCCTCTACCAGTCTCCCGAAGGACTTCAACGTCAGTTTCCCGAAGGACCTCAACGTCAGTCTCCCGAAGGACATCAGCAAAGCAGCGATTACCCGTTCAACTCCGAGGGCGGATTGTATAGAGATTAGTGTGCAGTGTCTAGCGAGATCACAAATATGCTGCAAACCGCTAAGTAAACGCATGAATTTCACACAATCCAGACAAAAAAAGAGGAATGAAGGCATTGCCCTCATTCCTCACAAGCTTTGAAATAGCGCTCTGGCGACTTATCCACAGCGCGACTATTTATCTATTTATCTATTTATCTATTTATCTATTTATCTATTTATCTATTTATCTATTTATCTATTTAGAGCTAGCCATCTAGGTGCTCAAGACCCCACTTGTATAACGCGTTCTTTTTCAGGTTGTAGATTTCGGCAGTCATTGCCGCCGCTTTTTTAAGAGGTAACTCTTTGGTTAGGATACCTAGCGTGCGAGTCGCTTCATCTGGCAGTTCAGTGCTCGCTTCTTCACGGTGACCATGAATCAGTAACACCATCTCACCGCGCTTACGGTTCGAATCTTCTTCAATCCACTCAATAAGCTCACCCAGTGGCAATCCTTGAATGGTTTCGAAAGTCTTCGTTAATTCACGAGCCAAGACAACTTCGCGATCTGGGCCTAAGATCTCAAGCATGTCTTGTAGAGAGTCAGAGATGCGGTGCGGTGATTCGTAGAAGATACACGTGCGCTCTGCTTTCGCTATCTCTAGGAACTTATCTTTACGACCTTTGCTCTTTGGCGGTAAAAAGCCTTCAAAACTGAAACGATCAGACGGTAAACCAGACGCACTCAACGCGGTAATCACAGCACAAGCACCAGGAAGTGGCACAACTCTCACACCCGCTTGACGACATTGTGATACAAGATGGTAACCTGGGTCACTGATTAAAGGTGTACCCGCATCAGAGACTAATGCGATAGACTGACCTTCTAATAACCTTTCGACTAGAACTTGCGCTTTAGTTTGTTCATTATGATCATGTAAAGCGAACGTTCTGGTTGATATATTGAAGTGAGCAAGCAGCTTACCCGTGTGGCGTGTGTCTTCGGCTGCAATAACATCGACACTTGATAAAATTTCAATTGCTCTTTGAGTGATATCTCCCAAATTTCCGATTGGGGTTGGCACAATGTAGAGAGTTGGGCTCTCTGTGAGCAAGGTTTTGTTATCTGTCATTTGTTTACCATCACTTCAACGATTAATATAGATACAAATTTATACGGAATTTAAAGAACTCATGGCAACGATGAACCATAAGAGACTCAGTGTACCACGCTTACTAACTCCAATTGCATTAGCAATTACATTGGCGGCTTGTTCTTCAGGCCCTCAAGCACCAACGAGCGTTGATATTACACTAGATCCAGCGCAATCAACTGAAAGTTACATGATGCAGGCGGATAGTAGCAAAGGAAGTCTACAAAACGACTGGTTAATCATGGCGCTTAAGTCTTCTGTGCAAGCTGGAAAAACCGATCAAGCAACGCTGCTTATCAAACGCTTAGCAAAACAAGAGCTCACTGAAGTTCAACAAGCGGAATGGCAATTGGCTCGCGCTCAGCTGTTAGTCAATAACTCACAGCCTGATCAAGCTTATAGCCAACTGAATTTCCAACCTTGGTGGAAACTGCCTAACGAACAGTGGAAAGATTATCACGAGCTACGCGCGAACATCTCAGAGATGAAGAGCGAGTATTTCGAGGCAAGCCGTGAGTTAGTGCTCTATTCAGAGTACCTAGACGCTGACGAAGAGCTTCAACAGCAAAATGCCGACCGTATTTGGCAAAACCTGAATAGCTACTCTCAATACGAGATTCTAGAACTGAAAACATCTCCGACAGAAGATGTGCTTTCAGGCTGGTTACAACTGGCTATCTACATGAAGACGCTGAACTCGAATCTTCCAAACCTACAGGAAACCCTGTCGGATTGGTTAGCCGAGAATCCTCAGCACCCAGCTGCGACTTACACACCTCAAGCGATCACCGACATCTTGGCGCTAGAGATCAGCAAGCCAACCAGCACTGCATTGCTACTACCGCTAACGGGTAAGTACGGCAAGCAAGCACAACTGGTACGTGATGGCTTCATCTTTGCGATGATGAACGACAAAGAACGCGAAGAAGATGCAACGCTGACAGTCATGGATACCAATGTGCAAAGTGCCGCTGAGATTAAAGCGACACTGGAAGAGAACAACGTTGATTTCATTGTGGGTCCGCTGATTAAGAGCAACATCACTAAGCTTCAGCAAGCACAGAAAAACCACGAGAACTCGATTCCGGCTCTAGCTCTGAACATTCCAACGCAACTAGAACCTGATACCAATATTTGCTATCTCGCTCTATCGCCTGAACAAGAAGTCGCTCAAGCAGCGAAGCATCTTTTTGCTCAAGGCTACAAGTACCCGCTTATCCTTGCTCCAAAAGGACGTTTAGGTGATCGCGTTGAACAAGCGTTTAAAGAAGAGTGGAAAAAATACAGCAGCAACGATGTAGCAATCAGCTTCTTCTCAGACAAGCGTCAACTACAGCGTAATGTGAATCAGGTGTTCGGTTTACAAGAGAGCCAACAACGCATCGCTCAAATGGATGGTCTGCTTAACCTTGATCTAGAAACTGAGCCGCGCAGCCGTCGTGACATCGATTCAGTTTACATTGTGGCTAAGAACTCAGAGCTAACGCTGATCAAGCCTTTCATTGAAGTGGCGATTAACCCAGATGCTAGCCAGCCAGCTCTGTTCTCGAACTCACGCAGTAACAGCGGTGATAAGCAGTATGAAGACCTGACAGGTGTGTTCTACAGCGATATCCCACTATTGGTTGAGAACAAGAACGAACTGAACAAAGAGCTAAACGACCTATGGCCTTCATACTCAAATGGCCAAAAACGTCTGCAAGCACTTGGGATGGATGCTTACTACCTAATGGATGCGCTTCCACAGATGAAGGCCGTTCAGGGTTACAGCATTCCTGGTGAAACAGGTGTGCTCACTATCGACAACAACTGTGTTGTTCAACGTGAAATCAGCTGGGCAGAGCATGGGGCTTTTTAGCCGAACGTTCTTGGCGAAACCGACTATCACCCACAAACAGGTGGGTGATAAATACGAGGCCGTGGCAAAATCTTATCTGATTAACCACGGTTTATCGTTAATTCAAGAAAACTTCATAGCAAAATGTGGCGAGATTGATCTTATAATGCGCCATAACAACACGATTGTGTTTGCCGAGGTAAAATACCGCAAGCAAACCCGCTACGGACATGCCGCAGAAATGGTGACAGCCAAGAAGTCACAGAAGCTACTCAAAACAGCTAATGTTTGGCTGATGCAGCAAGGCCTGTCGGTGCACTCTACAGATTTCAGATTTGATATCGTTGCCATTGAAGGGCCGAATGACAATATCAATTGGATTCAAAACGCGATTACCCAAGGATAAACATGCTAGACAGCATTAAAGAAAGTTTTACAGAAAGTATTCAAATCCAAATTGCGGCTGCAGAAGCACTGCCAGACGCAATCACGCATGCCGCTCAAGCCATGGTTGCGACCTTGCTTAACGGAAACAAAATTCTTTGTTGTGGTAATGGTGGTTCGGCGTCGAATGCTCAGCAATTTGTATCGTGCCTACTTAATCGCTTTGAAACCGAGCGCCCTAGCCTTCCAGCAATGGCGTTAATGGCAGACAACACCACGCTAACGGCAGTTGCTAACGACTACCACTATGAAGAGATCTTCTCTAAGCAGGTACGTGCATTTGGTCAAACTGGCGATATCCTGTTAGCTATATCTACCAGCGGTAACAGCAAGAACATCATCAAGGCAATGGAAGCGGCAGTAACTCGTGACATGACGATCATCGCCTTTACGGGTAAAGATGGTGGTGAAATGGCAGGTTTACTTGGTGAACACGATGTAGAGATTCGTATCCCTTCACACCGTACCGCGCGCATTCATGAAGTACACATGGTGACGCTGCACTGCCTATGTGACCTAATCGATCAAGTACTCTTCCCAGCTCACGAAGAGTGATATACGGAGCATCACAATGAAATCATTAACCTCTATGAGGCTGTTTAAGCTGATTAGTGTTTCGCTACTTACACTGTCCCTATCTGGTTGTGCTGGCATTTTCATTGCTGGTGCAGCAACTACTGCAAATCTAGTCACGGACACTCGAACCACCAAAGAAATTTGGAACGACAACAACATCGAATTTGAAGTCGCGGCCATCACCAACAAACAACCTTACCGTGGCAATGTTCGCATCACAGCGAGCTCTTACCGAGGTTCAGTTGTACTGATGGGACAAGCGACCACAGACGCCGAGCGCCGTGCTTTTGAAAGCCAAGCTAAAGATGTAGCTGGTGTAGAGAGCATCCACAATCAGGTTCGAGTTAAACAACCATTGTCGATCAGTGCCATCAGTAACGACAGCTGGATTACTACTAAGGTGAAATCTGCACTACTGGCTAATGCTGAACTGAATGGTATTAAAGTGAAGGTAATTACTGAGGATTCAGAAGTATTCCTGCTTGGATTAGTTTCTCGTGAGCATGCGGATATCGCAACCGAAGTAGCTCGCAATGTCTCCGGTGTAAAACAGGTGATCCGTGCGTTTGAATATGGTGAAGAAGAGACTGCCGTTAACTAGCGTTTTATTTGAAGGCTTGTAGAAAGCAGCGTATTGCACAAAAAGAAAAAGCAGCGACGAGTCGCTGCTTTTTTATTCGGGTTCGTTATTGAACTAACGTTATTTGATAACACGAAGGCTTGGGCGACCTTTTGCTGGACGAGGTGGCTCAGGATCTGAGTCAGGCTCTTCAGCATCTACGTCTGCCGTTGCTACGCTCAAAGATGGGCCTTTTTCTGGTTCTTCAAAAGGAGTTTCTTCAATCCCTTCTTCAAACGCTTCCATGTAAGCCTCTTCAGGTTCAAACATGGTGCCAGCACCGTTCTCACGAGCGTAAATAGCTTGTACTGCGTAAAGTGGCACGATCACAGAGTGTGGACGACCACTAAAGCGTGCACTAAACGTCACGGCTTCGTTACCCAGTTCAAGTTGTCCAACAGCACGAGGCGCGATGTTCAGAATGATCTGACCATCTTGAACAAACTCTTCTGGTACTCTCACACCCGGTAATGTTGCTTCAACAACAAGGTGAGGAGTCAATTCGTTATCAACCAGCCAATCGTAAAATGCACGAAGCATGTATGGACGGCGTGGTGTCATATTTGAAATATCCATAACGCTTAGCGAACGAGTCGCATCTCGCGCTCAGCTTCAGTTAGAGAAGCTAGGAATGAATCACGTTCAAATACGCGGTTCATGTAAACTTTAAGTTCTTTAGAACCAGGGCCAATCAGTTCAATACCAAGCTCAGGTAAACGCCATAGTAGCGGAGCTAGGTAGCAATCAATTAGGCTAAACTCTTCGCTCATGAAGTATTCATACTCAGCGAAGATTGGAGCAAGAGTCAGTAGGTCGTTGCGTAGTTTAACGCGAGCTGCTTCAGATTCTTCAGCGTTGCCTTTAACGATCTTCTCTGCAACTGAATACCAGTTACGCTCAATGCGGTACATCATTAGACGGCTATTACCACGAGCAACCGGGTATACAGGCATCAATGGTGGATGAGGGAAACGCTCATCTAGGTATTCCATGATGATCTTTGAGTCATATAGAGCAAGCTCACGATCAACAAGAGTTGGTACTGATTTGTACGGGTTCAGTTCAACAAGCTCTGCTGGTAGATTTTTCTCATCAACCAACTCAACTTCAACACTTACGCCTTTTTCAGCAAGAACGATGCGCACCTGATGGCTATACATATCAGAAGCACTTGAGAAAAGAGTCATTACAGAACGTTTATTGGCAGCTACAGCCATGGAGCCCTCCAGTACACTTTAAATAAAAACAATGGAGGCCTAAAGCCTCCATTGAACATTAACATAATTTGGGAATTAGCACGGTATTATAGCACAATTAGTGCACATCACGCCAATACTCTTTCTTAAGCAAAATCACGATGATAGTGAAGATGACTAAGAAGGCCATTACCCACCAACCCATAGCGTGACGCTCAAGTTGAACTGGGTCGCCTGAGTAAACCAAAAAGTTAACAAGGTCACGAACCGCTTCGTCGTATTCACCAGAGCTTAGCTCACCAGAACCGTCAGTTTCAGTACCAACAACTACTGTTACCTCTTCACCATCTACCATGTGAGTATCGTAGATTGGTGTCGGGATACCTTGTAGCTCTTCAAGAACGTGCGGCATACCAACACTTGGAAAAACAATGTTGTTCACACCAAATGGACGTGATGGATCTTCATAGAAAGTACGAAGGTACGTGTATAGCCAATCTGCACCACGAACACGAGCAACCAAAGTTAGGTCAGGTGGCGGCGCACCAAACCAACTTGCCGCTTGCTCTGAAGGCATAGCGTTAACCATCAAGCTACCGATTTTCGCTTCAGGGTCGAAAATCAGGTTTTCCTTCATTAGATCAACTGGGATCTCTAAATCATTCGCAACACGTTCATAGCGCTGGTACTGCGTTGAGTGACAAGCAAAACAATAGTTCATGAACATCTTAGCGCCATTTTGCAATGAAGCTTTATCTGTTAAGTCGTTGTTTGCTTTGTCTAATGGTACGTTTGCACCCGCTGCCATCGCCAATGACGGCAACATAGCAAATAAAATTACAATCCACTTTTTCATTTGAATGTCACCCTTTCTGGTAATGGTTTCGTCGCTTCATTTTTACTGTAGAACCACAGTAGAACGAAGAACATGAAGTAACCTAAGCTAAAGATTTGAGCTAGTAGCGTGTATGTTGGCGTTGCTGGAAGCGCACCAAGTACACCAAGCGCAATAAAGCTTATTGTGAATTGGATGATGTTAATCAAATGCAGTTTGCTACGGTAACGGTAAGAGCGCACTTTACAACGGTCGAACCATGGCAGTAGGAATAGCACAACAATCGAAGCACCCATTGCTACCACACCTAGCAGCTTATCAGGAACAGCACGAAGTACAGCGTAGAACGGCGTGAAGTACCAAACTGGAGCAATGTGCTCTGGTGTTTTCAGTGGGTTTGCAGCTTCAAAGTTAGGCGGCTCAAGGAAGTATCCACCCATCTCAGGGTTAAAGAACAGCACATAACAGAACAAGAATAGGAAACCAGCAACACCTACCATATCTTTCACAGTCCCGTATGGGTGGAAAGGAATAGAGTCGATGATGTCGTATTTCTTAGTGTAATCCTTGTGGAATGGGAACTGAGTTTTGTAGTCGTCGCCCATTGTGCCTTTCGGAAGCTTAGTCTCGATGCCGTCTGGGTTGTTCGAACCCACTTCGTGCAGAGCTAGTACGTGAAGTACGATAAGCAACAGAAGAACAATTGGTAGCGCGATAACGTGAAGTGCGAAGAAACGGTTCAGCGTTGCTCCAGAGATGATGTAGTCACCACGGATCCAAAGCGTTAGGTCATCACCGATAACAGGGATCGCACCAAACAGAGAAATGATTACCTGAGCACCCCAGTAAGACATTTGACCCCATGGTAGTAAGTAACCCATGAAAGCCTCAGCCATAAGCACTAAGAAGATCAACATACCGAAGATCCAAAGTAGCTCACGAGGTTTTTGGTAAGAACCGTAAATTAGACCACGGAACATGTGCAGGTAGATAACAACGAAGAATGCCGAAGCCCCCGTCGAGTGCATGTAACGTAGTAGCCAGCCATATTCCACATCACGCATGATGTATTCAACAGAAGCAAATGCACCGTCGCCAGACGGTACGTAGTTCATTGTCAGCCAAATACCTGTAAGGATTTGGTTAACCAACACCAACATTGCCAAAGAACCGAAAAGGTACCAAAAGTTAAAGTTCTTAGGCATTGGGTATTCAGATAAGTGCTTTTTGTAAGCATTCATCGCGGGTATACGTTTTTCTACCCAGTCTAATAGTCCTTGCATTATGCATCTCCCTCGTCAATACCGATAAGGATCTTGGTGTCGCTTAAATACATATGCTTTGGCACAACAAGGTTCAACGGTGCAGGTACGCCTTGGAATACTCGACCAGCCATATCAAATTTCGAACCATGACACGGACAGAAGAAACCAGACTTAACACCCTGAACTTGTTCTGCAAAAGAATCTGGCAGGTAAGTTGGAGAACAACCTAAGTGCGTACAGAAACCAACAGCAACGAAGAATTCCGGCTTAATCGAACGGAATTCGTTCTGTGCGTATTCAGGTTGTTGTTCAGCTTCAGATTGAGGATCACGAAGTTGACCACCGATAGACTTTAGGTTTTCTAATACCGATTCAGCACGGCGTACAACCCATACAGGTTTACCTTGCCACTCGACACGAACCATTTGTCCCGGTTCCAACTTACTGACTTCCACTTCCACCGGCGCGCCCGCAGCTTTCGCCTTGGCACTCGGATTCCATGATTTAATAAAAGGCACGGCTACAGCAGCTGCTCCTAAACCACCAACAACGGCTGTTGTTGCGGTTAAGAAACGCCTGCGACCGTTATTTAAAGGCGCGTTGCTCATCCAAACATTCTCCCATTTGCTCCTTATGGATTGAAATTATTCCGATTAAAGAGCATGGCTAACAAAATATGTATTTAGTTCTATTTATTGACGGCAAATGATAAATAAAACCCTACTTTTTGACAAGATAAAGCTACCTTTTTGTAACAATCATGAGGCAAAGCGCACATTGGGTTACAAAAGCTTTCAAAATATAAGAATTTGGAAATAAAACGAGGGAGGGAAAGCGTTTAGCGGGGGTATAAAAACAAAAAGCCCGGCATATAGCCGAGCTTTGAACCACAATTCCAGTAATAAAACTGGGAGCGTGTACTTTTTCGTAAAGAAAAATTAACGCTTAGAGAATTGAGGTTTACGACGTGCTTTACGTAGACCAACTTTCTTACGTTCAACGCAACGAGCGTCACGAGTAACGTAGCCAGCTGCACGTAGAGCAGGACGTAGAGTTTCATCGTACTCCATAAGAGCGCGAGTGATACCGTGGCGGATTGCGCCAGCTTGACCAGAAATACCACCACCAGAAACAGTGATGTAAAGGTCAAGTTTCTCAGTTAGTTCAACTAGCTCAAGCGGTTGCTTAACAACCATACGAGAAGTTGGACGACCGAAGTAAACATCAAGGCTACGCTTGTTGATTACGATCTCACCAGAGCCTGGTTTGATGAAAACACGAGCTGCTGAGCTTTTGCGACGACCAGTGCCGTAGTATTGATTCTCTGCCATTTTCATAATCCCCTTAGATGTCTAGTACTTGTGGCTGTTGAGCAACATGGTTATGCTCAGTACCAGCGTACACTTTAAGCTTACGGTACATCGCGCGGCCTAGAGGACCACGTGGAAGCATACCTTTAACTGCTAGTTCTAGAACCATTTCTGGTTTCTTAGCAATTAGCTTTTCAAAAGTGATAGTTTTAAGACCACCTGGGAACTCAGAGTGACGGTAGTAAACCTTACCCTTAGCTTTGTTACCAGTTACAGCAACTTTCTCAGCGTTAACAACGATGATGTAATCACCAGTGTCTACGTGAGGAGTGTATTCTGCTTTGTGCTTGCCGCGTAGGCGAGAAGCGATTTCACTTGCTAGACGGCCAAGAGTTTTGCCTTCAGCGTCTACAACATACCAGTCGCGTTTTACAGTTTCTGGTTTAGCAACGAAAGTTTTCATGCTAATAATTACCTATTTAAAAAATTTACACTTAAGGAATACTCGCGTATTCCCACTGTCTAAGAGTTACCATTCATCACCCCTTCGAGTGTTGGAAAACTCTTGGCATAACGTGATTTTACTCATCGCTAGAGGCCCGCAGTAACGGTAGGTCGCAGGATTATAGAGAAGAGCGAAGAAAAAATCACCTCTTTTTGAACAAAATCACGATTTTTTTAATTCTATTTCTTATTCGAGATAATCAGAGCTAACTTAAGTGTTCTTTTGCCAAATATTCATGGCTCTGCATTTCGATTAGACGCGACTGACAACGTTTAAATTCAAACTCTAGCTGGCCATGGGTATACAATTTTTCTAGCTCAACTTCCGCTGAAATAATCAATTTCACATTACGCTCGTAGAACTCATCCACCAACGCAATAAAGCGTCTCGCTGCATCATCTGAAGTCGCGCCCATTTGCAGTACATCAGCCAACAGAACGGTATGGTAGACACGAGAGAGCTCGATGTAGTCATTTTGGCTACGAGCCGACTGACAAAGCTGAGCAAAAGTACCATGCAGTACGCCATCACTCGCTTCAACGACATCCAGTTGGCGGTGATTGACCTCAATTTGTTTCAACTTCTCTTTATCTTCACCGACTAATTGTGCGTAATATTTTTCTAAGTTGATATTCGCTTGGCTATCCAATGGGTAATGATAAATTTCAGCCTGCTCTAGGGTACGTAGGCGATAATCAATGCCGCTATCAACATTAAGAATGTGGCAGTTATCTTGAATCAGCTTAATTGCTGGCAAGAAACGCGCGCGTTGCAAACCATTGCGATACAGATCTGCCGGCGGAATGTTTGACGTTGCCACCAAGATAACGTTACGAGCGAATAACTCTTGGAACAAAGTTCCTAGGATCATGGCATCCGTGATATCAGAAACAAAGAATTCATCGAAGCAGATAATATCCGCCTCTTCTTTTAATTTATCCGCGACCAAAGGCAATGGATCACTGACGTTACCGAGTGCCTTCAACTCATCATGCACTCGATACATAAAGCGGTGAAAGTGAACTCGCATTTTTTTAGTGGTCGGTAAAGCATCGTAGAACGTATCCATTAGATAAGTTTTACCGCGCCCTACACCCCCCCAAAAATAGAGACCTTTCGGTGGCTGTGGCAGTTCTGGCTTTTTACCCATTAATTTCTGGAATCGAGTCAGTTGAGGAATGGGCGTATTCATGTAATCTTGGAATTGATGAAAGAGTTCATCTAAAGATTTAACTGCTTGCTCTTGTGCTGGATCTCTTTGAAATCCATGTTCTTTTATATCTTGTTCGTATTTTTTGATGGGATTCATGACGACATTTCCACAATGAAAGCGATATTCAGACAGCAAATAAAAATGGGCTCAGACAGCACGAGAGATTAAGTAATGCGGTGAATAATGCAGCACTAAACTGCTAACTAGCGCACACGCATTTCTCTTTATACTGCGGCTTTCTCATAGTACCATGGAGCCGTAGCACGTGTAACTAAGCAGTAACAAACATGTTAAAAAACAATAATAAGGAGCTGTTATGCCTTGGATGTATGCCGTTGCCGGTTTACTAGTCGGAGTTATTTTAGGGGTCGCTATTTCTCGTCTTATGACACCTGAATACAAAAAACAAAAGAACGTACAGAAAGAATTGGATAGCGCAAAGTTTGCCCTGGAACAGCAGCGACAAGAGCTGGCTGACCACTTTGCGAAATCAGCAGAAATGTTGGACACCTTAGGTAAGGACTACACGAAACTGTACCAACACATGGAAAAAACAAGCTCAGAGCTGATTCCTAACCTGCCAGAGCAAGACAACCCGTTTGTGAAAACAGCCGCGGCTCATTCGGACAAGTCGCAAGATAAACCTTCAATTAAAGAAGCGACACTTGAGGAACAACCGAAAGATTACGCGAATGGCGCAACCGGTTTATTTACAGAACAGAAGAAAGAGATCATTGATGCTCCTGATGTAGTGACAGCAAAAGCATCATAAACATTTAACACTTCTGTGAACTTTACAAAGGTTTTTGAGTCATAACTTTCACTCAGGTCATTTGAAACTTCTCATACTTATTACACGTAGTGAGAGGGGTAAGACCTTAACTAGAGAGGAGTTTATGATGAAAAAACCTTTGCTTGCTTTATCAGTACTGACTTTAAGCTTAAGTTCAATCATCACCCCCATTCAAGCAACGGCCGCACTACCATTAAGTGTGGGTAACGAACAATTACCAAGCCTAGCGCCCATGCTTGAACAAGTGACCCCCGCTGTGGTTAGTATTGCCGTAGAAGGCAAACAGGTACAACGTCAGCAAATCCCTGAACAATTTCAATTCTTTTTTGGTCCCGAACAAACACGAGAGCGCCCATTCCGCGGATTAGGCTCTGGTGTCATCATTGATGCCAAGAAAGGCCACATCGTGACTAACTATCATGTGATTAATGGTGCCGACGATATCAAAGTAAAACTTTATGATGGTCGAGAATACGATGCCGAGCTTATCGGTGGTGACCAGATGTCTGATATCGCACTGCTTAAACTCGAAAAAGCCAAGAACCTTACCCAGATAAAAGTCGCAGACTCAGACAAGCTAAGAGTCGGTGATTTCAGTGTCGCAATTGGTAACCCGTTTGGACTTGGGCAAACCGTGACATCAGGTATTGTTTCTGCGCTCGGTCGCAGCGGCCTGAATCTAGAGAACTTTGAGAACTTCATTCAAACCGATGCAGCAATCAACAGCGGTAACTCTGGTGGCGCACTAGTGAACCTCAACGGTGAACTGATTGGTATCAACACTGCCATTCTTGGCCCTAACGGAGGTAATGTCGGTATCGGCTTTGCAATTCCATCCAATATGATGAAAAACCTGACAGAACAAATCCTCGATTTCGGTGAAGTAAAACGTGGCATGCTTGGTGTTCAAGGCGGAGAAGTGACCTCTGAATTGGCAGAAGCACTAGGTTATGAATCCAGTAAAGGGGCCTTTGTTAGCCAAATTGTACCTGACAGTGCCGCAGACAAAGCAGGCCTGAAAGCGGGCGATATTATTGTCTCTATCAACGGTAAGCGCATTGATACCTTTAGTGAACTGAGAGCCAAAGTGGCAACTCTGGGTGCGGGTAAGCAGATCGAGCTTGGTGTGGTTCGCGATGGAAAGAGTAAGACCTTTGACGTAACTCTTGGTGAATCAACCAACAATAAGACACAAGCTGAAAAACTGCATGAAGGGCTTGCTGGCGCTGAGCTTACCAACACAACAGACAGCGACTCAGCAACAGGCGTGAAGGTGTCAAGTGTTGCTCAAGGCTCACCAGCAGAAGCTTACCAACTTCTTAAAGACGACATCATTATTGGCGTCAATCGCCAAACCGTTAAGAACCTTGCTGAATTTAGAGAGATTCTTGAGAAACAGCCGGGCGTACTAGCGCTAAATATCCAACGTGGCGACAGAACTATCTACCTCGTTATTAGATAGCCATACGTCAACGTAATAACAGGGAGGCTCGGTAAGTTTGCTTTAAACTTACTCAGTCTCCCTTTTCTTTAGATGAATCAAAATGCTATGCTTCACTAGTAATCAAGTCAGTCATCCATCTACGGAGGCTTCACACCTTACTTGTTGAAGAGGGAAACATGCTGTCCTTTCTATTTCGTTCTATTTCCCTTGGACTTGTTTCAGCGGCGCTTATTCTTCTTGCATTTCCAAGCTTGAGACCCGCTATTGTTTCTGATGTTACCAGCCCTAAGGTGGACAACATCGGTTCACTTCAGATTTCATTTAACCAAGCTGTACGCCGCGCGGCACCAGCAGTGGTTAACATTTATAGCCGAAAATACGCAGAAAGCGATCGCAACAAACTACTGACTCAAGGTTTGGGTTCAGGGGTAATTGTCAGCGAAAAAGGCTATATCATTACCAACTTCCACGTGGTTGCTCAAGCTGACCAAATCGTAGTGGCACTTCAAGATGGCCGAGTCGCTGCTGCACAACTTGTCGGTTCAGACAAGCGCACCGATATCGCGATACTGAGAGTCAGCGGTGACAATCTACCCGTAATCCCATTAAACCCAAGCTACAAAGCCAATGTCGGTGATGTGGTACTGGCGATCGGTAACCCATATAACCTAGGTCAAACGACTACCTTTGGCATCATCTCCGCAACCGGCCGCTCTTCGATCAGTGCAGATGGACATCAAGCCTTTATCCAAACCGATGCGGCAATCAATGAAGGTAACTCTGGTGGTGCACTGGTTAATTCACAAGGTGAGTTAGTTGGCATCAACACCGCTTCTTTCCAGCAAGCTACGGATATGGAAACCTACGGAATCTCGTTTGCTATTCCTTACCCACTGGCTAATAAAATCATGGAGAAGATCATCGCTGATGGTCGTGTGATTCGTGGTTATATCGGTATCGACGGACAAGACATCAATTCAGTCACGTCACGTTTACTTGGTACTAAGAATATCGGCGGGATTGTTGTACTGGGTATAGACCCGAACGGGCCTGCAGCTGATGCAGGCTTTGAAGCGCAAGATATCATCGTTAGCATCAACAACACCCAAGTTAATGGACGTCAGAGCGTGATGGATATTGTTACTGATTTACGTCCGGGTACGGTTATTGATGTCGGTATTCTGCGCCAAGGTGAGAACAAGACGCTTAAGGTCACCATCGCTGAAGATACTCGTTTGTAGGCTAAGAGCGCTTACAGGTAACCGTTAAAGTACGAATACAAAAGTATACAGATACAAAAAACCCAGCTCTCAGGCTGGGTTTTCTTTTATCCGAAGATGGTATCAAGTTTATCTATGATTCACTTGGCTCATCGATATCGATACGAGTCACTCGCTGTAATCCTCTCGGCAGTAAACCACCACGACGACCACGTTCACCACGGAAGTTTTCAAGATCCGATGGTTTCAAACCAAGCTTACGTTTACCCGCGTAGATAGTCAGCGTTGCATTCTCTGGGATGGCCATCAAGTGTGATACAAACTCTTCACGCTCTTTTGCTTTCGCAGAAGGGATGTTGATGATCTTGTTACCCTTACCTTTGCTCAGTTGAGGTAGGTCTTTAATCGGGAACAACAACATACGTCCTTGGTTAGTAATCGCTAGAATCTGGTTACTGTCCAAATCAGCAATCGGGCTCGGCATCATCACTTCAGAAGACTGTGGCAAGTTAACTAACGCTTTACCGCTCTTGTTCTTCGAAAGCAGATCACTGCCCTTACAAACAAAGCCGTATCCGGCATCAGAACCGACTAACCATAGCTGCTCATTCTCTCCCATCACCACTTGGCGAATAGAAGTACCAGGGCTCACATTCAGGCGGCCTGTAATCGGCTCACCTTGGCTTCGTGCCGACGGTAATGAATGAGATTCAAGGGAGTAGCTTCGGCCATCACTACCAAGGAACACCGCTTGTTGATTACTCTTACCCTTAGCGCTCGCTAAGAATTTATCACCAGACTTGTAGTTCAAGCCCTCAGCGTCAACCTCATGTCCTTTAGCATGACGAATCCAACCTTTCTCAGACAGCACAACCGTGATTGGCTCACTAGGAACAAGGTCACGCTCTGTTAGCGCTTTTGCTTCTGCACGTTCAACCAATGGAGAACGACGATCGTCACCATATTTCTCGGCATCCGCTTGGATTTCTTTCTTGATCAGGGTGTTTAGACGACGCTCAGAACCCAGTAGTTTTTCAAGCTTATCGCGTTCCGCTTCAAGCTCTTCTTGCTCGGCACGAATCTTAAACTCTTCTAACTTAGCTAAGTTACGAAGTTTAATGTCTAAGATAGCGTTCGCTTGTGTCTCAGTAATATTGAAGCGGCTCATCAGCACAGGACATGGTTCGTCTTCTGTACGAATGATTTCAATCACTTCATCAATATTAAGGTAAGCAACCAGCAAGCCTTCTAAGATGTGTAGGCGAGCTAATACTTTGTCTAGACGGTACTGCAGACGACGACGAACGGTTGTGCGTCGGAACTCAATCCACTCTTTCAGGATTTGAACCAGACCTTTAACTTGAGGACGATTGTCTAAGCCAATCATGTTCAAGTTAACACGGAAGTTCTTCTCTAGATCCGTCGAAGCAAATAGGTGACTCATCAGTTGATCACAATCGATACGATTCGAACGAGGAACCACTACGATACGCGTTGGGTTCTCGTGATCAGATTCATCACGCAGATCGTCAACCATTGGTAGCTTTTTAGCTCGCATTTGGTTCGCGATTTGCTCAAGCAACTTAGCGCCTGATACTTGATGAGGCAGAGCTGTGATAACAATATCAGAGCCTTCTTTATGCCAAACTGCGCGCATCTTGATGCTGCCACGGCCTGTTTTGTAGATCTTTTCGATATCCGACTTCGGAGAGATGATCTCAGCTTCTGTTGGATAGTCAGGACCTTGCACGCTTTCCATGATGTCCGATAGCTCAGATTTAGGGCTATCAATCAGCTTAATGGTTGCGTCCGCAATCTCACGCACGTTGTGTGGTGGAATGTCGGTAGCCATACCTACCGCGATACCCGTGATACCGTTCAGTAGGATATGAGGTAGACGTGCTGGCAACATTTGTGGCTCTTTCATCGTGCCATCAAAGTTTGGTTGCCATTCAACCGTGCCTTGACCTAATTCACCCAGCAGAACTTCAGCAAACTTAGACAGTTTCGCTTCGGTATAACGCATTGCAGCAAATGATTTCGGATCATCCGGAGCACCCCAGTTACCTTGACCATCTACCAGTGGGTAGCGGTAAGAGAACGGCTGCGCCATCAGTACCATAGCTTCGTAACAAGCAGAGTCACCGTGCGGGTGATACTTACCTAGTACGTCACCAACGGTACGTGCTGATTTTTTATATTTCGAAGCGGCAGATAAACCAAGCTCAGACATCGCATAGATAATACGGCGCTGTACAGGCTTAAGGCCGTCACCAATATAAGGCAATGCACGATCCATGATCACGTACATTGAGTAGTTTAAGTAGGCGTCTTCGGTGAACTTGCGCATTGGCAACTGTTCAACGCCATCAAATGTAATTTCGTTAGACATCCATTATACCTCGGCCATATCACCGTTAGTCTGTAGCCATGTGCGGCGATCATCAGCACGCTTTTTACCTAGCAGCATGTCCATCATCTCAAGAGTCGCTTCGTTGTCATCAATGGTTAATTGAACAAGGCGACGAGTGTTTGGATCCATGGTGGTTTCGCGCAACTGAAGTGGGTTCATCTCACCCAGACCTTTGAATCGTTGTACGTTGATTTTGGATTTCTTCTTAGACAAACGCTCAAGCACGCCATCTTTTTCATCGTCATCCAATGCGTAGAAAACCTCTTTACCACAGTCGATACGATACAGTGGCGGCATTGCTACATAGATATGACCCGCTTCAACTAATGCGCTGAAGTGACGAGTGAATAACGCACATAGAAGTGTTGCGATGTGAAGACCATCCGAGTCCGCATCGGCAAGGATACAGATCTTACCGTAACGCAGGCCTGATAAATCGTCGTTGTCAGGGTCAATGCCCAAAGCAACTGAGATGTCGTGCACTTCTTGTGAAGCCAGAACTTGGTCCGCTGACACTTCCCACGTATTTAGAATCTTACCGCGCAGTGGCATTACCGCTTGGAACTCACGATCACGAGCTTGCTTAGCAGAACCACCCGCCGAGTCCCCTTCCACGAAGAAGATTTCGGTACGGCTTAAATCTTGAACCGAACAGTCCGTTAGCTTACCCGGCAGAGCTGGGCCTGATGCGATCTTCTTACGCACAACCTTTTTGCTCGCGCGCATACGGCGGTGAGCATTGGCAATACAAGCTTCAGCCAGTTGCTCTGCCAGTTGCGGTTTTTCATTCAACCATAGGCTGAAGGCATCTTTTACGACACCAGAAACAAACGCTGCGGTTTGACGAGACGATAGACGCTCTTTTGTTTGACCAGCAAACTGAGGGTCTTGCATCTTCACCGACAGAACGTATGAACAACGATCGAAGATGTCGTCACCCGTTAGCTTTACACCACGTGGCAGTAGATTGCGGAATTCACAGAACTCACGCATTGCATCAAGCAGACCTTGGCGAAGACCGTTTACGTGTGTACCACCTTGCTTGGTCGGTACCAAGTTAACGTAACTCTCGGTGATCATATCACCGCCTTCTGGTTGCCAGATAATAGCCCAGTTAGCCATTTCCGTTTCAGCCACGAATTCACCCACATAAGGTTCTTCTGGTAGCAGGGTATAACCTTTCACGCCTTCAGCAAGGTAGTCTTTTAGACCATCTTCATAGAACCATTTATGCTCTTCACCGCCAACTTTGTCGACAAAGGTGATTTCTAAACCTGGGCAAAGTACTGCTTTTGCTCGTAGGTTATTGATAAGGCGAAGTGTCGAAAATTTTGGGCTGTCAAAGTACTTTGGATCAGGCCAGAAATGTACTGATGTACCGCTGTTACGATGACCACAAGTACCTGTTACAGTCAGTTCTGTTACTGCATGACCACCTTCAAGTGCGATCTCATGAACCTGACCTTCTCGGCGAACGGTCACTTCAACACGTTTTGATAGTGCGTTTACAACAGAGATACCAACCCCGTGCAAACCACCAGAGAACTTGTAGTTGTTGTTTGAGAATTTACCGCCAGAGTGGAGCTTGGTTAAGATCAGCTCAACACCTGAGATCCCTTTTTCAGGGTGGATATCAACGGGCATACCACGGCCGTCATCGGTAACTTCTAACGATTGGTCTGCATGAAGCACAACTTTGATCTTCTTAGCGTGTCCCGCTAGTGCTTCATCGACCGAGTTATCAATGACTTCTTGGGCAAGGTGGTTAGGTCTTTCTGTCTCGGTATACATTCCCGGGCGGTGTCGCACAGGGTCGAGACCTTCAAGTACCTCGAGGTCTTTTGCATTATATTGTTCAGTCATAATACGGAGTTTACTCAAAAAGTTTGCGTCAGTTCGCTGGCTCTAGTTTCACTAAAGCAGAATCATTACTATGAACCGTCATAGTAGAGCGAACGAGCGAAGTATTGGGGAATATAGTCTGGAAGCTGAGTAATGATGTCAAGCTAGTTCAAAAACTAAGACATCAAACTATGATATTTCACCACTGATAGATGAAATAACAGGCAAACAAGAGAAAATCACTCGATTGGTGGAACAGATTAAAGATTTAGAAAGGTGATGATTTGCTGCGGGTAGCGTTCAAAATCAACAAAGCTATGATCCCCACCCTCTTCTACTGTCTGTGTTGCACCTTGGTACTTCTCTACCGCTTGTCGGTAATCCAGAACTTCGTCTTCCGTTTGCTGAAGCAGCCAAAAGTCGCTCGGCTTTTCGATAGCCGGCACATCTAACGCCTTCAATTCATCAATATGCTTTGTTTCCAGTACATATCGTTCATCTGTGTATGGGTTTACTTGTTCACCTAAATAGTCAGCCAACAACTCATAAGGCTTCACTGCAGGGTTAACCACAACCGCTTTAAAACCATAGTGACTATTAAGCCATGTTGAAAGGTAGCCACCCAACGAGCTGCCGACTAATGCGATCTGGTACTGATCTTTATATTGCTCCACTAGCGTTTGCAAATGAAGTGCCGCTTGCTGAGGAAAACTCGGCAGTTGAGGGGTAATCACCTTGATATCAGCGCGATACTCTGCACAGTAATCTGCCATCACCGTCGCCTTGTGGGAACGCGATGAGCTGTTAAAGCCGTGAATATAAAGAAGCAGTGATGGCTTAACTGTTTGTTTATCGGTGCCAGTCATTAATAACCGCCTGCAGCAAAGTCAGGTAGGAATTGCCCATGAGGTAAACGGCGAACTTGCGTGGTCACCGTGCCATCTTGATGCAATTCAATCTCTCGCCAACCAGGAGACAAAGTATCCACCGCAAAGTCATTCGAGTTAGGTTTGAATTGAACACAAGTCGACGGTGTTGCCATGACTTGTACACCATGATGGTCTCGATTCATGTCTTGGTGAACATGACCACACAACACGGCTTTCACATTGGTGTGTTGTTGAACCACATCCCAAAACTGGTCAGCATCTTTAAGGTTATGTTGATCCAACCATGCACTACCAACCAATAACGGATGATGGTGCAGTAGAACCAAGGTATTGCGCTCTGGGAATTCTGATAGTTTTTGCTCGAGTAGATCGAGCTGTTGATCACTGAGTCGCCCGTGAGGTACACCCACGACTTGCGAGTCCAACATCACCATCTGCCAGTTATCACCTAGCAAGACATGCTCAACGCATTGAATTTGTGGAGATGGTAATACGCTGCCCATATTCGGTTTGAAGTCATGGTTGCCCGGAAGCCAATAACAAGGCTTTTCTAAAGGCTGAATCCCTGACTCAAATTTCTGGTAAGACTCAGCACTGTGATCTTGCGAGATATCACCCGTCGCTAAGATCGCTTGATAGTCAAAGCCCTGACTAACAATGCCATCGACTACAGCACGAAAGCTATCTTGAGTGTTGATGCTTAATAAGCTGCCATTGCTCGGCGCAAATAAATGCGTGTCCGTTAGCTGCACAAGCTTAATACTGCTCTCATCAAATTTTGAAGTGTGTGATAATTCCAAAATAACAAATCCAGATACGTTACTGTTTAGACTTTAAAGTGTTCTTAAAGAGGCTCAATTAAAAGGTAATTGGGGTTCGGCTGATACCAGTTTTTAAACAAAACGTTAACCATTCCCCAAGAAATTTATTCAATTGAAATTTCTCGTCCTTTTGCAGAAGCTTAGTGTTGGGATAATCATATTTCGCTTTGACACGCGAAAAATCCCCGCTAGCGCACACTTCAGCAACTCGAGCGTCGTGATATAGCCTGACAGACATTTTTGGCAAAGGAAACACTGGCATCGCATCACTCTGACATATATCTATTAATGTGGTGTATTTTGTGACCTCATTCACTGTCAATTGATACACCATATTAACGGCTTGGTAACAGCGCACGTCACCAACCTCATGCCCAACCGGTAACAAAGCATTAAGTTTGGCATAGTTAGTCTCGTAAACTCGCATCAATTCAGCAAGATCAACATGATACGGTTTTTTGACCGCTATATTTGGCATGACGTTAATCTATCCACTCTGACTGTAATTCTTGGTAATTCAATTGTAGCCACTGTAGCGCAATGATCGTGGCTCCATTTTCAAACACACCGTCTTTTACTAACTGATAAGCGGCTTCGCGACTCATCACTTGCACACGAATGTCTTCACCTTCGTAATCCAGTCCATGCACTCCTTTTGCAGTCGTTGCATCAACACAGCCAACAAAAACGTCGAGCTTTTCTGAGCAACCACCAGATGAAGGGTAATACGAAGTAATAGGCAACACAGATCCGACTTCGACTCCCGCTTCTTCCATCGCCTCGCGACGAGCTACGTCTTGCGGTGATTCATCGGTATCAATGATCCCGGCAACAATTTCGTATTGCCATGGGTTCTCATGCTCTAAGGCACCGACACGGATCTGTTCGACGATCACCACTTCATCACGCACAGGATCATAAGGTAGCAAAGCGGCAGCATGACCACGCTCAAACATCTCACGCTGTATTGGTTGGCTCCAGCCGCCCTCAAACAGTCTATGTTTAAATGTGTACTTAACCATTTTGAAAAAACCACGAAACAGCGTCTCTTTTGAGACTATTTCCACATCTTGCGGAGTAAACTCATGTCGTTGATTGTCATACTGTTGCATTTGGTACCTCACTAAGTGATCTTTATAGTTTACTCATTGTCCGAGTTAACTACCAAGGATAAGGTTCAACTTTTTATATAAAATTTATAATTAAAGTTAAGTTTTAAAAAATAAATATTGCACAAGTGGACAGTTAACTGTAAAAAAGTGCAAAGTTTCGAGTAAATTACCACCAAACTGGGTTAAACTCTTTTAAAGAAAATTCCATAAAAGGCAGGAATAGGAAAATGAAAAAACTGCTTCCACTATTTATCAGTGCAGCAATTGGCAGCCTGAGTTCGTCAGCTTTTGCTGATACGCTAGCTGAAGTTTACGACCAAGCAAAACAGAACGATCCACAACTTCTTCGTTCAGCAGCGCAGCGCGATGCCGCTTTTGAAGCAGTAACGTCAAGCCGTAGCTCTTTGTTACCGCAAATCAATTTGACTGCGAACTACGACATTAATCGTGGTGACTATAAAGACGCAAGCAATGACAACAACCAATGGGGTGTTGGCATTGGTTTCAGTCAAGAGCTTTACCAGCGTTCTTCTTGGATCACTCTAGATACGGCAGAGAAAACTGCTCGTCAATCTGATTCAGCTTACGCGGCAGAACAACAAGCTTTGATCCTTCGTGTTGCGACAGCATACTTCGAAGTACTTCGCGCTCAAGATAACCTAGAGTTTGTTCGTGCAGAAAAAGCAGCGGTTGCTCGTCAACTAGAACAAACTAAGCAACGTTTTGAAGTTGGTCTTTCAGCAATCACCGATGTACACGATGCACAAGCTCAGTACGATGGCGTTTTGGCTGATGAAGTTCTTGCAGAGAACGACCTAACGAATAGCTACGAAGGTCTACGTGAGATTACAGGTCAGGAACACTCTAACCTAAGCATCCTAGATACTGATCGTTTCTCAGCAAGCAAATCTTCTGAGTCTGCTGTTGCACTTGTTGAACAAGCAGAACAAAAGAACCTTAGCTTACTTGCTGCACGTATCTCTCAAGACGTAGCAAAAGATAACATCTCTCTAGCTAGCTCTGGTCACCTACCAAGCTTAACTTTAGATGGTAGCTACGGTCTTGCAGAACAGACCGACAGCTCTAACAGCACAAACGATTACGACTCTGACAACCTAAACATTGGCTTGAACTTAGTTGTGCCTCTATACACGGGTGGTAACACAACTTCTTTGACTAAACAAGCTGAATACAACTACGTTGCAGCAAGTGAAGATCTAGAAGCGACTTACCGTAGCGTTGTGAAAGACGTACGTGCATTCAACAACAACATCAGTGCTTCGATTGGTGCTCTACGCGCTTACGAACAATCTGTAGTGTCTGCTCAGTCTGCTCTAGAAGCAACAGAAGCTGGTTTTGATGTTGGTACTCGTACTATCGTAGACGTACTAGATTCGACTCGTCGTCTATACGATGCGAACAAAAACCTTTCAGATGCTCGTTACAACTACATCCTAAGTGTGCTTCAGCTTCGCCAAGCGGTTGGTACGCTAAGCGAACAAGACATTGTTGATGTAAACGCAGGTCTAAAAGTAGCAAGTAAGTAATTCAGAATAGCTTACGTTACAGTTACAAAAATGCCGCTCATTGAGCGGCATTTTTATTATCTATTCAAAAGCTAACATAGAAGCAAAAAGACCGAAGGTTAGCCTCGGCCGCCTTTGATCGCTTTAATGATTTCAGTAGTCGAGCAACCGTCTTCAAAGTTAAGCACTTTGACTTCCCCGCCAGCAGCAATCACTTCTGCGCCACCAGCAATCTCTTCAGGTTTGTAATCGCCACCTTTAACTAGGATGCTTGGCAGAACTTCAGAGATCAAACGTTGAGGCGTATCCTCAGAAAACGGAACCACCCAATCAACCGCACCTAAACCAGCCAGAACCGCCATACGACGATCGGTAGGGTTCACAGGGCGACCAGGGCCCTTTAAGCGTTTCACTGAATCGTCAGTATTTACTGCAACGATCAAACGATCGCCTAATTCAGCAGCGTGGTTCATGTAAGAAACATGGCCAGCATGCAAAATATCAAAACAGCCGTTAGTCATCACCACTTTCTCGCCTTTAGCACGAGCACGCTTCACCGCTTCGACCAGTGCCGCTTCAGAGATCACGCCATAGTCTGTATCTTGGCTACCGTGAATCGCTTCCGCTAATTCAATCGTAGACAGTGTTGATGTACCTAGCTTACCGACAACTACACCAGCAGCCGCATTCGCTAATGCACACGCCTCATCCAGTGGCTTACCCGCGGCAACAGACGCAGCAAGGACAGAGATAACCGTATCGCCAGCACCTGTCACGTCATACACTTCTTTCGCTTGAGTCGGCAAATGGAATGGTGCCAGACCTTTACGTAGTAGCGTCATACCATGCTCACTACGAGTCACCAACAAAGCTTCGAAGTCATACTTCTCAATCAAAGCGATACCTTTCTCGATAAGGTCTTCTTCTGATTTAACCTTACCAGCCACCAGCTCGAACTCTGCCATGTTTGGCGTAAGCAGAGTCGCACCACGATAACGTTCTAAATCAGCACCTTTCGGATCGATAAATACAGGAACGTTGGCCGCGCGCGCTTTTTGAATAAAGCTCTGCACATGCTCCAATGCACCTTTCGCGTAATCAGACAGGATTACAGAGCGAACATTAGGAAGCGCTTGTTCCATGCGAGATAAAACCAGTTCAGGATCCGTATTTTCAAATTTGTCTTCAAAATCAAGACGGATCAACTGTTGACCACGGCTCATCACTCGTAGCTTAGTGATCGTTGGGTAGTCTTCTAGCTCAACGAAATCACACTTAACCTTAAGTGCGCCCAAGGTGTTTTTTAACACCTCGGCTGGTTCATCTTTACCAGTTAAACCAACAACATGAGCATGACCACCAAGAGAGGCAATGTTCATTGCAACGTTGGCAGCACCACCAGGGCGCTCTTCGTTATTTTCTACTTTTACAACGGGTACAGGTGCTTCTGGTGAAATACGGCCAGTTGGACCATACCAGTAACGATCAAGCATGACGTCACCGACAATAAGAACACCTGATTGGCTGTAGTCAGGTAGAATTGGTTTCATTGTTGAACTCCAAAAATCGAATCTGGCTAGAGTCTAGCACACTGATTACAGTGGCTAAACCATATAAAAATGAGTAAAACCTATCTCGATAGGCACTGTGACAGATAAGCAAAAGACAACTTATGCTTCCATCCACTGCTTCCAAGCTTGAACTACATGTTCTCTTTCCATTTCGAACTTATCAATCGCCACATCCGCATCTAGGTTGAGTAGATTACGGTGATGGATTTCATCCCTTAGCGTTGTATAGGCGTTGGTCAATGCCATGCCTTGTTGCTCGTCCATGATTCCTTGTGACAACAGGCTTTCAAAGATTCGTACATTGTCACACCAGCGAGTCAGCTTAGGCTTCTCATTGCTGTATCGCAGTACTAAGTATTGAGCTAAGAACTCAACATCGGTAATACCACCCGCATCTTGTTTAAGCATGAATCGATCGGCTTTTTTACCACCAAGATGACCGCGCATTTTTTCACGCATATCCACAACAGACTTTTTAAGTGTCGCTTCATCACGAGCCAAGCACAGCACTTCATGACGTGTTTTATTGAACGCAGACGCCAACAGATCATCACCATAAATCATGCGAGCACGAGTCAGTGCTTGATGCTCCCACGTCCACGCATCATTGTGCTGATACTCATCAAAGGCATCAGTTGGGCTAACCAACAAACCTGAAGCGCCCGAAGGTCTCAGGCGAGTATCAACTTCGTACAAAATTCCAGAAGCGGTTCTGGTCGAGAAAATATGAATAATGCGCTGAGCCAACCTTAGATAAAACTGGCGTCCATCGATCTCTTTCTTACCATCAGTATAGATGTGTACCGGACAGTCGTGCATAAACACAATGTCTAGGTCTGAGTTGTAGCCAAGCTCCCAACCACCGACCTTGCCGTAACCAACAACCGCAAAACCGCGACCTTCGCGATCTTTCACATGAGTTGGTTCGCCGAATTTAGCCGACACCTGCAGCCAAGCTTGGTTAACGCCTGCCTCTACAATCGCTTCGGCCAAGTAAGTAAGGTGATCGCTGACCTTCATCACAGGCAGTACGCCCGCAATATCAGCCGCAGCAATTCTCAAGATACAGGTCTGTTTAAACTGACGCAGACCTTCCATCTGCTGCTCCATATCGTCTTCAGGAATACGGGCAAGATAGTCACGCAGTTCCGTCTTGTAAGACTCGAGCGGCACTGGGTTATAAAGCTGTTGAGGATCAATAAGTTCATCTAACAGGATTGGATAGCGACCAAGCTGCTCCGAGATCATCGGACTAGCGGTACACAAACGCACAAGCTGAGTCAACGCAGCAGGGTGTTCATCCAATAGCTCTAGGTAAGTGGTGCGTGTGACGATTTTATGCAGTAGATGAAGCACTCGAGACAAGCCAAACTCCGCATCCTTAGCGGTATACAAAGCTTGAAAGACTTTTGGCATCAGTCGATTGAGAACTTCGCGTCCTCGTGGGCCTAAGGTCTTCTTCGCCAAGTCTGCTTTAAATTGGATGATAGTTTTCGCCGCCTCTGGTGGGTTGGCGATAGCAATATCATGCTCTAGCACATGCTCAATAACGTCCGGCTTATGCGCCATATCCCACAATTCACTAAAGTGACTCGCGATAGGGTTTGCGTCTTCTTCATCAACCCCTATTAGGTCTTCAAACACGGTGTGTACATTGGCCATATGAGCGCGAGTTGCGGTAATCAAGCTATCCCAATCAGAAAACTGCATCGCGACCGCGAGCTGCAATTGTTCGAATTCCCCATCAGGCAAGGTTTGAGTTTGTTTGTCAGCCATCGCTTGAAGTAGGTTTTCAAGACGACGTAAAAATAGGTAAGCATCACGCAGGTGACCCACCTCTTCTGACTCGAGTAAATGCAGTGACTCGATAGCCGTGAGGGTTTCTAACAGCCCTCGACCTCGAAGGCTAGGTTCACGCCCACCACGAATCAATTGGAAAACTTGCGCGATAAACTCAACTTCACGAATACCACCAGAACCCAGCTTGATGTTGTTTGATAAGCCACGACGGCGCACTTCGCTGCTGATCATTGACTTCATACGACGCAAAGATTGAATCGCACTGAAATCGATATAACGACGGAAGACAAACGGGCGAAGCATCTGGCGAAGCTCTTGATATTCAGGGTACATTTCGCTACCCATCACTCGCGCTTTGACCATGGCATAGCGTTCCCAGTCACGTCCCTGTTCTTGATAGTAATCTTCCAGTGCTGCATAGCTCATCACCAATGGGCCACTCTCACCGAATGGGCGCAGGCGCATGTCGACTCGATAACAGAACCCATCAAACGTTTGCTGATCGAGCGCCTTGATAATACGCTGCCCTAAGCGCGTGAAGAACTGCGCATTGGCAATACTGCGTCTTGCACCTTGGGTTTCACCGTTCTCAGGATAGGTAAAAATCAGGTCGATATCAGAAGAGAAATTTAGCTCACCGCCACCAAGCTTACCCATGCCAATAATCAGCATCGGCTGCGCTTCGCCTTGTTCATTGCAAGGTGTGCCCCACTCTTTACAACAAATATCGTACTGCCATTGATAGGTCTCGAAGATCATCGCCTCAGCCAGCATCGATAGATGATTTAGACTTTGCTCTAACTCCCAAGAACCCATGAAGTCACGCCACGCAATATAAGTCATTTCTCGGTTGCGGAATTGGCGCAACACACGCTGACCGCTCATCTCATCAGCGCAACCAGAAAGTAGCTCTGCCAACCGTCCACGATACCCTTCTGCACGTTCTGCGAATGCCAACATCTCCGGTAAGGTCGTAGATAAGATCGTGTCGCGTTGTAAACAATCCCCCACAAAACAGCTCAACCCTAATACACGTTTGAGATCCTCAATAAGCGGCTCAGACCAAGTATTAATGGCTTCACTTTGATGTTCTAACAATTGATCAAAAGCAGACTGTGAGTGAATGACGAGTTGAGAAGGCAATGGCATGTTTCTTCCTTGTATAAGCTGCGCGACGAACGTTCGGTTATCGGTTCTAGTCTTCAATAGCGAGTTTTAAAACTAAAGCTAAGTTATACCAAAGTTACGCCAATAAAAAACGCCCACATTAGCAATGTGGGCGTTTTATCGGTTAACTTATCGAGTTAGGCCTTTCTCTCTAGAAAACAGGCTCTAGCAACAAGGATTTAGAACTCAAAGCTATACCTTAAATTGCTTAATCTTACCGTCGAGTTCTTGCGCGTTACTTTCCATAAGTTGAGAAGTTTCAAGCAGCTCGCCAACCACGACAACAGAAGCTTCAACCAGCTCACGAACATTGGTCAGATTAACGCTCATCTCTTCAGCAACACTGCTTTGTTGGCCTGCAGCGGTTGCGATTTGGAAGTTCATGTCATTGATTTGGTTTACTTGGCTTACGATACCATCTAGCTCAGAGCCCGCATTGGTCACCAGATCCACACCTTCAGCCGCTTCCACAACACTCTTTTCCATCAGCTCTACAGCCGAATTCGCACTGGTTTGTAGGTGGCTGATCATGTCTTGAATTTCTACCGTCGCTTGTTGCGTACGTTGTGCAAGGTTACGAACCTCATCAGCAACAACCGCAAAACCACGACCCGCTTCACCAGCACGCGCCGCTTCAATCGCTGCGTTTAGTGCCAGTAAGTTGGTTTGTTCTGAAATGCCTTGGATAGTACCCACAACGCTGCCGATTGAATCCACGCGCTCTTCAACTTGGTTTACCGCTGCCGCTGAAGCTGCGATATCTGAAGACAGTTCACTCATCTTAGACACAGAACCCTGAACGAACTTCTGACCCGTCAATGCTTGGCCTGATGCCTGCTCTGTTAGAGAAGAAGCACTTTGTGCATGTTCAGCCACCGTTTGAACCGTAGAGGTCATCTCGCTCATTGCCGTTGCCAGCTGATCGATCTCGTTGAACTCTTCTTGCGCCGACTCTTTGGTTTCAGACATGCTAATGGTCATCACTTCAGTCAAAGCAAACAGTTCATCTGAGGATGCAACCTGAGCTTTAACCATGTCATGCAGTTGCACTCGTGTTTTCTCAAGCTCTCGTGCCACGTCGCCATATTCATCTTTACAATCCATGTGAATTGGCACTGACAGGTTCTTGTTTGCCATGGTTTTGATTGCATCGTTTAGGTATTGGGTTTGGCGCAGCATCACACGTGCCGCCGCTAATAGAAGAACCACAAACACAATGATCATCAAGGCTGTTTGCCAAACCACTTGAACTAGGTAAGTCTCGTAATGCTGCTGTGCAACTTGCGCATTGTTCGTTACTGCAAGCAATGAATCGTAAAACGTGCTCGCGTCCCATAACTGCTTCGAAATGATCAAGATAGTGCTGAATATCATCAGCATGACCATTTTTGGAACGAGACGAACGTCAGAGATTACCCTTTCCCACGGCTTGAATGACAGTTTAGTCATTGTCAGTTCTCCATTAACTCTTATATATTGATGGCTTCTATATCCGCGAGATGGCTATTGGAGTCACAGTTCGCGATTTATTTTGAGCCTCGTATGAATGTTAAATAGTATCAAAGACACAACCAAGCCGATGAGCTTATTATCACTGATTCTCTCTTTCTTAGCGTTATTTGTGATCTCTGGCTTGTTGTTTGCGCCGATTGATAAAGAATCGAAACAAGTCCTTATCGGCCTCGATTTTATAATCTGTAGTGTTTTTCTTTTTCAGCTCACGATTGATCTATTCAGATCACAAAACAAGAAAGAATACCTAAAAGTACACTGGATCGATTTCTTAGCAAGCATCCCTATGATCGAACCGCTTCGTTTCGCTCGCATTTTTCAGATCCTGCGTGTCATTCTCGTTCTGCGTTCAAGTAAGCGAGTATTCAGAGAGCTATTTCGCAATCGTAAAGAGACCACCTTCGCCTCGATCATTCTGCTATTGGTGATCTTACTGACTATCGGCGCTGGCACGATCTTGCTGTTAGAACACAAAGATCCCAATGCCAACATCACTACGGGTCATGATGCTTTATGGTGGGCGTTTGTGACCATTAGTACTGTAGGCTATGGCGACCATTACCCAGTGACGACTTCGGGTCAGTTAGTGGCTTCGATGGTGATCATCTGCGGAGTAGGTGTATTCGGTATGATTTCAGGTTTGATTACTTCTCTGATTACCTCTCCGACTGATCTTCAAAATCAGCAACGAGAAAACAAAGAGCGCAAGTTAGATAAGATTTTAGAACAGCAACAACTGATACTTGAACGGCTAGATGCTCTGGAAAAACAAACAAAAAAATAGGGCCGAAGCCCTATTTTCAAATTCATACTTATATTGATACTGGTGTTGAGGTTAGTCTTGCCAGTATGGCTCAACTTCTACACTGATTTGGCGCGTCTGCTCCATCGCATGCAGGATAGATACCTCTTGACGAGCCAACCAGCGCTCTAGCTGAACCTTCTCATCGCCTTCTAACTTCTCAGTTAACGGCTCTAATGTTTTGAGTGCCAGCAAGTCATCAATACCTTGCACCATGTCAGCCCATGGCAGACGGAAGCTATTACGCTCCTCGTCATCGTACAAGCTCGCGAACCCCACACCCGAGTATAGATTGCGCATCAAACGGTATTGCTGATCAATATACGCTTGGCTAGTCATCACACGTTCAGGTGGGAAAGCTTCCATCAAGTCCGCCCATGTGCGATCAAGCTGCTTAACCGAAAACCATTCGATACCACGAGCCATTTGCTCACGCGCTTTTTCATCTAAGAAAGGCTGCCAACCACGAGACAGGATCCAACGACTCAGGTCTAGCAATAAACCAGTGTAACGAGCCGAACTCAGCAAGGTAAGCAAGTCTTCACGATCTGGAAGTTGCTCTTGCATCTCTTTTAGCTCAGCCACCAAGAACTTACGCGCATCGAGTTTGCGCAGCACATGGCCTTTATCTTCCAGCAAATCTTCAAAGTGGTCATAGCTTTTTAGCCACTCAAGCTCTTGCTCAAGCCACTTTAACTCTTGACGTAAAATCGCACTTGCTCGTCTTGGAACAATGCCGCCATAGATAGTGAAGGTTTGGCGAATAAAACTCAGCGAGTGACTGATCTCATGCAGCGCTTCAATCGATTGACGCTCAGTGAAGATCTGCTCGTGATAATGCCAATGAGCGAGAGCATGCTCTAAAGATTGAATGAAACACGATTCAACGGTATCACTTTTGTCAGTATCAACTAAGGTCAAAGGAGTAACTTCATCTCCTTGATAACCTTGAGCAAGACGGTAACCCTTAGCTGCTTTGCTGAGATTGCCTAGGCGCATGCCGCCTTGCTCGCAGAATTGACGAGACAGTGTAAATAGAGCATCGGTTTGACCGGATTTAAGTTCTAATTCGACTTCGCAAATTGGCTCTTGCTGGTCACCAGATTCAACAAAGCCTTGGTCAAAAGCCACTTCAACTTGGCTACCATCTGGCATACCAATCAACCACTGCTCACGAGTGAAGTTAGTAGAGAACAGAGGTGTAAGCTCAGCTTGCAGCGTTTCGATATCTTTACCTGCTGGCCAGATATCTTCTGGGTGCAGAGCGAGCTTAGGCTCATTGCTGTCATGCTCAGCGTTGTATTCCGGCCTTTGATGCAAGCCAGCAACGACACGTCCTGCGGTCTTTACGGTTTGTACAAATACGTCATCAAAGCGTCGAATGCGTAAGCCTGTATCGTGCTTACGTAGCCAGTTGTCAGGGGTGTCAAAGTAGATGTTACCTAGCTCGCGACAACTGTGCTGAAGTACTTTAGTTTCAGCAATTTTATTGCGTAAAGTCTCTGAAAAATCAGGAGAAACAAAAAACTTCAGTTCTATCTCGGTTTCCATAGTTATACCTTTCTGTGAAGA
This sequence comes from Vibrio pomeroyi, assembly GCF_024347595.1. Lineage (NCBI taxonomy): Bacteria > Pseudomonadati > Pseudomonadota > Gammaproteobacteria > Vibrionales > Vibrionaceae > Vibrio > Vibrio pomeroyi. Next base: position 422,201 of record NZ_AP025506.1, on the reverse strand, counting down.
TAGGGACAGGATATTGCCAATTTAAAAACTCGGCAAGTCAGAAATATCGCCCTTATGATGATCTAAAACAGTTTTAATGAGAGATTGATTAGGTTAACATGCGCGACTTTGTAGCCATCGCTTAACATTTCACCATGAATATGGTGTATGTTGTTTTAAGGTTATTATTTATTAGGTTGGATGACCATGCCAGTAAATACAATTATGGGGTTATTTGCAAAGTCCCCAATTAAACCTTTGCAGCGTCACGTAGTATGCGTGAACGAATGTTGTTCTCACCTGGTTAATTTCTTTGAAGTTTCTTCAAAGGGTGACTGGGAAAAAGCAGCTGAAATTCGAGCTCAAATTTCTCACCTTGAGAAAGAAGCTGACGTACTAAAACGTGAAATTCGCCTTAAACTTCCTCGTGGTTTGTTTATGCCGGTTGATCGCACCGATATGTTGGAGCTATTAACGCAGCAAGACAAACTTGCAAACCTAGCGAAAGACATTGCTGGCCGTGTATATGGTCGTCAACTTGTCATTCCTGCTCCTCTACAAGAAAATTTCATCGCTTACGTTAAACGTTGTCTAGATGCAGCGAACCAAGCACAAAACGTAATCAATGAACTAGACGAATTACTTGAAACTGGCTTTAAAGGCCGCGAAGTAACACTCGTTGCTGAAATGATTCATCAATTAGATGTAATTGAAGATGACACGGATGCGATGCAGATCGAACTACGCCAACAATTGATGGCGATCGAAGACGGTCTGAATCCAGTTGATATCATGTTCTTATACAAAATTCTTGAATGGGTTGGTGGTATTGCAGATCAAGCACAGCGTGTAGGCGCTCGTCTTGAAGTAATGCTTTCTCGATCTTAAATCATACGTTAACCATATAACGAAGAGCACTTTTTGAACAAACCACTTATGCGCTGAGTATTTCTCTCGCTGAGCGGTTTTTTGCGTCTAAATTTGCTCCGCTTGTTATCAAACAACTAGGTATTACGATGGATATCCTTGCTAACTACGGCACTGTCCTGATTATTGTTGCAGCAGCTTTCGGTTTCTTGATGGCTATTGGTATTGGTGCAAATGACGTTGCGAACGCAATGGGCACCTCAGTAGGCTCTAAAGCTCTAACCGTTAAACAAGCGATCATTATCGCAATGATCTTTGAATTCGCTGGTGCATATCTTGCCGGTGGCGAAGTTACCGATACGATCCGTAAAGGTGTTATCGAAACATCTCTATTCGCTCATCAACCAGATGTACTTGTGTTCGGTATGATGTCTGCACTTCTAGCTGCAGGTACATGGCTACTTCTAGCTTCATACATGGGCTGGCCTGTTTCTACTACTCACTCAATCATCGGTGCAATCATCGGTTTTGCTTGTATCTCTGTAGGTACAGAAGCAGTTGACTGGAACAGTGTTCAAGGCATTGTGGGCAGTTGGATTATCACACCTGTTATTTCCGGCTTCTTTGCTTACGTGATATTTGTGAGTGCGCAGCGACTGATCTTTGATACGGAAAACCCGCTATTCAATGCGAAGCGTTTTGTACCGGTATACATGTTCATTACTACAATGGTCATTGCACTTGTAACTATCAAGAAAGGTCTTAAGCACGTAGGTCTTCACCTAAGCAACACTGAAGCATGGGTTTGGGCTGCTGGCGTTTCTGCTCTTGTTATGATCGGCGGTTACCTATACATCCAGAAGAAATTCGCTAACCGCGAAGAAGACCACGGCTTTGCTGGCGTTGAAGGCATCTTCTCTGTACTAATGGTTATCACAGCTTGTGCGATGGCTTTCGCACACGGTTCAAACGACGTTGCAAACGCGATTGGTCCACTATCAGCTGTTGTATCTACGGTTGAGCACATGGGTGAAATCACAGGTAAGAGCACTATCGCATGGTGGATTCTTCCTCTAGGTGGCTTCGGTATCGTTGTTGGTCTTGCAACAATGGGTCATAAAGTAATGGCAACCGTTGGTACTGGTATTACAGAATTAACACCAAGCCGTGGCTTTGCTGCACAACTTGCAACTGCATGTACGGTTGTACTTGCTTCAGGTACTGGCCTTCCAATCTCTACTACACAAACACTTGTTGGTGCGGTATTGGGTGTTGGTTTTGCTCGTGGTATCGCAGCACTGAACTTAGGCGTTGTACGTAATATCGTAGCTTCTTGGATTGTGACACTACCTGCAGGTGCTCTACTTGCTGTTGTGTTCTTCTACGGAATTCAAGCTGCGTTTACTATGTAATCGCGACTGCGTTAGTGATAACTAGCGTCAGAATAGTGTGAGCTTCAGTAACGATATGTAAATGCCATGTCATTATTGACTCAAACGCACAGAAAGGGAGGCTTTGCCTCCCTTCTTTGTTGCACCGCATAAAGAAACTAAATATTATTTGCTAATTGAGGCTGACTCATCCGCCTACCCAATTTGAATCGTTAAGGGATTTACTGTGAAAAAACTGATTAGCTTAGTTTTGTTCGCAATGCTTGCGGCTCCAGCTGCCTTTGCACAAGACCGTTATATTGCTGACAAACTATTTACTTATATGCATTCTGGCCCAAACAATACCTTCCGTATCATCGGTAGTGTTGACGCTGGTGAGAAGATTACATACCTACAAACTAACAAGAGCACGGGTTACACCCAAATTCAAGACAACCGCGGCCGTAAAGGCTGGGTTGAAAGTAAGTTTGTAAGCACTCAAGAAAGCATGGCTCTGCGCATGCCTAAGCTAGAGAAAGAACTGACTGAAGTAAAAGGCAAGCTAGCAAACGCTCGTCAAAGTGCTGACAGTGAAAAAGCTGGCCTAGCGAGCTCTCTAGATTCTCGTAACAAGCAAATTGCTGAACTTGAACAGAACTACAGCGAAATTAGCCAACAGCTAACAAGCTCTCAAACAGAAAACCGTGAACTACGCGCTAAGCTAGACACGCAGAAAGATGACCTACTGCTGAAGTACTTCATGTACGGTGGTGGTGTTGCTGGTATCGGTCTACTTCTAGGCCTTGTTCTACCACACATCATGCCTCGTCGCAGAAAGTCACCAAACGGCTGGGCGTAAGCTAACCGCTTTACTTGCCTTTCACTAAGGTAAATCCAGTAGCGAATATCAAAAAGGAGCACCGAGGTGCTCCTTTTTATTTGTCTTGAATTTCTACTCAGCTACCATGCCAATTGCAACATCACTAACCTTTCCATTCGTACAATGCGGGAATTTCTATCTTCTGCTGATTGAACTCAATAACCACTGATTGCGGTTTAATCTCGAGTAACTGAATATCTTGGTCGATCCAGTCTCCTTGTGCCACTTCGTGACCATTCACTTTTACCCAACGCTTGGTTTCACTGCTTGAATACATGTGAGTCTGTAGATCTAACTTAGGTAGCACTCCAGACAAGCTATTGGTATGCGTTTCTAACTCGATGACCTGCGACCCCGCTTGTCCGGCAGGCCTAGAGTCCATCGGTTCAGGCGCATCATTTTGTTGCTCCCCCATGATGGATTCAAGCTTCAATGCCAAATCGGGTGGTAGCTCGGTCAGATCCAACCCTTGCAGCAAATCACTATCGGCTTGTAGGTCAGCACTCTCATCATTCGCACTTGATTGAACCGTTGGTTGGGTTGGTACCGGTTCTGCATTCGCTGTTGTTTGCGGTGTGCTATCGGTATTGGCCATCGCAACGGTTGTTCCACCCGCAACATTGTTGCTTTCCAGCTCAATCTGCGCATACACCTCTTGGCGCGGTAATGCTTTTAACGCTTTGCTTGTCGGAGCAACACGCACAGCAAACAAGGCATCATCTTCTGGAGGCTCGACAGCTGTTGCTTCACTCTTTGTTCCAGCAGCAACGGTTTTCGGTTCAAGCTCTGGCTTAGGCTTTGACTCTGTCATCACAGCATTAACAGATTGGTTGGCTAAGTGTGTCTGTGTCTGGCTATACGATTGATAGACCAGAACCCCACCTACCAGCAAGGAAGGAACTAAAATTAGGAGCAGCCCCATCGCTAACGATGAACCTCGTTTGTTGCTCATCCCTTTAGCAGAGCTAGGCACATGATGATTCTGGTAGCCTTTGAAGCTTGGTTTGCTAAGAGAGTGCTGATTCAGAGACGACTGTTTCCCAGAAGAGTGTTTAAGCTCATGCATAATACGTGACATTAGCTTGCCCCTCCTTCCAGTGACATCAATTTAGGGGAATCAAGCTGCGCTAATCTTTGCAGTCTTGCGAGTGTGCGTTTACCAGCGATGCCATCGACAGACATCCCTTGCCAAATCTGAAAGGCTTCCACCTTCATTTTTAACTCATTATCAAACACATCACTGCCAGACACCACTTCACCTAAGACTTCTGAAAGCAGTAAATCCAACATAGCAATCGCCTCACCTTGATAGCCCTCTTTAAGGGTCTCTCTTAACGGCTGCTTCCAAATCGCGACATAGTCGCCTTGCCATACTTGTTCTAAGGATTGCTTTGGCATCGCCAATAGCTTTTCGTTAACGAGCAGTTCGACTGAATCCTCAGACACACCATAGAGAACAGCAAATACAGGCTCTTGGTCTATTTCTAGATTGAGCACTACTGGCACGCCGAGCTCTAACAGAGACGCTAAATCAGAATGATGCTGTTCACACACAAAAACACTCTGTGGCTCACTTAAACACAAGCCATCACGCAAAGAGGATTGATATCCCCAAAGGGTGTAGAGATCTTTAATCGCAAGAGAACGGTTGGTTCCCTGCATCAAGTGTTGTTGGATATGTTTTGGCAGCACGAACTTGGTTGGCTTAGGTTCTTCAACCAATTTGGGAGTATCGGCTACTAGTGAGCGCTGAGCGTGTGCCACCACCTCAGTTTTGGCTTCACTTTCCGTCTCTGCAGGTAACCATGAATCGATATAGGATGGTGCGAAATTAAAGGTCGCAATGGCAAGACCGACACTTAATGTAGCAATACCTGCATACTGAAACATTTTTGGCGCTATACCGGTGCCACGAGGCTTCTCAACATGATACACATCCGCCTGAAAAGCCATAACCTGTTGGCAGGCTCTGCTGACGGTTTCATTGCTTGGTAACTGCTCTCCGTCATGAAAAGCCAATTGCAGCGCTTTATCACACACCAAGTTAATCAACCTTGGAATACCATGAGTGTATTGGGCGATCAGCTTGATGGAGCGATTCGAAAACAGCATCTGTTCGCCACCCGCCGTTTCCAAACGAAACGCGATGTACTTGCCGGTTTCTTCCGTATTTAGAGGCAATAGGTGATAGCGACCAGTAATGCGCTGCGCTAGCTGACGTAGTTGTGTGGTTTGTAGGTGTTGTTGCAATTCCGGTTGACCAACCAGCAACACCTTTAACAGCTTACGACTGTCGGTTTCCAAATTGGTTAGAAGGCGCAGCTGTTCCAACACATCGGCAGCGAGGTGTTGCGCTTCATCAATGACCAATAAGGTTTGAATACCGTCTGCATGGCTATCAAGCAGGAAATGATGAATAGCCTGACTCAGCTGCTTAAGCGATGCTTGTTCAGGGTAGTCGACCTCAAACTCATCACAGATAGCTTCAAGCAAATCGGTGTTGGAAAATGTAGGGTTGAGTATAAGGCCAGCTTGAGTCTGATTATCGAGTGAAGACAACATCGCTTTGGCGACGGTTGTTTTACCTGTGCCTACCTCACCAGTAAGCATCGCAAAGCCCCCACCCTCGCCTAAACCGGCTTGTAGATTCTGCATCGCTTCTTGATGACGATGACTCAAAAACAAATAACGAGAATTTGGTACAATCGAAAATGGCATCTCAACGAAGCCAAAATATTCCTTATACATGTGCTGCCCTATAATTACGATTAATGGAAAGTACCATTGCTTGCCGTAAAGTCCAGCAGTGATAAAACATTTCGAGGTGATAAGTTGCAAATATACGATAGCCTACCAAAAGAGAATGGGCTACAGCGCTATCTAGTCGGTGGGGCGGTGCGCGATAAGCTACTCAATATTAACAGCTATGATAAAGATTGGGTCGTGGTCGGCAGTACCCCTCAACAGATGGAAAGCCTTGGCTTCACTGCGGTGGGTAAAGACTTCCCGGTATTCCTGCATCCAAAAACCAAGGAAGAGCACGCACTGGCTCGCACTGAGAGAAAATCAGGCTCTGGTTACACAGGCTTCGAATGTTACTTCGCGCCGGATGTTAGCTTGAAAGAAGATCTCATGCGCCGCGATCTAACGATCAACGCCATCGCTCAAGATGACGAAGGCAACCTACACGATCCTTATCACGGCCAGCAAGATCTCTCCGATCGTATTCTTAGACACGTATCCGATGCCTTTGTTGAAGATCCACTTCGTGTGCTGCGTGTAGCTCGTTTCGCTGCCAAGCTTCACCACTTAAGCTTTACGATTGCACCTGAAACCATGTTGATGATGAGTGAAATCGTTCAATCTGGTGAACTCGCACATCTTACGGCAGAGCGTGTTTGGCAAGAGTGGCACAAGTCTCTTAGCACACCGCACCCAGAAGTGTTCCTTTCAGTGCTGAGAGAATGCGGAGCACTCGCGGTTGTTTTGCCAGAGATTGACGCTCTATTTGGTGTCCCTCAACCTGAGAAATGGCACCCTGAAATCGACACAGGTATTCACACGCTGATGGTGGCTCAACAAGCAGCGCGACTAAGCCCATCTTTACCAGTGCGCTTTGCGGCTCAAGTGCATGACTTAGGTAAAGGCGTGACACCACAAGCTGAGTGGCCAAGCCACAAAATGCACTGCCATACTGGCGTGAAGATCATCAAGAAGCTTTGTGAACGAGTAAGAGTGCCCAATGAATTCAGAGATCTCGCACTGTTAGTGTGTGAACAGCACTCGAATATCCACCGTGCAGGTGAGCTCAAGCCAACCACCTTCCTTAAGGTTCTGAACAAGTTCGATGTTTGGCGTAAACCAGACAGGCTCAACGACATTCTGCTTTGCTGCCAAGCCGACCACGCTGGTCGTAAAGGGCTAGAAGATCAACCTTATCCTCAAAAAGCTCGTTTTGAAGCGGCCTATAAAGCAGCGCTGCAAGTCGAAGTTAAGGCTATTATTGCCGATGGCTTTCAAGGTAAAGATATTCGAGAAGAGCAAGAGAAGCGCAGAGCAGCGGCAATTGAAAGCGCCCTCGCAGAACTCGCTAATCACTAATCTTCAGTGCGCTGATAAACACGCATGAAAAAGCCCGCGATTAAGCGGGCTTTTGTTTCAATCTTTACGACGAGATTGTTGTCTGCGTCTGTTATTGCATCATTAAGAAAGCAAACAGACCACAACCTAGAATTAGGCGGTAGATAACAAATGGTGTCATGCCCATACGAGAGATAAGCTTCAAGAAGAAGTGAATACAGATATAAGCACTGATGAAAGACACCGCAACGCCCGTTAGCAGAGTGCCAACATGGATTGGGTCACCGCTTGTCACCAACTTAAGACCTAAGTAACCACCAGCCAAAGTGATGATTGGGATAGACATCAAGAAAGAGAATCGAGCTGCCGCTTCACGAGTAAAGCCAAGGTAAAGCGCTGCAGTAATGGTTGCGCCAGAACGAGATGTGCCCGGGATGATCGCCATTGCTTGAGCAAGACCAATGAACAAGGCTTTTTTCCAACCCGCTTGGTATTCGTCATCACGTAGGCTTGAGTTCTTGTCCACCCACCATAGCAACAGACCAAAGACGATAGTGGTTGTCGCAATCACCCACGCGCTACGCAGGTAAAGCTCAACAATGTCTTTCATTAACAGCCCAAAGATACATGCAGGAATCGTCGCGAGAATGATCATCCATGCTAGCTTCGCTTCTTTGCTGCGATCGCCTTTAAATACCGAACCAAAGAAAGCACTCAAAAGAGACACCACTTCTTTACGGAAATAGATAACCACGGCAGCCAAAGTACCAACATGGACCGCGACATCAAAAGCCAAGCCTTGATCTTCCCAGCCTAAAACAGCAGAAGGAAGGATTAAGTGTGCAGAACTGGAAATAGGTAGAAACTCAGTAAAGCCTTGCACCAACGCCAATATAAACGCTTCAAAATAACTCATTACTTACCTTAAAAATTATAGTTTTATATCTACAACAGAGAGCGAGTCTAATTGCTGCATCTTCTGCCATATTTCACTGACGGTTCGTCCGTCTTGCGGGATCACTCTCGCAGGACAGAGATCATAAAGTGGTTGTGTTACAAAAGGATATTTATAGATATCACTGCGTGGTAATTCTGGTTCGCGCTCAGAAACCACGTCTCCAAACAGCACAATATCAAGATCGAGCTTTCGATCTTGAAGTTTGTGCGCATCTTGAGAGCGACCCCATTTAAACTCAATTTTACGAAGTTGCTGTGAAAATTCAGTCAATGAAAGTGATGTGTCGAGCTCTATCACAAAGTTATAAAACGGGTGGCTATTAAAACCCACAGGCTCACAGTGATAGATTTTAGAGCATTTAAGGTTAATCCCTAACGATTGAAGCTCTGTCCATGCCACCCTTGCATGCTTGTCGCGATCTATGTTCGTGCCAACACCAACATAGGCTACTGTCATGCTTGACCTCGTTCGATGATCACGCCAACAGCTTTTGCTTGTGGAACGGCACCCGGCTTCGCTAAGCGGATCTTAATCCAAGGCACAGAGAATTTAGTCATGATTAACTCAGCGACTTCTTCTGCCACACGCTCAACCAGTAGGAAGCGACCATTAGCAATATGGTCAAGCACAGCGGTACTCACGGTTGAGTAATCCAAAGCGTCAACAACATCATCACTCTTACCGGCTGGGCGGTTGTCATGAGCCATTTCAATATCAAGCACCAGTTTTTGTTTGATCTCTTGTTCCCAATCGTAAACACCGATCGTTGTAATTACTTCTAACTGTTCAATGAAAACTTTATCCAGTGCCATGACTTGTCCTTTTAGAGGTCGGATACCCATATTGGGGAAAAAAACGTATTATTTGCGTAATTCGAGATATGATATCAATTACTCTTGGATTGAGCATTATTTTCCCATCGTTAGGCTTATAACCGTTTAAGGACAGACATGACCCCATTGGCACTTATCATGATCATTGCTGCCTACTTACTAGGTTCAATCTCTAGTGCGGTCTTGATATGCCGAGTCTTGAGGCTCCCTGACCCAAGAACGGTGGGCTCGAATAATCCCGGAGCAACCAACGTGTTACGTGTCGGCGGTAAAGGTGCTGCCGCGTCAGTACTGCTTTGCGACATGCTCAAAGGCACCATACCGGTCTGGCTTGGCTATTACCTCAAGATCGACCCAATCATTTTAGGCGTTGTTGCCATTGCAGCCTGTCTTGGCCATATGTATCCGATCTTCTTCCATTTCAAAGGTGGTAAAGGTGTCGCAACCGCACTTGGCGCTATCGCCCCAATAGGATTCGATCTAACGGGAATGATCATGGCGACGTGGTTAGTGGTCGCGTTTTTGTTTCGTTACTCTTCTTTGGCAGCACTGGTCACCGTACTACTTGCACCTTTCTACGCTTGGTTAGTCAAACCGCAATACACACTGCCCGTGGCCATGTTGTGCTGTTTGATAGTGCTACGTCACCACCAGAATATCCGCCGACTACTCGATGGCAGCGAGCCAAAACTCGGACAAAAAAAATCGGCTTAACCTTATATACCCGTTTGAATATAAAGATTTAAGCCGACAAATTTTCGCTATCGAGAGTGCTTATAGCAGGTGCTTACCTAAAAAGCCTTTTAGCATCGTATTTACGAACTCTGGTTGCTCTAGCGAACTAATATGACCTGCGCCAGGAATCACCACTAGCTCACTCCCTGTAATGCAATCGTGCATTAGGTATGATTCAAGCACTGGGCGCGGCTTATCTTCTTGACCTACCGCAATCAACACAGGCAATGCAAAGTTCTCTACTGATTCGATCATGTCACGACGGCCAAAGACCATTCGACCGATGCGAGCCACTTCTTCCGCTTTATCACCCTGAAGTTCAGATAACTGCTGAGTAAAACCTTCAACCAAATCTGGTGTGTTGGTTTGAGCATCGTTTGCGAAGAACAGTGGCACCACAGCTTCAACAATCGGTTGAGGAACCATCTTAGTTTGAGTGATGGTGTCTAACATGTTGAAGTATTTAGCGTGCGCAACTTCTGGCTCTAGACCCACAAAGGTATCCATTAATACCAGTGACTGAATTCGCGTAGGTGCTAATTCGGCAAGCTCCGTTCCCCACATACCTCCAACCGATAAACCAACAACTGAAAACTTATCGATGTTTAGGTGATCAAGCAGTGCCAAAACATGTTGAGCGTAATCTTTCAGGTTACGCATTGCACTCGGTGCCGCTTCAGATTCACCATGAGACCAAAGCTCAGGTACAATACAACGGTACTGAGTTTTCAACGCCTCAATCTGCGGCTTCCACATCGCGCTATCCCAAAGGTAGCTGTGACCCAATACAACAACCGGGCCCTCACCTTCATCTAGGTACGCCATCGATTGATTGTCTACAGTGAACTTGTTCATCTTCTTCCCTAATCTCTATCAGCAATAATTTATCGACATATAGTCGGTAAGCTAGGATATAAAAACGGCCGCACTAGGCGACCGTTTATCGAAACATCTTGATGTATTAAGCAATTGGCTCTAATTGGTCAATCGGCCAACGTGGTGTAGCTTGAACTGAAAGGTCAGCGGTTTCACCATTTTTCAGGCGCTGCATACCCGCATAAGCGATCATGGCACCGTTATCAGTACAGAACTCGGTGCGTGGGTAGTACACCTCACCACCAATTTTCTTAGCAAGCGCTTCAAGCTCAACACGCAGTTGCTTGTTTGCACTTACACCACCAGCAATCACTATACGTTTCATGCCTGTCTGTTCCAAGGCACGCTTACACTTGATTACCAAGGTGCCACAAACCGCTTCTTGGAATGCGTAAGCAATGTCCGCGCGAGTTTGATCATCGTTGTCATTGTCACGAATCGTATTCGCTGCAAATGTTTTTAGACCAGAGAAACTCATGTCGAGCCCCGGACGATCGGTCATAGGACGAGGGAACTTAAAGCGACCTGGCGTTCCTTTCTCTGCTAATCGAGAAAGCAACGGGCCACCTGGGTAATCTAAGCCCATCAGCTTAGCCGTTTTATCAAAGGCTTCACCCGCCGCATCATCAATCGATTCGCCAAGGATCTTGTATTCACCAATACCTTTCACTTCAACCATCATGGTGTGACCGCCAGAAACCAGCAGTGCCACAAATGGGAACGGCGGTGGATTATCTTCTAGCATTGGCGCAAGAAGGTGACCTTCCATGTGGTGAACAGGTACTGCCGGTACGCCCCAAGCGTAAGCAATACTGCGGCCAATCGTTGCGCCAACAAGCAATGCGCCAACCAAACCTGGGCCAGCCGTGTAAGCCACACCATCAATATCTTTCGATGTTAGGTTAGCTTCCGCTAAAGCGGCTTTAATCAGTGGAATGGTCTTTTTCACGTGGTCACGTGAAGCAAGCTCAGGTACCACACCACCGTAATCGGCGTGCAGTTTTACTTGGCTATATAATTGATGAGAAAGCAGCCCCTGCTCATCATCATAAATTGCGATTCCTGTTTCATCACAAGAGGTTTCAATACCAATAATGCGCATAATTTTCTCGGCACGCTTTCGTCTAAAATGGGAAATTAGCGCAATATTACCCTGCCTAAGCTCTTCAAACAAATATTGTACAGACTATAATCGACAAAGTGCTTTACAAAGCTACTGTGATCGGATTAAAATTCCGCACCATTTTTGATCAAGCTGGTTAATGGCCAAACGCGAATAGAGAGTTAGCTCGATGGGTAACTTCTCTGATTTGGTACTGAGTAGCCAGCGATAATGAATAACCCCTGAGGTGAAAGGCATATGCCAATAGTTAAAGTACGTGAAAACGAACCGTTCGACGTTGCACTACGTCGTTTCAAGCGCTCTTGTGAAAAAGCAGGTATCCTTTCTGAAGTTCGCCGTCGCGAGCATTACGAAAAGCCAACTACAGTTCGCAAACGCGCTAAAGCAGCAGCTCAAAAGCGTCACGCTAAGAAGCTAGCTCGCGAAAACGCACGTCGCGTTCGCCTGTACTAATAACTTAATCCATAAGGACTGAGTTATGGCTCTTATTGAACAACTCAAAGAAGAGCAAAAATTAGCGATGAAAGCCAAGGACAAACCGCGCCTTGGCACTATCCGCTTAGCTCTTTCAGCAATTAAGCAACGTGAAGTTGACGAACGGATCACTCTGAACGACGACGACATTCTTGCTGTATTAGTTAAAATGGTTAAGCAACGTCGCGATTCTGTTGCTCAATATGAATCGGCAAATCGTCAAGATCTTGCTGACGTGGAAAAAGCAGAAATTGCTGTACTTGAAGGCTTTATGCCTCAACCGCTAACTGATGAAGAAGTTATTGCACTACTTGATAGCGCAATTGCAGAAGCTCAACCTGCGGGCATGCAAGACATGGGTAAAGTAATGGCTATCTTGAAACCACAAATTCAAGGGCGTGCAGATATGGGTAAAGTTAGTGGTTTAGTTCGTTCTAAACTCGCTTAATCCCAAATCAAATTGCAACAAGCCGTGCAATCCTTCGGAACGCACGGCTTGTTTGTATCTGTAACCTATTCAAACTATTATTATCCACACTCTCAGTTAGTGCATTTTTCTAAGGTTTTATGGCAGGACACATCCCGCGTAGTTTCATCGATGATCTCCTAGCTCGTCTCGACATTGTCGACATTGTGGACGCACGCGTGAAACTTAAGAAAAAAGGCAAAAACTATGGTGCTTGTTGCCCATTCCACAACGAAAAGACCCCTTCTTTTAGCGTAAGCCAAGAAAAACAGTTTTATCACTGCTTTGGTTGTGGCGTACACGGTAATGCTATCGACTTCATTATGGAGTTCGAACGTCTCGATTTTGTTGAAGCCATTGAAGAACTAGCTTCTTACTTAGGGCTCGATGTTCCTAGAGAACAGCGCAGCGGCGAGATATCAACAACACCTAGAGCCAACAGCGAACAAAAACGTAACCTATATGATTTGATGGGCGGCATCAGCCAGTTCTATCGCTCTCAGCTGAAAATATCAGCCAACAAACCAGCGATTGAATACCTAAAGAATCGCGGCCTATCTGGCGAAATCGTCCAGAAGTTTGGCATTGGTTATGTGGCGGATGAGTGGGACTTAGTTCGTAAGAACTTTGGCCAACAGAAAGAAGCCCAAGACATGCTCGTGACCGGCGGCATGTTAATAGAGAACGATAAAGGTAACCGATACGACCGATTCCGTGGACGCGTGATGTTCCCGATTCGCGATCGTCGCGGCCGTGTGATTGGTTTTGGTGGTCGTGTCTTAGAAGACGGAACACCAAAATATCTGAACTCACCGGAAACACCTATCTTCCATAAAGGTAAAGAGCTTTACGGCCTTTATGAAGTGTTGCAAGCCTACCGTGAACCGCCGCAAGTACTTGTGGTTGAAGGTTACATGGATGTCGTAGCTCTTGCGCAATACGGTGTCGATTATTCAGTGGCATCACTGGGTACCTCAACAACTGGCGACCACATTCAAATGTTGTTCCGCCAAACCAGCACTGTGGTTTGTTGTTACGATGGTGACCGAGCAGGTAAAGAAGCCGCGTGGCGTGCATTAGAAAATGCCCTTGAGTACCTGAAAACGGGGAACACACTCAAGTTTCTATTCTTGCCAGACGGTGAAGACCCAGATAGCTATATAAGAGAGCACGGCAAAGCCGCTTTCGAACAGCTCGTTCATAATGCGACGCCGCTTTCGACCTATTTGTTCGATAACCTGATTGAAATACATAAGTTGAACTTGGGAACAACGGAAGGAAAATCGGCACTGCGTGCACACGCTAGCGCCTTGATTAACAAAATTCCTGACAGTTACTTCCAAGAACTGCTCGAAAAACTGCTCGATGAGCGGACTGGATTTGATAACCAATTGCGACGTGCACGAGTTCATACACAGAACCCGACACCTCAACCGCATAAAGAGCTGAAGCGCACTCCAATGCGTGAAGTTATCGCTTTGCTTATCCAAAATCCGAGCTATGCTGATATGGTACCGGATTTATCAAGTGTCAAAGGCTTACAGTTGCCTGGACTAAGTTTATTCGTCGAAGTACTTGATAAATGCCACGAGCATCCCCATATCAACACAGGCCAATTATTAGAGCATTGGCGACACAATAAACATGAGGCTCTTCTGTCTCGTCTCGCGAGCTGGGAAATCCCCCTCGACGAAGACAATCAAGAAGACATATTTTTAGACTCATTGGACAATATACTTGCCCAGTGCGTTGAAAAACAAATTGAAAACCTGCAGGCCAAAGCAAGAAGCGTCGGTTTATCAGCCGAAGAAAAAAGGGAGCTACTAGCTTTAATGCTAGATCTAAAAGCGTAACCCTGTTTGATTAGTCAGCATTTAATAAATTTGTTAACATAATTGGTTTGCATTTGAGAATGCAACGTCCTTCACCAGACCTGAAGTTGGATATCATCTATGGATCAAAATCCGCAGTCACAGCTTAAATTACTTGTTATTAAAGGCAAGGAACAAGGCTATCTGACCTACGCCGAAGTAAACGACCACCTACCTGCAGAAATCGTGGATTCTGAACAGGTAGAAGACATCATTCAAATGATTAACGACATGGGTATCAAGGTAGTTGAAACTGCACCTGATGCTGATGATCTAGCACTTAATGATGACGATGCCAATATAGATGAAGATGCAGCCGAAGCTGCAGCTGCTGCGCTTTCAAGCGTAGAAAGCGAGATTGGCCGTACTACTGACCCAGTTCGTATGTACATGCGTGAAATGGGTACGGTTGAACTACTGACTCGTGAAGGCGAAATCGACATTGCGAAACGTATTGAAGATGGTATCAATACGGTTCAACTTTCTGTTGCTGAGTACCCAGGCACTATTCCATACATCTTGGAACAGTTTGACCGCGTACAAGCAGAAGAGATTCGCTTAACAGACCTAATCAATGGCTTTGTTGACCCAGATGACGATGGCACTGCTGCGCCAACGGCAACTCACATCGGTTCAGAACTTGCTGAAACAGATCTGGAAGACGAAGACAAAGAAGACGCTGAAGACGACGAGGAAGAGGAAGAAGAAGATACAGGTATTGATCCTGAGCTTGCTCTTGAGAAGTTCACAGCACTTCGTACTAGCTACCAGAATCGTCAACTAGCGATCAACGAGTACGGCCATGAAAGCCCGAAAGCTATGCTTGCAACAACAATGATGCAAGACGTATTCAAAGAGTTTCGTCTTACACCAAAACAGTTTGATTACCTAGTAAACGAACTGCGTAACTCTATGGATCGTGTACGTACCCAAGAACGCCTAATCATGCGTCAAACGGTTGAGTACGGCAAAATGCCGAAGAAATCTTTCATTGCTCTATTTACTGGCAACGAATCTAGCGAAGCATGGTTGGATGAAGTTCTTGCTTCTGACAAGCCATACGCAGAAAAGATCAAACGTAACGAGAATGACATCCGTCGCTCAATCCAAAAACTGGATATGATCGAGAAAGAGACGTCTCTTACTGTTCAAAGCATTAAAGACATCAGCCGTCGTATGTCTATCGGTGAAGCGAAAGCTCGTCGTGCGAAGAAAGAGATGGTTGAAGCGAACTTACGTCTAGTAATCTCGATTGCTAAGAAGTACACAAACCGTGGTCTACAATTCCTGGATCTAATCCAAGAAGGTAACATCGGTCTGATGAAAGCCGTAGATAAGTTTGAATACCGTCGTGGTTACAAGTTCTCTACTTACGCTACTTGGTGGATCCGTCAAGCAATCACTCGTTCGATTGCCGACCAAGCTCGCACTATCCGTATTCCGGTTCACATGATCGAAACGATCAACAAACTAAACCGTATCTCTCGTCAAATGCTACAAGAGATGGGTCGTGAACCACTTCCGGAAGAGTTGGCTGAACGCATGCAAATGCCTGAAGACAAGATCCGTAAAGTACTGAAAATCGCTAAAGAGCCAATCTCAATGGAGACACCAATCGGTGACGACGAAGATTCGCACCTAGGTGATTTCATCGAGGATACAACGCTAGAACTACCTCTAGACTCTGCAACGGCAACAAGCCTACGCGGTGCAACGAAAGACGTTCTTGCTGGCCTAACACCTCGTGAAGCTAAAGTACTGCGTATGCGTTTCGGTATCGACATGAACACTGACCACACTCTCGAAGAAGTTGGTAAGCAGTTCGACGTAACTCGTGAACGTATCCGTCAGATCGAAGCAAAAGCACTGCGTAAACTTCGTCACCCAAGCCGCTCAGAAACTCTGCGTAGCTTCCTAGACGAGTAATCGCACACTCAAGTGTGGTTAGCTTTTAAGCATAAATAAGAAAAGGTGAGCGTTGGCTCACCTTTTTTTTATCCGTGTGATTTAAGTGGCTAAGATGTAAGCGGAATTGCCCCTTATAGTGTCTAGACACCACTGAATGCTTCCCCTATAATCTATGCCCTACGGCCCCTTAGCTCAGTGGTTAGAGCGCACGACTCATAATCGTTCGGTCCCCAGTTCAAATCTGGGAGGGGCCACCAAATTAGAAAAGCCAGAACAGTTCATGCTGCTCTGGCTTTTTGCTTTTCTGGAATAGTACAAATCACACCCTGCACTTCTAAAGAATAACGAATCGTCCCGCACACAATTCCAATTGCTTCTCTGTGACTAAGCTTACTTTTCTTTTATAGAAAAATCGGCAATATGAATGTACACAAATCAATCAATTGTTCAGGGAAGACACATGAAAGACGAAACGCTCTCGATTCACTTCGGCTACGAAACTGATCCAACGACTAAATCGGTAGCAACACCTATCTATCAAACCGTCGCGTATGAATTCGATGATGCACAACACGGTGCCGACCTATTTAACCTTGCAGTACCCGGCAACATCTACACTCGTATAATGAACCCGACCAATGATGTGCTAGAAAAGCGCATGGCTGCCTTAGAAGGTGGTATTGCAGGTTTAGTGGTAAGTGCGGGCAGTGCCGCGATTAACTACGCGATTCAAACCTTGGCACAGATCGGTGACAACATCGTCTCGACACCTCAACTTTACGGCGGCACGTACACCCTATTTGCTCATATGCTACCCAACCAAGGGATCGAAGTTCGCTTTGCTAAAGATGACAAACCAGAAAGCTTAGCGGCGCTGATCGATGAAAAAACCAAGGCGGTTTACTGTGAAAGTATTGGTAACCCAGCGGGTAATATTATCGACTTAGAGCGTGTCGCAGAACTTGCTCACGCGCAGGGTGTACCCGTGATTGTCGATAACACAGTCGCGACACCAGTGCTTTGCAAGCCTATCGATTTTGGCGCTGACATCGTAGTGCACTCACTAACCAAATACGTTGGTGGTCACGGAACAACATTAGGTGGCGTGATTGTCGACTCAGGCAAGTTCCCATGGGCAGAACACAAAGATCGCTTCCCTGTGTTTAATCAGCCAGAGCCTTCTTATCACGGTGTGGTTTATACCGAAGCCTTTGGTGAAGCTGCGTTTATTGGTCGCGCTAGAACGGTTCCACTACGCAATACAGGCGCCGCACTGTCGCCAATGAATGCTTTCATGCTGATGCAAGGCTTAGAGACGTTGTCGCTACGCATGGAGCGACACACAGAGAATGCATTGAAAGTAGCTGAATATCTCAAACAACACGAGAAGGTCAGTTGGGTAAGCTACGCAGGCTTGTCGAGTTCAGAATTCTACCCGCTTGCTGAAAAATACATGCAAGGTAAGCCATCGGCTATTTTATCTTTTGGCTTGAAGGACGGCTATGAAGCAGGTGTTCGCTTCTACGACGCGCTGCAAATCTTTAAGCGCCTAGTGAACATTGGTGACGCCAAGTCTCTTGCTTGTCATCCTGCATCTACAACACACCGTCAACTAAGTGAAGCGGAACAAAAACGGGCTGGCGTGTCACCAGAGATGATTCGCCTTTCTGTAGGGATTGAGCACATCGAAGATATCTTAGCTGACCTAGAGCAAGCTCTTAACGCTTAAGACTTATAAGTAACACTAGAAGATAAGTGTGCAAAGTAACAGGTACAAAAATGTATGGTCCGCCCCGTTATTGCAACTACAATTAAGTAATAACGGAGTTGGTTTGCGCTAATGTATTCGGAGTCCTTGTTGGGAGCACTAGCTTCCCAGCTCCACGATGATATCCGCGCCAGATTATCCTTAAAAAGCCTAAAGCATTGATTGCTATTTTTTGTGTCAGGTTCTTAATCTGGCCGATTGACCGTTTTTGTCATCACGTTCATTGGCGTTGCAAACTTGGTTATAGCTAAACAGCCTTAAAAGCTTGGCGGTGGTATAACACCGCCCAAGCTATCCTCACTAGCTTGTTGGCTAATGCGACTACCACTACATTAAATGGTTTGGTGGCTCGTAGGTTCACAAGCCACTCTCCAAACACTTTCCCTGTCGTCTCTAGCCTAGAGAGTACAGCCCTTGCCCCATGGACAAACAGAGTTCTGAGGTGTTTATTCCCTCGTTTACTCATACCAAGTAGTTTGGTCTTTCCTCCCGTTGAGAATTGCCTTGGCACAAGCCCCAACCAAGCCGCCATCTCACGGCCATTGGTAAAGTTATTCGGAGAGCTTACATCGGCTATACACAATGTGGAGGTAAGATCGCCAATTCCAGGGATAGTTTTTAATAATTGAGCACTTTCATTGTTATTAACAATAGTTTGAAGCTTGTTATCTTGAGTTTTGATTTGTTCATTAAGGTACTTGTAATGTTCGTGGATAGATATCAATTCACATAGCAAGCTTTTTGGTAATGAGACTGTTTGTTCTGCTAACCATTGAAACAGAGACTTCATCTTTGCATGTCCTTTGGGAAAGCTAAGGCCGAACTCAAGTAAGATCGCCCCGATCCGCGACATAGTGGCAGTTCTCTCCTTGATATAACTATCTCTGACTCGATGAATCGCTGCGATGACTTGAGCCTCTTCACTTTTTACAGCTACAAACCTCATAGTCGGTCGACCCGCAGCCTCTGCGATCGCTGATGCATCAATGAAATCGTTTTTATTGCCTTTGACATAAGGCTTAACATACTGAGGAGGAATAAGTCGGGGTTGATGACCAAGTTCACCACACTTTCGAGCAAGCCAATGAGCACCGCCACAGGCTTCGAAAGCAATAGTTGTTGGTTCTATTTTACTAAGAAAGATTAAAAGTTGGTTGCGATTAAATTTACGACGAAGCACTTCCACTCCACAACGGTTATGTGCGATAGCATGGAAGCAATGTTTACCTAGGTCGATACCTAAAATATGAATAGAAGACATATGGTTCACCTCATTCTGAGAGCCTACTCTAAGCTTAAGGGCTTGAGAGTGAGGCGGACCATATAATTAAGCCCATCATTGGATGGGCTTCTTATTATCTATTTCTTAGATAAGCTGTCGATTACTCAACGGTTACCGCTTTCGCTAGGTTACGAGGTTGGTCAACATCGGTACCTTTGATTAGCGCTACGTGGTAAGACAGCAGCTGCATCGGTACAGTGTAGTAGATAGGTGCTGTAACTTCGCTTACGTGAGGCATCTTGATGATCTTCATGTTCTCATCGCTTTCAAAGCCAGCATCTTGGTCTGCGAATACGTAAAGTAGACCACCACGAGCACGTACTTCTTCAACGTTTGATTTCAGCTTCTCTAGTAGGTCATTGCTTGGTGCAATTACTACTACTGGCATGTCAGCATCAATAAGTGCTAGAGGGCCGTGCTTAAGTTCGCCAGCTGCATATGCTTCTGCGTGAATGTAAGAGATCTCTTTCAGCTTCAGAGACGCTTCCATTGCGATTGGGTAGAACTCGCCACGACCTAGGAACAATGTGTGGTGCTTATCAGCAAAGTCAGGTGCTAGTGCTTCGATCTCTTTATCGAATGCTAGAGCTTGCTCGATAGCCGTTGGTAGCTCATGCAGCGCTTTAACGATTTCAGCTTCTTTCTCTTCATTGATACGACCTTGTAGACGACCAATTGAAGTAACCATCATCAGCATTGCTGCTAGTTGAGTAGTGAAAGCCTTAGTAGAAGCTACACCGATCTCTGTTCCTGCGCGAGTCATGAAAGCAAAGTCAGATTCACGAACTAACGAAGAACCCGCAACGTTACAAATAGTCATTGCCGACATGTAGCCTTTCTCTTTTGCAAGACGAAGTGCAGCAAGCGTATCAGCCGTTTCACCTGACTGAGACAGAGTGACGAGTAGGCTGTTTGGACGCACAACGAAATCACGGTAACGGAATTCAGAAGCGATCTCTACATCACAGCTTACACCCGCTAGAGATTCAAACCAGTAACGCGCAGCCATGCCTGAGTTGTAAGAAGTACCACATGCGATGATCTGCACGTGTTCAACCTTGCTTAGGATCTCTTCAGCTTTAACACCAATTGCATTAGTGATAACCGAAGTTTCAGAGATACGACCTTCCATTGTGTTGATCAGCGCGGTTGGCTGTTCGAAGATCTCTTTCTGCATGAAGTGACGGTATTTACCTTTGTCACCTGCATCGTGTTCTGCGTTTGATTCAACGATTTCACGCTCTACACGCTCACCCGCCACATCAAATACTGTTACATCACGACGAGTAACCTCAGCAACATCACCTTCTTCTAGGTACATGAAACGACGAGTTACGCTTAGTAGTGCAAGTTGGTCTGATGCTAGGAAGTTCTCACCGACACCAAAACCAATAACGATTGGGCTACCAGAACGAGCAACAACAATGCGGCTAGGATCTTTGCGATCAACCACAACCGTGCCGTACGCACCGTCTAACTGTTTAGCTGTTTTTTGCAGAGCTTCAACCAATGAATCAGAAGTACGAAGTTCCCACTCAACTAAGTGAGCGATAACTTCTGTATCCGTTTGTGAAGTAAATACGTAGCCACGCTCTTGCAACAGAGTACGCAGTGCTTCGTGGTTTTCGATAATACCGTTATGTACAACTGCGATATCACCAGACATGTGTGGGTGTGCGTTTGCTTCAGACGGCTCACCGTGTGTTGCCCAACGAGTGTGAGCGATACCTGTACCGCCAATCACTTGTTGTTCTTCTACCGCGTCTGCTAGCTCTTGTACTTTACCTAAACGGCGAACACGAGTTAGGTTAGATTCGCTATCCACCACAGCGACACCTGCAGAGTCGTAGCCACGGTATTCTAGGCGGCGAAGGCCTTCTACTAAGATTTCGGCTACATCACGTTGTGCTACTGCACCAACAATTCCACACATAGTTTTACTCCATCAATTTTGTTTATTCCTACTGGCAGCAAGCAAAGGCCATATCTTTAATAAGATCAATTATAGGAAGTTAAATGCATAATATTTAAAATTAGTTTTAAGCTGGATCAGTCAGGATCACTCGAACGTCATGTGATTCGATACTTGCTTGAGATTCTTTGCTCAAGTCTGTATCGGTAATCAAAATATCGATGTGGTTCCAAGCCAGCTCTAAGTTGGGGATCTTTCGTCCCACTTTTTCAGACTCAACCATCACGATCACTTCTCGTGACACTTCAGCCATAACTTTACTCAGGCCAACCAACTCATTGAATGTGGTTGTGCCTCTGTCGAGGTCGATACCATCAGCCCCGATAAACAGTTGGTCAAAATCGTAAGCACGCAGTACTGACTCTGCGACTTTGCCTTGGAAAGAATCCGAATGGGTATCCCAAGTGCCGCCGGTCATGAGTAGCGTCGGTTCACTTTCCAGCTCATTAAGAGCGTTAGCCACATGCAATGAGTTGGTCATAACCACCAAACCACGCTTACTGTTTAGCTGCTGAATTAGGGCACCTGTTGTGCTGCCGCTGTCGATCACAATACGGTTATGGTCACGAATTAAATCTGCAGCAGCTTTTGCCAAAGAAAGCTTTCGAGTCGAAACTTGTTGACCCAGTTCTTCGTTCACAACCTCTTTCGGTAACGAAATCGCACCACCATAACGGCGTAAAAGCTGACCGTTTTTCTCTAAAGACGCCAAGTCCTTTCTAATAGTGACCTCTGAGGTTTCGAACTTAGCGGATAATTCATCAACACTAACCTCCCCTTTTTCGTTCACTAGGTTAGAAATTGCATGTCTTCTGAGCTGAGTGTTTCGTTTCGACATTTAAAAAAGACCGTTAAGTTTCGATATGAAACATATTATAGTTGCAACGAAACTATTTAGTCCATTTATTTTGATCCAAAAAATTAATAAATAGCGATAAAACCTTGTCCTAAGACAATTGTTAAGCAGTGATATTGAAGTCATTAGGTGGTAGAATCCGCACCCGAAAAGAAAAAAAATTACAAAACTGACTGTTATTTTTTTGCAACTTACCGCCTATATAGTGGGGTAAGTCACAGAAAACCGATATTGAATCAAAATCTTTTGGTCATAAAATGACTAAAATTGATGAAAGACTTACAACTCTGAAGGACATATTGGAAGTCCCGCGCTTTTACACAACAGGCACAAAATGTTGATGTAGCGGACCAATCTTCAGAACTTAAATAAATTTCAAATTGTAACAATACTTACCGGAGAGTACCTTCCATGAAAAAGACCAAAATCGTATGTACGATTGGCCCTAAAACTGAATCTGTAGAGAAGCTAACTGAACTAGTAGATGCTGGCATGAACGTTATGCGTCTTAACTTCTCTCACGGTGATTTCGCAGAGCACGGCACTCGTATCGCGAACTTCCGTAAAGTAATGGAAAACAAAGGTGAGCAACTTGCTATCCTTCTAGATACTAAAGGTCCAGAAATCCGTACTATCAAACTTGAAGATGGTAACGACGTAGATCTAGTAGCTGGTCAAGAGTTCACTTTCACAACTGACGCAACAGTTGTTGGTAACAAAGACGTAGTTGCAGTAACTTACCTAGGTTTCGCTAAAGACCTAACTGCAGGTAACACTATCCTTGTTGATGACGGCCTTATCGAAATGGAAGTTATCGCAACAACAGAAACTGAAGTTAAGTGTAAAGTTCTTAACAACGGTGCTCTAGGCGAAAACAAAGGTGTTAACCTTCCTGGCGTTTCTGTTCAACTTCCTGCTCTTTCTGAGAAAGACAAAGCTGACCTTAAGTTTGGTTGTGAGCAAGGCGTAGATTTCGTTGCTGCTTCTTTCATCCGTAAAGAAGAAGACGTTAAAGAAATCCGTGAGCTTCTAAACGCTAACGGCGGCGAGAACATCCACATCATTTCTAAGATTGAAAACCAAGAAGGTGTAGATAACTTCGATTCAATCCTTGAAGCTTCTGACGGCATCATGGTTGCTCGTGGTGACCTAGGTGTTGAAATCCCTGCTGAAGAAGTAATCTTCGCTCAGAAGATGATGATCGAGAAGTGTAACCGTGCACGTAAGATGGTTATCACAGCAACTCAAATGCTTGACTCTATGATCAGCAACCCACGTCCAACTCGTGCAGAAGCGGGTGACGTTGCGAACGCAATCATGGATGGTACTGATGCAGTAATGCTTTCTGGCGAAACTGCTAAAGGTAAGTACCCAGTTGAAGCTGTTACTATCATGGCTCAAATCGCGAACCGTACTGATTCTGCTCTTAAAGCTGAGCTAGGTTCTCGTCTAGACAGCCCACGTCTACGCATCACTGAAGCAGTATGTAAAGGCGCTGTAGACACAGCAGAGAAGCTAGCTGCTCCTCTAATCGTTGTTGCAACTGAAGGCGGCAAGTCTGCACGTTCAGTACGTAAGTACTTCCCAACTGCAAACATCCTTGCTCTAACAACTAACGAAAAGACAGCTGCACAGCTAGTTCTTACTAAAGGTGTTAAGCCAGTTCTTGTTGACTCTATCGAGAACACAGACGCGTTCTACATCAACGGTAAAGAAATCGCTCTACAATCTGGCCTAGGTAACAAAGGCGACATCGTAGTTATGGTTTCTGGTGCTCTAGTAGCTTCTGGTACTACAAACACGGCATCTGTTCACGTTCTATAAGAATGAACCGATTCGCATAAAATATAAAAGAGGGCTTCGGCCCTCTTTTTTTATGAAACAAAATCTTGCCTAACTTTTCAGTACGCTGTATTATCAATCACAATAGAACTACGTACTGTTAACTTCCAATGGGCTCTTTCTAAGAGACGGATTAGCAGACTAGAAATCAATATACATGAGGTTTGTAATGTCTAGTCCTACGCTCACTGACAAAGTATCAAAGATGATTCGCCAAGATATTCTTAATGGTGAGTTAACCCCAGGCCAAAAACTCGTTGTTGCTGATCTAAAAGCACGATACAACGTAGGCGCATCTCCAATTCGCGAAGCCTTGGTACAATTATCTTGGAGCAAATACGTAAAGCTTGAGCCACAAAAAGGCTGCTGGGTATCTCCTGTATCAAAGAAAGAACTGAATGATCTATACGAAAGCCTTCGTGTTGTCTCTTCTGTTCTACTCAAAAAGGCGATTTCAGCGGGTGATGAGAGCTGGGAACTAGATGTACTTACGTCTTACCATAAATTGTCACGAGTACAGCACGTATCAGAAGAGTTTGATTGTGTTGAGTGGGAAGAGCGTCACCAACAATTCCACGTTGCGTTACTTGAAGGCGCTGATTCAGAGAACATGTTTAAGTTCTTTGATGACCTGATCAACCAAGTAAAACGTTACCGCTTCTTAGCGATGTCTGCTGAAAGCGCGTCTGATGATCTGTTCAATATTGATGAGCACGAAATGATCATGAAGCTAGTACTGTCGAAAAATGTAGAACAAGCGACTGAACTGCTTGATCAACACCTGCTAGGTTCAATGAAACGAATTGAAGAAGTTATCGAAGCGGCATAACGCTAAAGTAGTTTCTAACCAAATAAAAACGGAGCCCAATGGCTCCGTTTTTTGTTTCCAGTATTACGACTGAACTACCACCCAAAAAACTCTTTGTGATGAGTATTGAGCAGCACAACCATAGGTAAAAAATACAAAGCACTCAATTGAAAGCCAAGAATGGCTAATGTGCCTATGGTTAACCTCACTAAAAAATCGACAAACATACCACGCCTCTTTTAACCAGACTGTATGATCCCCAAACTCTTGCTCCAGCTAACCTAATTCTACTGCTGCTTTTCAAACCATTGAAAAAGCTAGCTAATCAGTTGAATTAAGTTAACGGTGTCATCCTTTTACATCTGGTAAACACTCTATTTATTACACCGTTAAGCACGATGTAATCTGAAGCAAGGTAGTTTACTATTTGTTCAGTTTAGCTCAAATTATCACCAATATTAGACTTTAGTCTAACTGTATAGATTTTGTGACATAGGTCGCTCAAAAGTGAGATTCCTAATAAAGAGCAGGGAAGGCAAAATCAATCGAAAAGTAGTTTAAAGAGATGAGTCAGACAGAAGAAAGAAACTAAATAGGCAGAAAGCTAAGCAACATCAGCGTGGCTAGGACACATAGAGACCGTATTGCGACCAGAGGATTTCGATTCGTAGAGACCGACGTCCGCACATTTGTATGAGCGGGTGCTGTTACTGGTTAAATCCGTAAAGCCAACACTCACCGTCACCTTAGTACCGGCTGCTAACTCTATCTCAATGCGTAATCGGTCTAACACGCGCTTCGCTTCCGGCAGCGACGTGTGTGGCATCAGCAATGCGAACTCTTCTCCCCCAACACGAGCAACAAAGTCGGTACTGCGAAGGCTATCTTGTAAGAGCCCAGCAACGCGCGCAATCACGCGGTCACCCTCATCGTGGCCAAGCTCATCATTGATTCGCTTAAAGTTATCGATATCGACTAAGGCTAAACAAGTGGTGGCTTCATTAGGGTAACGCTCAACCAAGCGAGAATAGTAAGCCAGTTGTTCTTCGAACTTACGTCGGTTCCAGAGGTTACTCAAAGCGTCTCGCTCACTCAGAAAACGCAGACGCACTTCAAGCTCTTTCCTTACCGAGATATCAACCAACGAGGTAATGTAATAACTCACTTTGCCCGAATTGTTTTTGACCGCATGGACTCGCATGATGGCAGTAAAAGGAATACGAAGCTTGTTCTTACACAGCACCTCTCCTTCCCACACTTCCTCTTGCTCTAGGTGCTGCCAGATAGATTCACTAGAGAGCACCTGCTCGGTATTTTCCAGCAGCAGCTGCAAGGCATTGTGGCCGATGACTTGGTTTTTACTGTAACCCGTCATGTTTTCAAATTCGTTATTGATCATCATGGCACGATGTTGCTTGTCAGAGATCATCACTGCCGACATGCCGTTCAATGCCGCACGTGCTAATTTACTTTCCAAACTACGACGTCGATAGTGCGTCACCAGATAAGCAAATGGAAAGGCGAAAATCAGCACGGTAAATAGAACAATGATCTCTTCGTGGGCAAGATCATTCAAATCACGCTCAGCTCGATCAAGAAGCTGTTTCTCGTTCAAGTGGATCAACAGGTGCATTTTTTGATTATTCGCGAGCTTGACCGTGTTAAACGCGAACAGGTTACCGTCTTCAAACACCGTGCCCATTTGTTCACGAGAAATCGCTTCCCATGTCTTAGGCGCGAGATTTTTTAGGTTGAAGCTCTTTCTTTCTGGAACGGAATCACCGAAAAGCTTACTGCTGTTGTTACTCGCAATGTAATAGCCCGACTCATTGACGACCTCAGATCGAAAATCATAATCCGGTGAGAAATTAAGACGCGAAGACAGTCCCCAAACATCCAAATTAATCACAAGATAGCCGACACGCTTCTCTGGTGTTTCAACGGGAGTGAAGACTCGCAGAACGGGTTTATAAGGATAGGTTAACTCGCCATGTTCGGTTTCAAGTTCTATCCCCCAGCCGCCAATCTCTTCACGTTCCAAGCCTTGTGCAAATTGGTAGTAACTCGATTCCGATCGGTCTTGAAGGTGCTGAGGTAACGTCACCTCGCCTGTTGCAGACGAATAGTTCACACGCACTAGTTCTTTACCGGAAATATCAAGCAGATGAATTTGTGTGTACCATTTTTGGTTCACTAGAACAGACTGCCACACTTCTTCAAGCAGGTTTTTGGTTTGGTCTGATGGAGAAGAGGCGAAATTAACTAAACTTTGGCTATGGCTGAGTAACTCCATAACAGAGACTAATTGAGATTTTAGAAGGTTGTAGTCTCGTTCTGCATAGACCAATTGATGAAGGGCTTGTTTTGCCGACTCATTGAAGCTCTGAGTTTTAACGTCTTGATAGCGTTGTAAATAATACAACCCTACAGCAGAAGACAGTGTGATAGAGATAATCAGCAATGTAATTATTGATTTTTTAGTTCTCATTGCTAACTCAGGTGAATGGAAGTCGAGCGCGGGATTATAGCACTCTAAAAAATTAACAAAATAAAAGCCGCTTAAAAAAGCGGCTTTAAAGCTATTTTATAAAGACTTATCGTCTAGGCTTTCAGCGCTCGTTCACCACGAGCGATACCAACCACGCCACTTCGCGCTACCTCAAGTACTTCCGTTACTTCAGACAAAGCCTGAATGAAAGCATCAAGCTTCTCGCTCGTGCCCGCCATTTGCACCGTATATTGCGAAGCTGTCACATCAACGATCTGACCACGGAAAATATCCGCTGTACGCTTCACTTCTGCACGAGCAAAGCCGCTCGCACGTACTTTTACCATCAGAAGTTCACGTTCGATGTGCTCAAGCTCAGAGACCTCCTGTACCTTAAGTACATCAATCAGCTTATGTAATTGTTTCTGAATCTGCTCAAGCTGCATTTCGCTTGAGTTAGTTGTCACGTTCAAACGAGAAAGTGTTGGATCATCGGTTGGAGATACGTTCAACGACTCGATGTTGTAGCCACGCTGAGAAAACAAGCCAACCACACGAGAAAGCGCACCCGGTTGGTTTTCCATTAGTAGTGAAATAATGTGTCTCATATTATGTTCTCTCCGTTTTGCTTAGCCACATGTTATCCATACCCTCGCCTTTGATCTGCATTGGGTATACGTGCTCGGTATCATCAACACTGATATCGACAAATACCAAACGGTCTTTCATCGCCAGTGCTTTTTCCAAACCTGATTCCAATTCATCCGGAGATGAAATGCGCATACCTACGTGGCCATAAGCCTCCGCGATTGCAGCAAAATCAGGAACAGAGTCCATATATGAGTTAGAGTGACGACCTTGATAAACAATGTCTTGCCACTGTTTAACCATTCCTAAGAAACGGTTGTTCAGGTTAATAATCTTAACTGGGATATTGTATTGCAGCGCCGTCGACAACTCTTGGATATTCATTTGAATACTGCCATCACCGGTTACAACAACCACTTCTTCGTCTGGCTTAGCAAACTTAACGCCCATACCAGCAGGTAGACCAAAGCCCATGGTGCCTAGGCCGCCTGAGTTAATCCAACGGCGTGGTTTGTTGAATGGGTAATACAATGCAGCAAACATCTGGTGCTGACCAACATCCGAAGCAACGTACGCGTCGCCATTAGTTACTTTGTGCAGTGTTTCAATAACTTGTTGCGGCTTAATGCGTTCAGAAGATTTCTCATAAGCTAAGCAATCACGCTCTTGCCACTGTTTGATTTCACTCCACCAGCTTTCCATCGCTTCAGCATCGTTAGTGCCACCTTGCTCAATCAGCAGGTTCACCATGCTCTCTAGTACTTTTTCTGCAGAACCTACAATCGGTAGATCCACTTTCACGTTCTTAGAGATCGACGATGGGTCGATATCAATGTGCATGATCTTCGCGTTCGGGCAGTACTTGTCTAGGTTGTTAGTAGTACGGTCATCAAAACGTACACCTACACCAAAGATAAGGTCGGCATTGTGCATCGCCATATTGGCTTCATACAAACCGTGCATGCCCAACATACCCAAAGAGTTCTTATGAGTGCCAGGGAAAGCACCAAGCCCCATTAGGGTACTTACAACGGGTAAATTCAGTGCTTCAGCCAATTTAATCAGCTGTTGGTCTGCTTCAGATATAACCGCACCACCGCCGACATAAAGTACCGGCTTCTTCGCTTCAAGAAGTGCTTTTAGTGCCTTCTTGATTTGACCTTTATGACCCGTAACCGTTGGGTTGTACGAACGCATTTTGATCGTCTCAGGATATTCATAAGGAAGCTTGATTTGTGGGTTTAGGATATCTTTCGGTAGATCGATAACCACAGGACCAGGACGTCCTGTCGTTGAAATATAGAAGGCTTTTTTAACGACTTCAGGGATATCTTCCGCTTTCTTAACTAGGAAGCTATGTTTAACGATCGGGCGAGATACACCGACAATGTCACACTCTTGGAAGGCGTCGTTACCAATCAGGTTATTTGGTACGTTACCAGAAATAACAATCATTGGGATTGAGTCCATGTACGCTGTCGCAATACCTGTAACGGTATTGGTTGCGCCTGGACCAGAACACACAAGTACTACGCCCGGTTTACCGGTAGAACGAGTATAGCCATCTGCCATGTGGGTAGCGGCTTGTTCATGTCGTACTAATACGTGTTTAATTTCAGCAGTTTTAGCATGCAGCGCATCGTAGATATCAAGTACAGAACCACCTGGATAACCAAAGATTTGTTCTACACCCTCTTCAATTAGAGACTGCACCACCATCTCAGCGCCGGATAACATTGCTGTTTCAGGTTTTGTTGTCATATTGCTCTCCTCACCAGTTTCCAATCATATTTGGTGAACATGTTGGGCTGGTTTTTCATAGTCTAGGGCTTATTCGTAGCCTAATTCGAAATACTTCCACTTTTTCGGCTATGTCTGTTTGTCGTGATAACAACAAACAGTAATACGAAACAACTTTAACGCTTTATTATCATATGGTCTAACACCTGTTATCCGACAATCATGCCAAAAAACCAACTATTAGCTTAAAACATCAAATAAAACCCAAACCAAGATTGATAACTAGACATTAAAACTAGAAAGGAAACAAAAAAAAGCACTTAATATTTAAATGAATCGCTAATTATCGATAAATAACGAGCTTATCTGTGTGCGCTTTCGCACATTGTGCTTAGTCACTAGATACAAAAAATCCCCCTAAAAATGCAATCACATTCGTAGGGGGATTTTTAAACAACTGAAAATTTATCTCAGTAGAAAACTACTTATCTTTCGACTTTTCAGTGTACATTTCTTCGATTTCGTCTTGATACTTATCGTTGATAACCTTACGACGCAGTTTCTGGGTCGGCGTCAGTTCGCCATCATCCATAGAAAACGCTTTTGGCAGTAGCTTGAACTTCTTCACTTGCTCAAACTTCGCGAGCTCTTGCTGCAGGTCATTCACACGCTTCTCTAGCATCTCAACAATTTGGTGGTGCTTAATAAGCTCAACACGGTCGTGATACTTGATGTTCAGTTCTTTCGCGTACTCTTCTAGCGAGTCGTAACAAGGAACAATCAGTGCAGAAACGAATTTACGTGTGTCAGCGATAACCGCAATCTGTTCGATAAAGTGATCTTTACCAATCGCGCCTTCCACCACTTGCGGTGCAATGTATTTACCGCCAGAGGTTTTCATCAGCTCTTTGATACGGTCAGTAATGAACAGGTTACCATTTTCATCAAAATGACCCGCGTCACCGGTTTTCAAGAAGCCGTGTTCATCGAATGTTTTCGCAGTTTCTTCAGGCATCTTGTAGTAGCCGCGCATCACCATTGGGCCTCGAACAAGAATCTCGTTCTGAGCACCAATTTTTACTTCTGCGCCCGGCATAGACATACCGATAGAATCAGGGTTAAAGCAGCGGTCATCCCAGCAAGACACCGTTGCTGTGGTTTCTGTCATGCCGTAGCCAAGTTTTACGTTGATACCGATAGCATGGAAGAAGCGACCGATGGTTTCATCTAGCTTCGCACCACCACATGGCATGAAGTTGATGTTGCCGCCTAACAGTGCTCGCAGCTTAGATAACACAAGCTTGTCTGCTAGCGCATGGCTCTTCTTCAGCATTAACGAAGGAGTACGACCTTCTTGGTGACAAACAGAGAGTTTCGCTCCCATGTTCACCGCCCAAGTAAATAGCACCTTACGGATAAACGGCGCTTTCGATACTTTCTCGTGAATCGCAGAGAAGATCTTCTCGTAGAAACGCGGAACCGCACACATTACGGTTGGCTTCACGTCGCTCAGCGCGTCACGTACCTGCATCGTATCTTGCAGGTAACAGTTGGTTGCGCCTTTATAGAGAACGTAGAAAGTCCACGCTCGCTCAAATACGTGAGATAGAGGTAAGAAACACAATGAGACATCGTCTTTGCTTAAGCTTAGACGCTCATCGTGGCCTTCTAGTTGGTAGCCAATATTGGTGTAATCAAGCATTACGCCTTTCGGCTGGCCAGTTGTACCAGAGGTATAGATAAGAGTCAGCAAGTCGTCCATGCTTGCATCGGCAAGGCGAGTCTCAAGTTCAGCTTGCTGAGCCTCAACACCGCGCGCCATGAAATCAGCCCAAGATACCGCGAAGCTATGGCCTTGAAGATCGATATCATCAGACATCGCAACAACCACTTCTAGCTGCTCACACTCTTCAAATAGGCTCACCGCCGCGTCAAATTGAACTTGCTCACCAACAAATAAGATCTTCACATCCGCATTCTGGATGATGTAAGACGACTGCGCTGCTGTGTTGGTTGGATAAATCGGCACAGTCACAAGGCGAGCTTGTAAAGATGCAAAATCTGCCACTGTCCATTGAGGCATATTGTTTGAATAGATACCGATCTTATCTTGAACTCTCAGTCCCTGAGCCAATAGTGCTAATGAAAGCGTATCGATTTGTTGTCCAAACTGCTCCCAGCTAATACCTTGCCATACATTGTCTACTTTGTGCTTCAAAGCTGTACGGTTGCCGCCTTGGGCAATTTGGTCACGAAGTCTTTTTACGATATGAAAATCTAAATTGGCCATCTCTTTACCTTTGGCTTACACCTGTAAGCTTTTTTGAGCGCACAAGTGTACCTCTGATCATGGAAAAGGCAACTGATGAAGCTCAAAGTTATAAGTAATAGTACGTCTCACGCTAAGTTTTCTATCAACAAAAATAGCAGGTACAAAAAAGCCCCAAGCCAGACTCCTAGCTTAGGGCTTATAAAACATAGGGATTAGTGTCTAGTTAAGTGCCACTACTTCGCCACAGATCATCATTAACTGATCTCGTAACCAAATGTGTCCTTTGTCCTTTTCACTTGATTCGTGCCAGCTTAGGAAGCCTGAAATTGCCGCATTATCAAATGGGAAGTCTAGGATCTGAAGCTGCTCTTTGTTTGCTGCATGCTCTACCATCCAACGAGGAGCAATCGTTACTAGCTCAGACTGACCTACAACGTAAAGAACGTTACTTAGGCTCGTACCTTCGTAGAAAGGCATGCAATCTAAGTCACGGTAAGCTTGCTCAGAGAAACTACGTTGACCGTGAATGCGAGACAGTTTCGCGTGCTTTTCGTTAAGCAACTCTGCCGCTGTTACTTCACCGTTAATGCGTGGGTGAGAAGCAGAAGCAACAACAACCAACTCATCTTGGAAGATTTCAGTGCTTGAGAAACCTTGCTCATCAAAGCGAGCGTAATCGATCACGAAGTCGATTTCTTGGTAGCGCATACGCTCAGAAAGCTGACGATCGAACTCAGCATCCATGTGCAATTTAACACTTGGTGCTTGCTCGTTAATTGTCGACATAATCTTAGGTGCAAAACGCATGTCACAAGGGCTGCAAATCGCAAGTTTGAACAGGCGAGAAGACGACTCTGGAGAGAACACAGAACTTGGTAGTTCGTTGCGTACTAACTGTAGCGCTTGGCGGATTGGGCCAAACAACTGACGAGCACGTTGAGTCGGTTGAATACCACGACCTTGACGCATGAATAGTTCGTCGTTGAACATCACTTTTAGACGAGCAACAGCGTTACTTACAGCAGGCTGAGACATACCCAGATTGTGAGCTGCACGTGTAATGTTTTGCTCTTGCATAACTGCATCAAATACAGTCAATAAGTTTAAGTCGACTCCACGAAGTGTGCTTTCCATTCTGTAGCTTGCAATTGCACTCATTGCGTCTTTTTTCTCTAACATTCAAGTTGCCTCTTGTCGGTTCGACAGCGTTAAATTGGTAATGGTATGGGAATAGATAACCACTAATTCTTATATTTATCAGACCGATGTTTTTCGGATTACCATTACTATTAACCAATACATCTCGAGCTACCAACAAGATTGATAAAGAATAATTTTATTTTACCTTAATGATTAATTAACACCTAAAAATCAGTAATTTATAGAGTTATAAAAAAACATAAAATGCGTCACTTATGAGTTTCATTTCGACTTATTTAGCTGTTCTATCGTTTGGTTACATTTGTTACAATTTATTGAACGCGTGAATTGTTCGACTGGTCGATTCAGAAATAACACTTATGAGTTAGGTAAGCGATGCATAACTAGGAAAGTCTACCTTGTCCCAAAGTTGCTTTCTTAAGTCATCTTGGTTGGACCAATTTCCTGCCAATACCCACTCAACAAGTGCGCTCGCGACGTCTGGATAAGTGACCACTTCCGCTTGTTTTTCGTTGAGCCAACCACGCAAGATAGCAGGGTCTAAAAAGCTCATTGTTTGAGCCAATCCAAGCGCCTCTAGCGTCGCCACATTGCTCTGTTGTTCAAACTGCCCATCAAGCGGTTTAAGCAGCAACTTCTTACCCAACGTTAGAGCTTCAGAGGGTAATTCAAATCCGCCATTTGCCACCACACCTGAGCACTGGCTGAGGTCGAATTGGAAGCCTGCATGACTGAGCGGTTTGAACTCAATATTTTCGACTCGGCTTTGCTCAATCACATTCGGGTGATAGCAGACAAAGTTATGAGAAATGAACTTCATCAACAGCTCTGAAATCGCCTCTAGATCCTCAAACGGCAGATAGACCAAAGTGAAATCTTGCGGCGCTTTGGTTTGTTGTTCGCCAGTGAGTGTGTGAACGATCGGTGGCAATATTGGCTGTTCAAAGTGATACCAGTGCAGCCCAATTGAGTGCTCGGTTGGGGCAAAGTGTTGAATCACAGAATGCTCAATCCAGTTGCCGCCTTCTTTAGGCACATCATAACGGAATGCATTTTGGTGGCTTATACCTATGCAAGGTACGCCCTGTCTTTTAGCTGCCCAAGCGGTCACGGGTTCAAAGTCGTTAAGCACTAAATCATACGGTGTCAGATCGATCTGGTTAATCTCACTCAGAAATCGCCAGATGTTGTTCTTGATGAATGTCTTGCCGTATTTCACCTGCCCCTGCTCACTGTAAAACGTTAAGCCACTGCGGGTTTGATAGTTTCCAAATTCTTCCATTGAGAAATACTTGCTCTCATCTCTTCCTGAAAATAGAAAGTCGACATCGATGTTTTGCTGACGAAAGGCGACGGCCATGGCTCTCGCACGCGCGATGTGACCATTTCCAGTACCCTGTACGCCATATAAGATTTTCATGCTTTTTCCTTTGGAGTTGCCACTTGAACGCGGCAGAGGTTGCCAACAAAATGATTACAGAATGAAACTGATAGCTAGGCTCGTACAAGCAATGCCCAAAGCGGCACCTATCAGTACGTCTGTTAAAAAGTGAACACCAAGTAAGATTCGGGAGCCAGCGATCGCTATCGCCCAAAACAAACTAAAGAGATATAAGCTCGGATAGAAATGTCCGATGAGAGTCGCCATAACAAAAGCCGCCGCGGAGTGCCCAGATGGCAAACTGTATTTATCGGATGGCACAATGTGGGAATAAAGCAGTGAAGAGAACTCTGCCGGTCTGCGGCGTTTAAGGGTATTTTTCGCGAACCAGTAGATAGGCAGCTCGATAGCAAAGGCGGTTAAACCGACCAATAGAAAGTCTCGGCCAGTACTGCTATCAGCCAACAAAGCAATCAATGCAATTAACACGTAAAGGTGTCCATCTCCAGTATGAGACACCGCTTTACTGAGTGTTGCATGTTGCCCGCTATAACGGTTTTTTAAACAGAAAACAGAAAATGCCACATCCCAGCGGACAATAGGTTCGATAGTACGCATACGATCTCCTTAACAATCCTTATTCAGTTAAGGGTCAAGTTATGCCCAACAAATGACAGTTAAGTGACGTTTTGAATGAACTAAAATGAAATTTCCTTGGGATGCGCAGTGAAGCCGCTCAGCCCAAGGTGATAACAAAAACACCCTATAAAAATAAAGCGACACTAGGCCGCTTTATTGTTTATTACTTCTTTTCTTGCCTCAAAACTCTATAGCGAAAGAGGCTCGTGCTTTTTCACTAAACCAAAGTCAGCCAAGATCGCGTAGGCCGCAGGGATCATAAACAACACCAACAAGGTTGAGGCAAATATTCCGAACACAATAGATATCACCAGAGGCTGAATAACCTGAGCCTGTAAGCTGGTTTCCGTTAATAGCGGTAGCAAGCCGGCAGCGGTGGTCATAGAGGTTAAAAATACCGCGCGGAAACGCTCGCGACTGGCTTTAACAACTGAATCATGCACGCTATCCCCTTCATCGACATGGTGACGTATGTATTGCACCAACAAGATCGAATCATTGACCACGATCCCAGCGAGCGACACAAAGCCCATCATGCTTGGCATACTCAGTGCGTGACCTAACAACCAGTGACCAACAACGACACCAATGAACGCCAATGGAATCGCCAACATCACGACCACAGGCTCCAAGTAGCTTCGGAATTGATAACTAAGAATCGCAAACACACCGAATAAGCCCAATAAGAAACCTTTGCCCATCGAGGCTCCGGTCTTAGCGGCATCTTTGGCTTCGCCTTCAAAATCAAAACGTAAGCCCGGGTATTTTTGAATCAGCTTAGCTGCTTCTTCTTTTTGGAACTGAGCTAAAATCGCGGAAGAGCTCGCCTTCTTATTATCTATGTCACCAAAGATACTGATGGTTCTCAGGCCATCGATACGTTGGATTCGCACGTAGTTACGTTGAAAATCTAACGTTGCCAGGGTAGCTAATGGAATCTGACTGCCATCTGCGGTAATGATCGGGAAATTAGCCAGTTGCTGTAAATCACCCGCTTGTTCTTTATCAAGACGAACCTCAATCGAGATATTCTCAACACCAATTTGAATCTCATCCGCTGTCTGACCAAAGAAAGCCGCACGTAATTGGGAAGCGATCATCTGCCCATTCACGTTGTAGGTTTCAGCGCCTGGACGCAGCTTCACCAAGATCTCTTCTTTACCCATGCGCATGTCATCAAGCACACCGTGCACGCCATCGAACTGATTAAGGTATTCCTGAATATCCAAAGACGCCGATTTCAATGCACTTAAGTCATCATGTTTAGCACGAATCTCAATCGCACGACCGCCCGGCCCCATGGTCGGTTGCTTGAAAACTAGCGAGATAGGATCAGCCAAGTCACCGATGTCTTCTCGCCATGCATCAATAAAGTCATCAATAACCGTATTACGGCTCTCTGCTCCACGTAAGTCTAAGCGCACAGTAGCTAAATGCGGGCCAGATTCGTTGGCATCTGCGTTGGCATTAAACTGGCTAGTAATGTGCTCAACCAAGGTGTTGCCTTCTTCAACCTCTTCGCTCCACTGCGCATTCAAACGCTCGGCAGATGCGACGATCTTATTGACCACTCGCTCGGTTTGAGACAGTGACGCCCCCGGAGGAAGAATGATACGCGCCTCGGCAATATCGCCATCCAACTCAGGGAACGGTTGGAATTTGACAACACCACCAGCAATCAACGAGATAGATAGAAGCAACAAGGTGATCACTCCACCCATAAAGGCGTAGCGGAAGGTCACCACCTTCTCGACCATGCTCATCAAGGTGGTATTACGGAAGTTCTCAAACTTCTCTAGCAGCACGACTTTGAAGCGCAGCGCTGGCTTGTCATTTTTTTCTTTGTGTAATGAATGAGATAAGTGATTTGGCAGAATCAAGAAGGCTTCAATCAAGCTCAGAGAGAGCACCAATATTAACACTTGAGGTACCGCTTTAAGCACCGCCCCCATTTCACCATCAAGGAACAGTAAGCTACCAAAGATACACACCGTGGTTAGGAAAGAAGACAAGACTCCGGGGAGCACCTTCTTAACACCGTTGTACACCGCATCATCAACGTTTTGCCCCCGATCCAGATGGGAGGCTATCGATTCAGCGATCACTATCGCGTCATCCATCATGATACCGATCGCCATCAACAAGCCGACCAGAGACATGATGTTGATCGACAAACCTAGGTTCGCCATCAAAAACAAACCACCAAGGAAGGCTACTGGCAGGCCAGCCGCCACCCAAAACGAATAGCGTAAGCTGAAGAACAGCCACATGGTTGCGAACACCAACACAATACCTTGCCAGCCATTGCGCACCATCATGGTCAAGCGATCCCACAAAACAGAGGAGAGATCGTTGGTCATTTGCAGTGTCACGCCATCAGGTGCAATCGCACTTTGATCTTCTACGAATCGAGTCACGTTCTCTTTGATTCGTAGCGCATCATCTTCTTTGTTCTTGCTGATCTTCAGTAGTGCCGATGGCTTACCATCAAACAGGACTTTCTGTTCATCAAGTTCAAAGCGATCGGTCACCTTCGCAATATCTCGTAAACGGATCACAGAACCATTAGGCGCCGATCCGACCACAATACTTTCGAGCTCGACGGGCGTAATGCGTCTTTCATCAAAACGAATTAAGAAGTTTTTGTCCGGCGTTTCTACGTTACCACTCGGCAGTTTTACGTTTTGACGGCCAATTTGATCGGCAATATCTCCGACACTCAGACCGAGCTGGCGGATCGCTTGGGTATCCAATTCAACTCGATATTGATGATCGGAGAAGCCGCTGACCTCAACCAATGAAACGTCGTAATCGAGCTTCATGGTGCGCTTGAGATCTTCCGCGTATGCCTTAAGTTCTGGCCATGAAGTTTCTGCGGTAATCGCAATATCAACAACCGGTTCGTTCCAATCCAACTCTTGTACGACTGGTGATTCAATTTCTGTAGGGAAATCATTGATCGAGTTGATCTGAGTTTGCACGTCCACCAGCATTCGACCGATATCTGCTTTCTCATTCAACTTAAGGATAAGTCGAGCACTACCTTCTATCGCCTCACATTGAGTTTCTTCAATGTTAGCTAAACCATCGACTGCATCTTCCATTCGCACACACAAGCTCTCTTCCACCTCTTGTGGTGAAGCGCCCGGGTAGACAATCGCCGCCATAATATAAGGTGGATCGTAGGCTGGAAAGGTTTCACGCTTGATGGTGGATAAAGAGGCCAAGCCCATGATCAACAACCCGAGCATCAGCAGGTTAGCTGCGGTTGGGTGCCTAGAGAAAAACTTGATCATGAGGCGCTCTCCTCAGTATCAACGGAAAGGCCATCATCATTTGAAGCAGATTCTTTCAATAACATGCCTTCAATAGCAGGCAAAACATCGTTAAGAATCAGCTTGTCTCCAGCTTGCAGTTCACCGTTAACCACCACTTGGTTGTCTCGGCGATAAAGCACTTCAACATTAACCACTTGCAAGCGCTGGCTGTCATCCATCAGATAAATCTTATCGCCATGCAGGGCGCGCTCAGGCACAACCCAACTCAGGTTCGCCAAGCCTTCAATCTCCGCTTTGACGAACATACCATTCACCAAGGGAGTGGCACTGCTTGGCTGTAAGGCTGAATAATCTTGATTGATTTCAAGAATGATCCCTGCCGTGGCTTGGTTTTCATCAACGGTTTCACTGATTCTTGCGACTTTCGCAGGCCAACTCAGATTCAAACTGCCACTGTTCATCTGGATCGTCGCTTTAATCGGCGCTTGGTAAGGGTTAGGTATGCCGGCAGCATCACGAGGGAATTGAGTAAAGCTTGAGGCTAAAGTTTGCATATCGTGAATAGAGAGTTGCGCCTCAACTTCCATAACGTTAATCCCATGAGCAACAAACATCTCTTGTTGAAGATTAACCACTTGGTTTTGTTCAATATCTACCTGAGCGATTCGCATTGCTCTAGGCAAGATAATGGTCGTTTTATCCAAAGAACGTTGCGCCTCTTTGACCTTAGAAACATTGACCTTAATCACCGCTTCCGCGACGCGCTTTTCATCTGGCATCAAAGCGATTTGATTCTGTATGTCTAACACCAACTTCTGTTGAGAGAGTGCACTTTGTTGTTGTAGATCGACATCTGACTGAGAGGTAAGTCCTTTCTTGCGAAGATCCTGTTTACGTTGAAGCTCTTTATTACTGATTACTAGCCGATTTTTTTCGATCTTTAATGTTTGTTGTAGGTTGTCTTCTTCTTGATTCAACTTAGCAAGTGAGGTCTGGCTTGATTTAAGATCCGCTTCCGCTTGCACCAACTTCAGTTCGTAATCCAAAGGATCGATCTTTAATACCTCAGTACCCGCTGCAATAATTTGTCCCTTTTCTAGATCAGGATGACGGTACACGATCTGTCCTGTCACCTCAGCAATCGCTTTCCATTCAACCTTTGGTACTACTTTGCCAAAACCAACCGCTAATGGCGCGATCATCTGCTTTTCTAGACTCACGGTTTCAACCAAACGCGCTCTATCTCCGGCAGGCTTAGTCGGTAAGTCCGGCTTTAGATTAATCGCTGCCACTAGGCCAATAACACCAACGGCCAGAGCCGGAAAGAAGAGGAGTTTTTTACTTATTTTCATTATTTTGGTTCCTGCAAAGGTGAAGGGCTCGGGGCGTTTACAAAGCCTTCCGTCATCAGTTGGATGTTGTGTTCGATAAGTCGGTTAAGAAATTCTTCATTGAGTTCAATACCATGAATAGCAAGCAAAGGTGGCGGCGCAATGAACGGGAACACCATCAAGCTTATATACGACACGCGGCAGAGTCTGGGATCCATATCTTTTCTTAAAACGCCTTGTTCAACTAGCTTTTCAAAAATGACATCTTGGGCAGGTTTGGCAACATCAAGAAAGACCTTTTCGAGTAACTCTCTCTGTACTTCTGAAGGCGGCATGTTCATCACTTGGGCTATTAAGCGAGGAAACTTCGGCACCTTCACCATCTCTTTGTAATAGGTTCTCATGAGATCGAGAAAGTTCTCATGGCTGCTTTCATCAACAAGTCTCTGCATTTGTAATTGCATAGGGCGTAATGTTTCACGCAGCATCGCCTCAAACAATCCGGCTTTACTACCAAAGTAATAGCGAATCATCGCAATATTCACACCCGCTCGCTCAGCAACTAAACGAGTCGATACCTTGTCATACGGTTGAACCACGAACAGATCTCGAGCGTGCTCAATGAGTAACTGCCGTACATCTAGATTCTGTTGAGGTCGCCCTGCTTTACGCGCTGCCATCTCTGAGACCTATCCCTATAATTAATCACACGATTAATTATAGGGATAAATCAACATGGTTGTAGAAGATTAATTACTCACTATTTAATCAAATGATTAATTAATTTAGCCACCCTTTTAATTTTATTGGTGAATCGTTCCATCAAAAAGATTTACTACAAAGTTTTAACCTACACATCAGCCAAACGATAAACTAACCGCCCAGTACAAAACATTCAATCAGCCGATAACACCAACAAACAACACGCAAGCAGCACAAACCAAACCAAAACACCGCCAAAGCACGCTGATATTGGATTTTCTTGTTTGACGCTCAGAATAAATTGCGGTAAATATGGTGTTAACAGTTTATTTACGGATATTTGTGTAATGATTTTTTCTTCTTCTCGACTGCTGAAACTTCTCCTTATCGTGAACCAATCGCGCGGGTAAGTTGTGGGTCAAGAACTACACAAATATTAAAACCCGCGCTGAGCGGGTTTTTTTGTAACTGACACTTTTAAAAGAACATCATTCTTAATAATAATTTGGATAGCAATCGATTCATTATCGATATAAGGAAGCACCCATGAACGATCAAGTGATAATTTTTGACACGACCTTACGTGATGGCGAGCAAGC
The DNA here is from genome assembly GCF_024347595.1 of Vibrio pomeroyi. Lineage (NCBI taxonomy): Bacteria > Pseudomonadati > Pseudomonadota > Gammaproteobacteria > Vibrionales > Vibrionaceae > Vibrio > Vibrio pomeroyi. The sequence continues at coordinate 381,074 of NZ_AP025506.1, read as the reverse complement.
GTTGGCTGCAAGCTTAACGGTAAAAGAGAAATTACAGATCGCTTATGCACTTGAACGACTGGGTGTAGATGTTATTGAAGCGGGCTTCCCAGTGTCATCACCAGGCGATTTCGAGTCAGTACAAACCATTGCAAAGAATATTAAAGACAGCCGAATCTGTGCACTTTCTCGTGCAGTAGCGAAGGATATCGACGCCGCTGCAGAAGCGTTAAAAGTCGCTGAGCAGTTCCGTATTCACACCTTCATTTCTACATCAACGGTTCACGTTCAAGATAAATTGCGCCGTAGCTACGACGATGTAGTTGAGATGGCAGTAAAAGCGGTTAAACACGCTCGTAACTACACAGACGATGTTGAGTTCTCTTGTGAAGATGCAGGCCGTACGCCTATCGACAACCTTTGTCGTATGGTTGAAGCAGCAATCAACGCGGGCGCCAAAACCATCAACATTCCAGACACAGTGGGCTACACAGTACCTAACGAGTTTGGTGGCATTATCAAAACGCTATTTGATCGCGTTCCAAACATCGACCAAGCGATCATCTCTGTTCACTGTCACGATGACTTGGGCATGTCGGTTGCTAACTCAATTGCAGCGGTACAAGCCGGTGCTCGTCAAGTTGAAGGTACTATTAACGGTATAGGTGAGCGCGCTGGTAACTGTTCTTTAGAAGAAATCGCAATGATCATCAAAACTCGCCAAGAGTTACTAGGTGTTCATACTGGTTTGAATCATCAAGAGATTCACCGTACCAGTAAGTTGGTTAGCCAGCTTTGTCACATGCCAATTCAAGACAACAAAGCTATCGTCGGTGCAAACGCGTTCAGCCACTCTTCAGGTATTCACCAGGATGGCATGCTAAAGAACAAGAACACTTACGAGATCATGACTCCTGAGTCTATTGGCTTGAAAAACAAAGCGTTGAACCTAACAAGCCGTAGTGGCCGTGCTGCTGTTAAGAGCCACATGGACGCAATGGGTTATAAAGACAATGAGTACAACCTAGATTCATTGTACGAAGACTTCTTGAAGCTTGCTGACCGTAAAGGCCAAGTGTTCGATTACGACTTAGAAGCATTAATGCACTTCGCGAATCTACGCGATGAAGATGACTTCTATAAACTTAACTACCTAAGCGTACAATCTGGTAGTGTTATGTCTACGACCAGCATCAAGCTGCAATGTGGTGATGAAGAGAAGTGCGAAGCCGCTGTCGGTAACGGCCCTGTTGATGCGCTATACCAATGTATCTACCGCTTAACTGGCTACGAAATCGTACTAGACAAGTTCGACCTAACCGCAAAAGGTGAAGGCGAAGATGGCTTAGGCCAAGCGGACATCATTGCCAACTACAAAGGTCGTAAGTACCACGGCACGGGCGTTTCAACAGACATAGTTGAAGCTTCTGGTCAAGCGCTACTGCACGTTATCAATAGCATTCAACGCGCAGACACCATTGCTGAAATGAAACAGCAAAAAATCGCGACAGTTTAAGTACCCAATAACAGAGCCCTAGAGCCGATGTTATTGGCTTTAGGGACAAAATTTAAAACGAGCCAAATAGCTCAGTAACAAAGAATTAAAGGATTAACATGACTGATAAATCATACAAAATTGCCGTACTACCTGGTGATGGCATTGGCCCAGAAGTAATGCAACAAGCACATAAAGTGCTAGACGCGATCGAAAAGAAGCACGCAATTAGCTTTTCTCGCGAAGAGTATGATGTTGGTGGTATTGCGATTGATAACCACGGCTGTCCACTTCCAGAAGCAACAGTATCTGGCTGTGAAGAATCTGACGCAGTGCTTTTTGGTTCTGTTGGCGGTCCTAAATGGGAACACCTTCCGCCAAACGATCAACCAGAGCGTGGTGCCCTACTTCCTCTACGTAAACACTTCCAACTGTTCTGTAACCTACGTCCTGCGCAAATCCATAAAGGTCTAGAGTCGTTCTCTCCTTTACGTGCTGACATCTCAGGTAATGGTTTCGACATCGTGGTAGTACGTGAGTTAACAGGCGGTATCTACTTCGGCCAACCTAAAGGTCGTGAAGGCGAAGGCGCAACTGAAAAGGCTTTTGATACTGAGGTTTACCACCGCTACGAAATCGAGCGCATTGCAAAGATTGCTTTCGAATCTGCTCGCCTACGTAACAAAAACGTTTACTCAATCGATAAAGCGAACGTTCTACAAAGCTCTATCTTGTGGCGTGAAGTCGTTGAAGAAATCGCAAAAGATTACCCAGATGTAACGCTAAACCATATGTACATCGACAACGCGACTATGCAGCTAATCAAAGATCCATCTCAGTTTGACGTAATGCTTTGTTCAAACATCTTCGGCGACATCATCTCTGATGAGTGTGCAATGATCACTGGCTCTATGGGAATGCTTCCTTCTGCAAGCTTGAACGAAAGCAACTTCGGCCTATACGAACCAGCAGGCGGCAGTGCTCCAGATATCGCAGGCAAGAACATCGCAAACCCAGTTGCACAAATTCTTTCTGCAGCGCTAATGCTTCGTTACAGCCTAGGCGAAGAAGCGGCAGCACAAGACATTGAAACAGCGGTATCTAAAGCGCTTTCAGCAGGCGAGCTAACAGCTGACCTTGCAGGCGACAACCAAGCGCTGACCACCTCTGAAATGGGTGACAAGATCGCAGAGTACATCTTAGCTTCATAAGCTAATAGCTCGGAAATAGAAGCAAGTATATAAGAATAATATCAAGCCAAGTCAGCGGAAAATTGCATGACTTGGCTCGAAACAAACACTGGGACTGATACTCCCAAGGAAGAAAAGCTATGTCGACAAACCAGCAAGCCAAAACCTTATACGAAAAAGTTTATGACGCGCACGTTGCAGTAGCAGCGGAAGGCGAAAACCCGATTCTTTATATCGACCGTCACCTAGTTCACGAAGTAACGTCGCCTCAAGCCTTTGATGGATTACGTGAAAAGGGCCGTAAAGTTCGCCAAGTCGGCAAGACTTTCGCGACCATGGACCACAACGTATCAACCCAAACCAAAGACATTAACGCTTCTGGTGAGATGGCTCGCATCCAAATGGAAACGCTATCGAAGAACTGTGAAGAGTTTGGTGTAACGCTTTACGACCTAAACCACAAATACCAAGGTATTGTGCACGTAATGGGCCCTGAGCTAGGTATTACCCTGCCAGGCATGACTATCGTATGTGGTGACTCACACACTGCGACACACGGTGCATTTGGTTCATTAGCATTCGGTATCGGTACTTCAGAAGTTGAGCACGTTCTAGCAACTCAAACGCTAAAACAAGCTCGTGCTAAAACGATGAAGATCGAAGTAAAAGGCAAGGTTGCTCCAGGCATCACTGCAAAAGACATCGTGCTAGCGATTATCGGTAAGACGACTGCTGCAGGCGGTACTGGCTACGTAGTAGAATTTTGTGGTGAGGCAATTACTGACCTTACGATGGAAGGCCGTATGACAGTATGTAACATGGCTATCGAACTTGGCGCTAAAGCCGGCCTAATTGCTCCAGACACAACAACCTACGAGTACATCAAAGGTCGTAAGTTCTCTCCACAAGGCGAAGACTTAGAAGCCGCAATCCAATACTGGGATACGCTAAAAACCGATGCTGATGCAGAATTCGATGCAGTTGTGACACTAGAAGCAGCAGACATCAACCCACAAGTAACTTGGGGCACGAACCCAGGTCAGGTTATCTCGGTAGACACGCCAATCCCAGCACCAGAAAGCTTCTCAGACCCTGTTGAAAAAGCATCGGCAGAGAAAGCACTGGCTTACATGGGCCTTGAAGCAGGTAAATCTCTATCTGAATACAACGTCGATAAAGTGTTTGTGGGTTCTTGTACTAACTCTCGTATCGAAGACATGCGTGCAGCAGCAGCGGTAGCGAAAGGTCGCCAAGTTGCAAAACATGTGCAAGCGCTTATTGTTCCGGGTTCTGAGCAAGTAAAAGCTCAAGCCGAAGCCGAAGGCTTAGATGTTATCTTCAAAGAAGCAGGCTTCGAGTGGCGTCTACCGGGTTGTTCTATGTGTCTTGCAATGAACAACGACCGTCTTGGTCCACAAGAACGTTGTGCTTCTACATCCAACCGTAACTTTGAAGGTCGCCAAGGCCGTGATGGTCGTACGCACCTAGTTAGCCCTGCAATGGCTGCAGCTGCAGCGATCGCTGGTCACTTTGTCGATATTCGTGAACTTTAATTAGAGGATTTAACATGTCAGGTTTTCAACAACACACCGGATTAGTCGTTCCTCTAGATACGGCCAACATCGATACTGATGCGATCATTCCAAAGCAGTTCCTACAAAAAGTGAACCGCATTGGTTTTGGTAAACACTTGTTCCACGACTGGCGCTTCCTAGACGACGCAGGCCAACAGCCAAACCCTGAGTTTGTGATGAACGAGGCACGCTACCAAGGCGCTTCGATTCTACTGGCTCGTGAGAACTTCGGTTGTGGTTCATCTCGTGAACACGCACCTTGGGCACTTGCTGATTACGGTATCCAAGTGATGATTGCGCCAAGCTTTGCAGACATCTTCTACGGTAACTCGATCAATAACCAAATGGTTCCAGTTCGATTGACTGAGCAAGAAGTGGATGAGATCTTCCAATTCGTAGAAGCGAATGAAGGCGCTGAAGTTACTGTCGATCTAGAAGCAATGAAAGTGAGCGCGAATGGCAAACAATACTCATTTGAAATTGATGAGTTCCGTCGTCATTGCCTACTGAACGGTTTAGACAACATCGGCCTAACACTGCAGCACGCTGATAAGATTTCTGCGTATGAAGAAAAGATTCCAAGCTTCCTAAAATAAAGAAGCCTTGAAATAGAAAAGCTGTTTCAAAAATCGAAAAGGTTGGCTCAATGCCAACCTTTTTTATTTGGTGGAATTTTTAGCTTAACTTAATGTGCTTATTAAGCTCAGCCCTTTATTTAGATCAGTTCCGCTATTTAACTGAAAAGCCATGAAAGAAAACCGTAAAGCATAAGGTCTTAGTAGTTAGCTATCAGGAGAATGCCATGAAACAACTACTCGTTATTATCAGCCTACTTTTTTCAACCTTAGCTTGGTCGGCACCTAAGTCTGAACTGTGGCCGTACTGGAATCAAAGTAATGAGGCCAACTCAGAACAAGTTTCTCATCAAAGCTGGCAGCAATTCCTCGATAGCTACTTGGTTAAACAGGGGCAACATACGTTAGTCCGTTATCAAGCAGTGACCGTTACAGATAAATCAAAGTTAAAGCAATACATCAAGCAGTTAGAACAGGTTAACCCACTCGACTATTCAAAAGCAGAGCAGTATGCCTATTGGATTAACCTATACAACGCCGTGACTGTCGATTTGATTCTTGATGCCCACCCAATCAAATCAATTACCAAGCTCGGCGGCCTATTCAGTTTTGGTCCCTGGGGAGATGATGTCGTCGTCGTCAATGGTAAATCACTGACACTCAACGACATTGAGCACAGCATCCTAAGACCAATATGGCGAGATCCACGTACACACTACGCCGTAAACTGTGCCAGCCTAGGGTGCCCAAACCTACAAATTCAAGCCTTTACGGCTGACAACACCGAGGCTCTACTAGAACAAGCAGCCTCTGAGTTTGTTAATAGTGATAAAGGTGTGTTGGTTGAAGGCAATAAGCTCAAACTATCATCGATTTATGAATGGTTTGCTGTGGATTTTGGTGACCAAAATCAGCTAATTCAACACCTAGACCAATATCGAGCTAAGCCAGTACCGAGTGCTAACAAAATCAACTATGAGTACGATTGGTCACTCAACCAAGCAAACTAATTTCAGTCACTAAGAACACAACTAAAACGAAAAAAGAGGCGAGCGGTTTATAAACCACTCGCCTCTTTTTTATTGGACCGTATTTCTACAATTAAAAGCTTGAGCCCGGTTGTTGCAAGAACTCAACCTCTTCAGGCGTAGAGGTTCGTCCTAAGACTTCATTGCGATGTGGATAGCGACCAAAACGCTCAATGATAACCTTGTGCTTAAACTCAAAATCCAAATTGTTCTCTAGCCCAGTTTGAGAAAAAAGCTCAACGGCTTGCTCATGAATCAACAGAGACTCACTGTGCATATAAGGCATGTACAAAAAGCTTTTCTTTTGTTGGCTAAGCTGATGGTCAAAACCACCTGCTACCGCTTCTTGAGCTAATGCTAACGCCATAGGATCTGCTGAAAATGCAGCTGGGCTGTTTCTGCCAATATTTCTCGAAAACTGGTCCAGCACAATAATCTCAGCTAAACGCCCTTGTGCATTTTGACGCCATTCAAACAGCTCTCCTTGAATCGCAGTTTGGTGTAAGTCTGAGAATCGATCGTTAATCAAAGCATCAATTTTTTCACCGCCAGTAAACCAGTCATTTGGTGTCAATTCACCAAACCAAAAATCTAGAACGTCCTGATAAGTTATCGTCATATTTATTCCTTTAAACAAAAAGAGTCGCTCCTATGAAGCGACTCTAGTGACGTTATTTAAAACCTTTAACCTTCTTAATTAGGTCATAAGCATTTTGAATTTCTTGCGATTTTTCTTTCGCAACGTTCATCATCTCTGGTGGTAAACCTTTCGCCATCAACTTATCTGGGTGATGTTCATTCATCAGCTTGCGGTAGGCTTTCTTCACTTCTTTACCGTCGGCACTTTCGCTCACATCAAGAACCTTAAAGGCATCCGCCAATTGGTTTTGTTGTGAAGCTTGTTGCCAGCCAGATGACTGACCTTGGTGATGACCGCCACCGAAGCTTCCGCCCTGTTGCTGGAAACGGAATGCCGCTTCTTGCATTTGCAAACGACGCTCGAGTTGCTCTGCTGAGAAACCAAGGCCTTGAGCAATCTTATGCAAAACCTGACGCTCACTTGGGTGCAGGCTTCCATCTGCAAATGCTGCTGAAACTTGAAGCTCTAGGAAGAACTGCAGAAGATCAAAACGCCCACCTGACGAGATCTTTACGCGCTCAAGTACATCACTTAGCGGGAAGTCGCTTTCTTTACCGTCACGGAATGCATCTTGTGCTGCTTTGCGTTGATCTCCATGCAGGTTCATACGCTCCATCATTGTAGAAGCGAGCTGAATCTCTTCTGGCGTAACCTGCCCCTTGGCTTTAGCAACATGTCCCATAACCGCAAAAGCAGATTTGAAAAACTCATTTTGCCTCTCGGCTTGGCTTGGCCCTCGTCCAAAACCAGATGTATTAAAACCCGATTGGGTCAATCGACGAGCTTTATCGAATTGGTGCCCTAAAAATAGGCCAAAAATTAGACCAAGCGGACCTCCAAATAAAAAGCCAAAAAAAGCGCCCAAAATTTTGCCAAATATTTGCATTATGTGTTCTCTATCTATGAATTTTATCTGAGTACTGCTGTCTTATGGTGCTGAATGCTAATATTTCCTTTATCATAAGGAAAATGCTTTATTAATTGGATTGATACTAGATCAACCCTTCATCTAGTGACACAGGATAGTTCAACTTCATGCAATGTTTTTCCCGCACCTTGTTAGCCGCGTCTATAAGCACCGCTTTATACGTGTCGACAACTCAAGCTGAAACAATAACCGATAGTAGTGTGCAGGAAATGCCCTCTATAGATCAATGCTTGATCGAACCCGCTGCCGAAAACGAGACACAACTGCCCGCTCATGTGGAATCAGATCGCTTAGAGGCTATCAATGGTGACAAGGCAATATATTCAGGTGATGTAAGAGTTACGCAAGGAAACAAGACTATCCTTGCCGATAATGTAACGCTTCACCAACAAGAAAACATCGTTGTAGCTGAAGGCAACGTAAACTTTAGTGACGGTCAAATTAAGTCGGTGTCGGATAGAGCGACTAACAATCTGACCACAGATGAAATGACGCTAGAAAACACCGATTACGAATTTCTTTGTGAACCAGGCCGTGGTGATGCGGTATACATATCTAAGACAGGCAAAGCTGTTTACGAAATTGAAGATGGCTCAATCACCTCTTGCCCTATCGGTGACAACGCTTGGCGCCTAAGAGCTTCAAGTATCAGCGTCGATCAAGATGAAGAACAAGCCACTTTCTATAATCCGCGTTTTGAGATCCAAAGCGTTCCTGTCTTTTACTTGCCTTACTTGACCGTACCTGTCGGCGACACACGTAAAACCGGATTCTTGTATCCAACGGTTTCATACGGTTCAAGTGATGGCTTCGAAGCTGAGATTCCTGTGTATTGGAACTTAGCTCCAAATTACGACTTGGAAACCACATTCAAGTACATGCAAGAGCGTGGCACGCAACTTAACAGTAAATTCCGCTACTTGAGTGACTTTGGTTCGGGTAGCATCAAATCTGAATACCTACCCGACGATAAAAAGTTCGAAGAGAAAGGTGACCGATGGGGTGCTCAACTAGAACACTCAGGAATATTCCAGCAATCTTGGTTATTTGAGATTGATTACTCAAAAGTCAGTGACATCGATTACTTCACTGATGTGAGTTCAAGCAGCATTGGTAACCGTGAAGATGGCCAGTTACTTCAAGAAGGTAAAGCGACTTACCGTTCTCAAAACTGGGATGCATCGGTGCTTGTCCGAGATTTCCAAGTCCTAACCGATACAACGAATAATTTACCTTATCGACTAATGCCACAACTCGAGTATAACTATTATGCTCCAGAGGTAATGGATTACTTAGACTTCGACATGATCAGCCATGTCTCTCTCTTTGATACCGACGCTTCAGGTAAGCCTTCTGCTACTCGTGTACACGTTGAGCCAGGGATAACCGTCCCGGTAGGTAATACTTGGGGTACTTGGACAACCGAAGCTCGATTACTTGGTACATACTATCAGCAAGACCTTGATGGAGTAGATACGACTAATGAATTTATTCCGGGAACAACAGACAAGAACCCATACTACGGTCTTGAAGATACGACATCTCGTGTAATACCTGAATTTAGGAGCCACGCGGGTATCGTGCTAGAGCGTGATACCACAATTGTCGGCAACTACACTCAAACATTAGAGCCACAGGTTCAGTATTTGTATGTTCCGGAACAAGATCAAAGTGAAATTGGTCTTTACGATACAACACTACTTCAAACCGATTACTATGGTCTATTTCGGAGCCGAAAATACAGTGGGGTAGACCGTATTGCGTCAGCAAATCAAATTAGCTATGGCGCATCATCTCGCTTTTTTGATGATGAGTACCGAGAGCGCTTAAACATCTCCTTTGGTCAAATTTTCTATTTTGATAAAGATGCAAAGCAAACTTTAAGCAGCGAAGACTCAAGTGATAAAACTAATTATTCATCTTGGGCTATTGAAATGGACTTCAATTATGATGATTATCTTTTCTACCATGGCGGTGTGCAATACGACATTGATTCATCTTCGATGCAACTTGCTAACAGCACACTAGAGTACCGTTTTGCAGGCGGCTATATACAAACCAACTACCGCTACGTTACAGAAGAATACATAAATGAAACTGTAGATTTTGACGTATCATCAATAACAAAAGATGGTATTTCACAAGCCGGCTTACTTGGTGCTTATCAAATTTCACCGAAATGGAGCACTAGTGCTCAATACTTCTATGACTTGACCACACAAGAAGATCTAGAATGGTTAGCTCGTTTAAATTACAGATCGGATTGTTGGTACATCGGCTTTACCTATAGTAATCGTTTAACGAATAACATTAGTGTTCCAAATACCACACCTGAATATGAAAACAACTTCAGTGTGAACTTCGGTATTGTTGGTTTCGGTACCAACATAGGCTCTGATTCCGGTGCTCTTGGAGAAAGTAGTTCTGATAACTCTCTCAGCTACGGTCGTCCATTCTTCTTAAACAACTAATTTTCTTTATTGATAAAACATCAGTAAATTTAAAGGATTACACATGACATTGTGGAAACGCACATTAATAGCTATCGCAGCAGCTTTTACTTTATCAACAAGCTACGCAGCCCCGGTTGAACTAGATAGCGTAAAAGTGATCGTGAACGAAGGCGTGATTTTGCAAAGTGACATCGATGCTTCGATGAAAACGCTACGCGCAAACGCTAAGAAAAGTGGTCAAACATTACCGTCACAAGATGTGTTGAATGAACAAGTGCTAGAAAAACTGATCATCGATACGATTCAAACTCAAGAAGCGGAACGTATCGGGGTTCGTATTGATGATGCCCGACTTGATCAAGCAATCGAAGGCATCGCGAAAGACAACAACCAAACCGTAGAACAACTTACCGCATCGGTTGCTGAAGAAGGCCTGAGCTACAATGCATTTCGTGAGCAAGTAAGAAAAGAGATCGCAGCAAGCGAAGCTCGTAACGCGCTCGTTCGTCGTCGTATCAACATTCTTCCAGCAGAAGTCGATAACCTTGCAGACATCTTAGCGCAAGAGACTAACGCGACGGTTCAATACAAAATTGGTCACATTCAACTTCGCTTTAATGATGATCAAACAAAAGAAGAGCTAGAAGCTCAAGCTAAAGATTTAGTTGAAGAACTAAACTCAGGCAAAGACTTCAGCACCATGGCTTATACTTACTCTAAGGGCCCTAAAGCACTGCAAGGCGGTGATTGGGGTTGGATGCGTAAAGAAGAGATGCCAACCATCTTTGCAGACCAAATCAAAATGCAGAACAAAGGCAGCATCATTGGCCCATTCCGTAGCGGTGTTGGCTTCCACATTCTAAAAATTGAAGATGTGAAAGGCCTAGAAACCGTAGCGGTAACTGAGGTGAATGCACGCCATATTTTGATTAAGCCTACGGTGATCCTAAGTGATGATGGCGCGAAGGAGCAACTTGAAGAAATCACACGCCGCGTAAATGCTGGTGAAGCGAGCTTCGGTGACCTCGCTCAACAATACAGCCAAGATCCGGGTTCAGCGGTTCAAGACGGCGAGCTAGGCTATCAAACACCTGACTTGTACGTACCAGAATTCAAGCACCAAGTAGAAACGCTACCTGAAGGAAAAATCAGCGCGCCATTTAAGACCGTTCATGGCTGGCACATCGTTGAAGTTCTTGACCGTCGTGAGGTTGACCGTACGGATTCAGCGTTGAAGAACAAGGCTTACCAAATTTTATTTAACCGTAAGTTCAACGAAGAAGCTGGTGCTTGGTTACAAGAAGTAAGAGCAAGTGCCTTTGTTGAAATGGTTGAGGGCGACCAAGATGACAACTAAACGCATTGTCATTACCGCGGGTGAACCAGCAGGGATAGGACCAGATTTAACTCTGGCTCTATCTCAAGAGAGCTGGCCTCATCAACTCGTGGTTTGTGCCGATAAGAAACTGCTAGCCGAGCGAGCGAAAATCCTAGGTATTGACGTAGAGCTGCTGGACTACGACGCAGATGCGGCTAAGCAACCACAACGCTCTGGCACACTGGTTGTGAAACATGTTCCACTCGCTGAAACGGCTACTGCTGGCCAACTCAACGAGGCTAACGGTCATTACGTATTAAATACTTTAGAAACCGCAGCAATTGGCTGTATGAATGATGAATTTGATGCTATTGTCACCGGCCCTGTTCACAAGGGTGTAATTAACCGAGCTGGCGTTGCTTTTAGCGGCCATACTGAGTTCTTTGCAGAGAAGTCCAATACACCGCTCGTGGTGATGATGTTGGCAACTGAAGGGCTGCGTGTTGCGCTAGTAACAACACATATCCCACTAGCTTATGTATCTCAAGCCGTAACCGAAGACAGATTAGAGCAAATTATTGCGATTCTGAATAAAGACTTGGTTGAAAAGTTTGCTATTGAGAAACCAACTATCTACGTATGTGGCTTGAATCCACATGCAGGTGAAGATGGTTGTTTGGGTCGTGAAGAAATAGAAACCATCACCCCTACGCTAGAAAAAATTCGCCAAAAAGATGGCATCAATTTAGTTGGCCCATTGCCAGCAGACACCATCTTTAATGAAAAATATTTGCAAGATGCAGATGCTGTTTTAGGTATGTATCACGACCAAGTACTCCCGGTATTGAAATACAAAGGGTTTGGTCGCTCAGTGAACATCACGCTTGGCTTACCGTTTATTCGCACATCAGTCGACCACGGTACCGCCTTAGACTTGGCAGGGAAAGGCCAAGCCGATACAGGGAGCTTTAGAACAGCGCTCACGCACGCCATTGAATTAGTAGAGAAAAAGCAATGAGAAATGATGTCCACTTAGGACACAAAGCGCGTAAACGTTTTGGTCAAAACTTCCTTAACGATCCATACATTATTGATGGCATCGTATCGAGCATTAACCCACTACCAGGTCAAAACCTAGTAGAAATCGGCCCAGGCCTTGGCGCTATTACTGAGCCTGTAGGTAAGCTTGTCGATAAATTTACTGTTATCGAATTGGATAGAGACCTTGCAGAACGTCTTCGTAACCATCCGGATTTAGCTGACAAGCTAACAATCCGCGAAGGCGATGCGATGAAGTTCGACTTCCAAGAGCTTGTTAAGCCAAACAATAAGCTACGCATCTTTGGTAACTTGCCATACAACATCTCTACACCTTTGATGTTCCACCTTTTTGAATTCCATAAAGACGTACAAGATATGCACTTTATGCTTCAAAAAGAAGTGGTTAACCGTTTGGCAGCAGGCCCTGGCAGCAAAGCTTACGGTCGTCTTACTGTAATGGCTCAATACTACTGCAAAGTAACGCCAGTGCTGGAAGTGCCACCAACGGCTTTCGTTCCGCCACCGAAAGTAGACTCTGCAGTTGTACGCCTACAACCATATGAAGTGTTACCTTACCCAGCAAAAGATCTAAAATGGTTAGATCGTGTTTGTCGTGAAGGCTTTAACCAACGTCGTAAAACGGTTCGTAACTGCTACAAGAGCTTAATTGATAAGGAAGTGCTTGAAGAGCTTGGTATCAATCCTAGCATGCGCCCTGAGAACTTAACGCTCGAGCAGTTTGTCGACATGGCAAACTGGCTGCATGACAGTCACAACGCTGATAAATAAATAAAAAAGGCTCCTACACTTCGGTTAGGAGCCTTTTTTATGTAATACTTTAATTACATTAAGTATACCAACAACAAAAGGTGCGAATATGGATATATCTACGCCTTGTATCAAATGCCAGGTTCACTCTAAATACATAGAGGAACAATCAGAACCAACGAAGAACCGTTACGTCTTCGCCTACATCATAACCATCAAAAACCTAAGTAAAACAACGGTGCAGCTGATGTCTCGCCGCTGGTTAATTACCGACTCTAACGGCAAGCAACTCACCATTGAAGGTGATGGCGTGGTTGGACAACAACCCGTGATTGAAGCCAATGACGAATACACTTACACAAGTGGTACCGTCATCGAAACCCCCGTGGGTGTTATGCAGGGTCACTATGTGATGACCGATAACAAAGGCATTGATTTCATCACTGAGGTCGATCCATTCAGACTCGCGATCCCGAATATTCTCAATTAGTTATACTTCAGCATCTACAGGAAAATACTGTGTCGAATTATATTGTCGGAGACATCCAAGGATGCTTCGACGAACTTCAACTCTTACTTAAAACCGTTAAATTTGATAAACAAAAAGACACTTTGTGGGTCGCTGGTGACTTGGTCGCAAGGGGCCCTAAGTCACTTGATACACTCAGATTTATCCGGTCTTTAGGGGAATCTGCGAAGGTAGTATTAGGCAATCATGACCTACACCTGCTCGCCGTCTCGCTTGGTCTTTTTCCAGCAAAAAAGAAAGATCAAACTCAGCAGATCCTAGATGCTGATGACAAAGATGAGTTACTTGAGTGGCTTAGAGAGCAGCCGTTGATGCAAGAGCATGATCAATTTGTCATGACCCATGCGGGGATATCGCCGCAATGGACAGTAAAGCGAGCGCGTAAAGAGAACAAAAAGATCACAGGTCTATTGCGCTCAAAAAAATGGAAGTGGCTGATTGAGAACATGTACAGCAACGCTCCTGACTTATGGTCGAAAGATCTGAGCGATATAGAACGTTATCAATACGCGATCAATAGCTTTACACGTATGCGCTTCTGTTTTCCTGACGGGCGGTTAGACATGGGATGCAAGCTACCTCCAAAGGAAGTTACTGACAACGAATACATTCCTTGGTTTGACCTCCCTCAGAGAATTCAGTTAGATAAAACCGTGCTATTTGGGCACTGGGCAGCACTTGAGGGCTATAACGGAAAGGATGTGATTGGGCTTGATACTGGGTGTGTTTGGGGCGGAGAGCTAACGGCACTTCGCTGGGAAGACAAACAGTTTTTTACTCAAAAAGCGTTATAGATATACGGAACACTTGCGCTACTCGTGCTGCAGAGCAAGTGTTTTTAAATTAGGACTTAGCGCTCGAGAATCACAAACACCATATTGTGTTTGTTTTTCTCATCCGCTTGATACGTATCATTAAAGCTCTGCTTCCAACCTTCTCCCCAGTCTGGGAATTGAGTGTCGCCAGCAACATCAAAATCGATATAGGTTAGGTACAACTTATCCGCTTTAGGTAGGCAACTTTCATAGATTGAACCACCACCGATAATCATCACCTCTTCAACATCACTAACAAGCTCCAGAGCATTTTCAATAGAAGTAACCGTCGTCACCCCTTCGATCTCTAAGCTCTCATCACGGCTGATCACAACATTCAATCGACCTGGTAGAGGACGCCCGATTGAATCGTAAGTCTTACGTCCCATTACGACAGGTTTACCCATAGTTGAGCGCTTGAACCATGCGAAGTCCGCAGGTAAATGCCAAGGCATCTGATTGTCTTTACCTATTACACGGTTGTTTGCCATTGCTGCAATCATGCTGATGATCATAAATCGAAAGTCCTGTCCTTAACTGGAGAAAATTGATGCTAGACGATAGGTCTACGGCGGTAGAATAACAGCCCAGGCACAGCTAAGCCAACCGCCAGTCCGGCGATAATGAACATCGATTTCAAAAAGTTCTCCATCAACATTGCCAGTAATTCAGGGCTGTACCCTGCTCTGTTTATCTCAACCATGGCAATCATCGCTTTAAAGGCAAAGACACCCGGCACCATTGGAATCAAAGCTGCGACCGTAAACACCTTAGGGTGCGCTAACAATTTATGCGACCAATGCACGCCAATCATGCCTACTATTGTCGCGGCAAAAAAGGTGGCCCACTCAATAGGGACACCAAAGTGCATCATCAAATAACGACTGCCGTGGCCAATAGAACCGCCCAGCGCACAATAAATTAAGGCGCGTTGTGGAACATTAAATACCAATGCGAATCCGACAGCGGGAATCGCGGCGAAAAACATATCGTTGAGTAAACCTAGAAATAATTCAAAAAGACTCATTAGCTCGCCCACCCCCAAACATCAGACAGACTCATCGCAGCGACAATACCTAAGCTTGTCGCTAGTGTGAGCAGACTGGCCATGGTAAAACGCGCTAAGCCCATGTTTATGTGACCTTTAAGCATATCTGCAACGGAGTTAATCAGAGGGAAGCCTGGCACAAGCATCAACACCGACGAAGCCATCACAATCGTGGGTTGACCGCCAATATTGTAAAGCACAGCTTGAGCCGAAATGGTGGTGGTCACGAAAGCCGTGATCGCAAAATTTAATAGCGGATTGAAATGGCGATGACCAATCTCTTGTCTGACGATCATGCCACAAGCAGAGGCAATAAAGGTCATCATGAATACCTGCCAATCACCGCCCGCAAGACGACTAAAAGAGGCACACGACAGCCCTATCATCACGACCACTATCCAACGGTTATAACGCTCAGGGCTGATGCTTTGGATCTTCTTATACGCCAATCCATAATCGAGAATTCCCTTCTCCATCATGATACAAACTCGTTGAATGTCGGTGATCACTTGCATGTTAATGCCACGATCAGCACAGCTTCGAGTGGTGGTAATACAGTGATCATTCATCACAGTCGTGACTACAAGCGCATTGGCTGATAGTGCGACTTCAACTTCGTCAACACCGCAAGCGATGCCAATGCGGCGCATGATATCACCAACTAAAGTGCTTTCAGCACCGTGTGCCAATAACATTTGTCCTGACTGAGCGACCAATCGAGAGATCGCTCTTTGCTTTGATGCCATGATTTCCTTCCCATAGGCGTTAACTAGTTAGAATAAATTCTGCATTAAAATCCGACAGTACATAATGATTTAGATACAAAAAAACCGCAATTTTCATTGCGGTTTAATAAAACTATCGGCGTTCTTTAGAAGAAGCGACCTAAGTGTTCAAAGAAATACGAGGATTAGTCACGAACGTAGATAACATGACCGTCATCTTCTTCGTCGTCCCAATCATCCCAGTCGTCATCATCTTCAGTAACGACATTCTTACCACTCATCGCATCTTTATGGTAGTCATCCCACATAAAGTCTACTTTTTCTTCTTCTTCAACTTCTTCAATTTCACGAGGTAGGTTCTCCATGAACTCACCTAATTTGAAACAAAGATCTTTTGTGCCCATTTTGTTCACAGCAGAGATCTTGAAGTATTCGCCTTCCCAACCTAAAGCATCGATGATTTCTTGAATCTTTTCGTCTGCTTCTTCTTCTGGCATTAGGTCAACTTTGTTGAATACTAACCAACGAGGTTTTTGTGCCACTTTTTCGCTGTATTGCTCAAGTTCATCGATGATTGTCAGTGCGTTCTGAATAGGATCAGATTCATCGATCGGCATAATATCAATCATATGAAGCAGAACACGACAACGCTCAAGGTGCTTCAAGAAACGAATACCAAGGCCCGCGCCATCAGCAGCACCTTCGATTAGACCTGGGATATCGGCTACTACGAAACTCTTCTCAGGAACCACACTCACCACGCCCAAGCTTGGGATCAAAGTTGTGAACGGGTAATCCGCTACTTTTGGTTTCGCTGCAGATACAGAACGAATAAAGGTAGATTTACCTGCGTTTGGTAGGCCAAGCATACCAACGTCGGCTAATAGAAGAAGTTCTAAACGCAGTTCACGAACTTCACCTTTAGTACCCATTGTCTTTTGACGAGGAGCGCGGTTAACAGACGATTTAAAACGCGTGTTACCAAGACCGTGCCAACCACCTTTACCAACCATTACTTTTTTGCCGTGTTCAGCAACTTCAGCAACGATTTCGTTGGTATGGATATCAACCGCACGCGTACCAACTGGTACTTTCAGCGTAATATCTTTACCACGTTTACCAGTACAGTTACCGCCGCGACCATTCTCGCCACGCTCTGCATTGTAAAAACGTTGGAAACGGTAATCGATCAGTGTGTTTAAGTTCTCATCCGCTTGGATGTAAACATCACCACCGTCACCGCCGTCGCCGCCATCAGGACCACCTTTAGCGACGAACTTTTCGCGCCAAAAGCTTACTGTACCATTACCGCCATCACCGGCTTCTATTTTTACTACCGCTTCATCAACGAATTTCATTTTTTAACTCCGCACTTACGTTGCGTTACCACTCATCATGGAGTGATATAAATTCTAGCAGATCCGTGTTTAGATCGATCACCTAAGATCTAGGCCGACCTGCAACCAAGGAACAAAGAAGGAGAGGTTCTTTGCTTTAAGCTTATTAAAGCTAAGACAAGAG
Organism: Vibrio pomeroyi; assembly: GCF_024347595.1. Lineage (NCBI taxonomy): Bacteria > Pseudomonadati > Pseudomonadota > Gammaproteobacteria > Vibrionales > Vibrionaceae > Vibrio > Vibrio pomeroyi. The sequence continues at coordinate 363,447 of NZ_AP025506.1, read as the reverse complement.
CGTCTGCTTTTTTATTCTCGCTATAAATAAAAAACCCTGCCGAATCGGCAGGGCTTTTGAATTCAGCTTGAAAGCTATTAAAATAATCTAGTTAAAGATTAAATTACTCAGCTTCGATGCTTACAAACTTACGGTTTTTAGGACCTTTAACAGCAAATTTCACTTTACCTTCAGTAAGAGCGAAAAGAGTGTGGTCTTTACCGATGCCAACGTTTGTGCCAGCGTGGAACTTAGTACCACGTTGACGAACGATGATGTTACCTGCAAGAACAGATTCACCACCAAAACGCTTAACACCAAGACGTTTGCTTTCTGAATCGCGGCCGTTATTAGTAGAACCGCCAGCTTTTTTATGTGCCATTGTTAAACTCTCCTAATACTTAAGCGTTAATGCCAGTGATTTTCACTTCAGTGAACCACTGACGGTGACCAGCTTGCTTACGCGAGTGCTTACGACGACGGAACTTAACGATTTTTACTTTATCGCCACGACCGTGTTGTACTACTTCTGCAGTAACCTTGCCACCTTCAACAAGAGGTGCACCAACAGCGATTTCTTCGCCGTTAGCAACAAGAAGAACTTTATCAAATTCAACAGTTGCACCAGTTTCAACGTCTAATTTCTCTAAACGAAGTGTTTGACCTTCGCTTACTCGGTGTTGTTTGCCACCAGATTGGAAAACAGCGTACATATTTTACTCCGCTTTTTCCGCACAGCCTATGGTTGTTATTTGTACAACTCGGGTGTGCGCTAAACTAATCAATAGGGCGCAGATTCTACGGGAATCATGGCGCTATGACAAGCCATATTTTTAAAAAATTGGCGAAAACCTGTTCGCCAAAGAAAAGTGCGGCAATCATGCCCTTTAGCGATGTATTAATCAACGTTTTTTAGTGTATTATTCAACAATTAAATACAACGTATAAGCCTTACAGGGTCTAACTTCAGCCGGATGAACAATGGATTTTAAAGCTATCCAAACGCTTACTGCCAATGATATGGCAAAAGTGAATGAAACAATTCAAGCCCAACTTAATTCTGACGTAAGTTTAATCAACCAGCTTGGTTTTTATATCGTTAGCGGCGGTGGTAAACGCCTACGCCCTTTGCTTGCTCTTTTATCTGCTCGCGCTCTTGGTTACCAAGGTGAAGCTCATATCACCTCTGCAGCCTTTATCGAGTTTATTCACACAGCAACCCTACTTCATGATGATGTCGTCGACGAATCGGACATGAGACGCGGTAAAGCGACAGCCAACGCAGCTTTTGGTAATGCCGCTAGCGTTTTGGTGGGTGACTTTATTTACACTCGCTCGTTCCAAATGATGACAACGCTAGGATCTTTAAAGATCCTTGAGCTAATGAGTGAAGCGGTAAACGTGATTGCCGAGGGCGAAGTTCAACAATTAATGAACTGCAATAACCCCGACACCACAGAAGAAAGCTACATGCAGGTTATTTACTCTAAGACTGCTCGCTTATTCGAAGCCGCGACCCAAATCGGCGCGATTCTTACTGAGTCGTCACCTGAAATCGAAACCGCTATGCAGAACTACGGTAAATACCTAGGCACTGCATTCCAACTGATTGACGATGTGATGGACTACACTGCTGATGGTAAAGAGATGGGTAAGAACGTTGGTGACGATCTTGCTGAAGGCAAACCAACACTGCCTCTACTTTACGCAATGCACAATGGTTCTCCTGAACAAGCAAGCATGATTCGTGAAGCTATTGAAAAAGCCAACGGGATGGAGCGTCTCGACGAGATTATGGCTGTAATGAAAGAGACAGGCTCATTAGAGTACACGACTAATAAGGCTTATGAAGAAGCCGACAAAGCGATTGCTGAGCTTTCTATACTGCCTGACTCTGAATATAAGCAAGCACTGACCACACTTGCTCACTTGGCTGTTAAACGCAGCAAGTAACTTTGTAGACCGTCTTCTATACAGACAACATTACATAGATAATAAAAAAGAGCCTCAGGGCTCTTTTTTGGTCCTCACGAAAATCTTTCCAAATCCACTCTCAGTAACGACTCGACTCTAACGACAATGGAAGTTGAGCTTCGACCTCTTCAATCTCTTCCAACGGCACTGCATACTGCTCGTGGCTGTTGTATGACTCAACCAGCGCAAATTGCTCTTGTTCATCTATAACGAGGATCTTTCCCAATCGACCTAAATGGAAATGGACGTTCATTCCTTTCTGAATACGGCTCATAATTCTTGCTCCACTCGCATCTCTAAAACACTGTTTACGAATGAGGCAAATCCAAGGATCAAAAAAGCCGATCATAATGACCGGCTCTTATTAGCAATTTTAACCTGAGTTAGTGCTGTATCGCTTATTTAGCGAATTCAACACCAATCTCGATATCGCCATTTAGCGTTTCTAGCATGCTGTCTAGAGCGTTACGTTCGAAGTCGCTCAGTTCGCCGTAGCTAAGGATCGCTTCTGCGCCCTCTTTACCTAGCTTAACTGGTTGAGCGAAGAATGGTGCGTGCTCGCCTTCACCTTCAACGTATGCACACTCAATCACGTTCTCTTCGCCTTGAAGAGCTTTCACTAGCGCAAGGCCGAAACGACAAGCCGCTTGACCCATAGATAGTGTTGCACTGCCGCCGCCAGCTTTAGCTTCTACTACTTCAGTACCCGCGTTTTGGATACGAGTTGTTAGTGCTGCGATTTCTTCGTCAGTGAACTCTACGCCTTCAACTTGAGAAAGTAGAGGAAGGATAGTTACACCTGAGTGACCACCGATTACAGGAACACGGATGTCGCCTGGATCTTTGTCTTTCAGCTCAGCAACAAACGTTTCTGAACGAATTACATCAAGAGTAGTAATACCGAATAGACGACGCTTGTCGTAAACGCCAGCTTTCTTAAGTACTTCAGCAGCGATTGGCACTGTTGTGTTGACTGGGTTAGTGATGATACCAACACAAGCAGTAGGACAAGTAACTGCGATTTTCTCTGCAAGAGACTTAACAATGCCAGCGTTCACATTGAAAAGATCCGCACGATCCATACCAGGCTTACGAGCAACACCTGCAGAAATAAGCACAACATCCGCACCTTCTAGTGCTGGAGTTGGATCTTCACCCGCGTAACCTTTGATCGAAACAGGCGTTGGGATATGGCTAAGATCGGCAGCGACACCCGGAGTTACCGGTGCAATGTCGTAAAGTGCAAGATCTGAACCAGCAGGCAGGCGGTTCTTAAGTAGTAGGGCTAGGGCTTGACCGATGCCACCAGCGGCACCAATAACAGCTACTTTCATTGTTATTCTCCTTGAGAGCTTTCTCTTATAGATTCTTTGTAGGGTAATTCTTGAGCTAAATCTAAGTTAAAAAACTATATTAATCACAAAGTGATTACAATCAATTAACGCTAGCTTTGCGACTTCGCGCAAGTCAATAAAACCGTGCTACACAGCAAGTTCGCATTATGGCGATAATCGTCTGAAATAACAAAATAAGTCGTCGCAAATAACACATTATTCTATTAAATATTTACAGTGATATGACTAACAAATTACAGGGATGTTTTGGCTAAAATTGAATATGTATGCGAGAATATGCAAACATCTTTGTTAATGAATAAGAATGACATATGCGCAATACAGAAAAGCAAGACAACTTAGTTCGTGCATTTAAAGCCTTACTAAAAGAAGAACGTTTTGGCTCACAGGGCGAAATTGTTGATGCCCTCAAACACGAAGGTTTTGAAAGCATCAACCAATCTAAAGTCTCGCGTATGTTAACCAAGTTTGGTGCTGTTCGAACTCGTAACGCGAAAATGGAGATGGTTTACTGTCTTCCTGCTGAACTGGGTGTTCCAACCGTTTCTAGCTCGCTAAGAGAATTAGTATTAGATATTGACCACAACAATGCATTGGTTGTGATACACACAGGCCCTGGTGCAGCGCAGCTGATTGCGCGTTTATTAGACTCACTAGGCAAGTCGGAAGGCATACTGGGCGTAGTCGCAGGCGATGACACTATCTTTATTACACCAACCTTATCGGTAACGACCAAGCAACTGTTCGATTCAGTGTGCGAACTGTTTGAATACGCTGGCTAATTGCTCATAGTTTCATAACTATCCATCGTATTAATGGATCACGAATATCTATTTGCTTCGTGATCCAAATCACATCCTAGAATATCTACCTCCCCTTCCTCTGAACAACACTAAACCATTGATTTTAAAAAACTCAGTAGCAAGTTAAACACGAGATCTACGCATCATTTGTTAGATTTTTTAGCTATATCTTTTAACATTCGAGTAATTTTCTGCCAATTTTTGATATTATTCAGACACTTTTTCATCACATGGATTGAAAAAGGTGCCGTTTCCAAATAGGAAACTCCAGAAACAACTACACTTGTTTCAGGGTTAATAATGAATAAAGGAAGGGAAATTCATGGCATTTACCAAACTTATTAAAGTTGGTGCTATTGCAGCTGCTGTAATGGGCGCTGGCGCAGTTAACGCTCAAGAGTTCATCACAATTGGTACTGGTTCAGTTACGGGTGTTTACTACCCAACTGGTGGTGCGATTTGTAAGCTAGTGAACAAGGGCCGCAAAGACCACAACATTCGTTGTTCTGTAGAGTCTACTGGTGGTTCAATCTACAACGTTAACACCATCCGTGCTGGTGAACTAGATTTCGGTGTTGTTCAATCGGACTGGCAATACCACGGCTACAACGGTACAAGTAAGTTCAAAGATCAGGGCGAATACAAGAAACTTCGCGCTATGTTCTCTCTACATACAGAACCGTTCAACATCATTGCTCGTACCGATGCTGGCATCAACAATGTTTCTGACCTTGCAGGTAAGCGTGTAAACATTGGTAACCCAGGCTCTGGTGACCGTGCAACTATGGGTGTTGTAATGGACGCTATGGGTTGGACAAACGATAGCTTCAAGCTGGCTTCTGAACTTAAAGGTTCTGAGCGTTCACAAGCACTTTGTGACAACAAGATTGATGCATTCATCTACATGGTTGGTCACCCGAACGGATCAATCAAAGAAGCAACAACGTCTTGTGATGCAAAACTGGTTTCAGCAACAGGTCCACAGATCGACAAGATCGTAGCTGAAAACCCATACTACGCTTACAGCACAGTTCCTGCTGGCATGTACCGCGGTACAGACGCTGACGTAAACAGCTTCGGTGTTGCAGCAACTATGGTAACAACTTCAGACGTTTCTGAAGAAGTTGCATACAACGTTGCTAAGGCAGTATTTGAAAACTTTGACACTTTCAAACGCCTACACCCAGCATTTGCTAACCTGAAGAAAGAAGACATGGTTAAAGCGGGTATCTCTATCCCTCTTCACCCAGGTGCAGAAAAATACTACAAAGAAGTGGGCCTTCTAAAGTAACTCTACTTTAAGCCTACTACACCAATAAGGAGGCTAGCCCTCCTTATTGGCTTTTCACGTTTTATAAAAATAACTTAAGTGAAAAGAGCAAACCTTTAAGTTTCTCCAATTTGGCGAACTTACCTTCGTATCAAGCCTAAGACAAAGACGAACAAACAAACAAACGCATTTCCCTATCTATTCACTACACTAGATAGGAAATAAATAACGTCTCGTTGTTCGTAAGAAAGGCAGACCATCAATAATAAGGATAAAGTACATGACGCAGACAACATCACCGTCTCCAGATGTGCAAGAAATGGTGGCACAATCAGACACTGGTGCGCGTAGCCCTCGCGGTATCCAAGGCCGTATTTTATGGTTTGTGCCTCTATGTTGGTCACTGTTCCAACTTTGGTATGCATCTCCGCTGCCGTTCATTTTTAACTTCGCAATTTTAAACGACACTGAAGCTCGAGCAATTCACCTTACGTTCGCTATTTTCCTAGCCTTTACCGCTTATCCTGCCATGAAGAGCTCGCCGCGGGATCGCATCCCAGCAGTCGACTGGATATTGGCGCTAGTAGGTAGTTTTTCAGCTTCTTATATCTATATTTTCTACACTGAACTTGCCGGTCGTTCAGGCGCACCAACAACATTCGATATTGTTGCAGCCGTATTTGGCATGGTTCTACTGCTTGAAGCAACACGACGCGCTTTAGGTCCACCTCTTATGGTTGTGGCGGCAGTATTCCTACTTTACACCTTTGGCGGTCCACACATGCCAGACGTTATCGCCCATAAAGGTGCGAGCCTGAACAAGGCAATGTCGCACCTGTGGCTAACAACAGAAGGTGTATTCGGTGTAGCTCTTGGCGTATCAACCTCATTTGTATTCTTGTTTGTACTGTTTGGTGCAATGCTAGAACGTGCGGGGGCTGGTGCTTACTTCATCAAGGTTGCATTCTCTCTGCTTGGTCATATGAAAGGTGGTCCAGCAAAAGCAGCCGTTGTAGCCTCTGGTCTATCTGGCCTAGTATCCGGTTCATCTATTGCAAACGTGGTAACCACGGGTACCTTTACTATCCCGCTAATGAAGCGTGTTGGTTTCCCTGGTACAAAAGCAGGTGCAGTAGAAGTAGCGGCTTCAACCAACGGTCAATTAACACCACCTATCATGGGTGCTGCGGCATTCTTGATGGTTGAGTATGTGGGCATCTCGTATGTGGAAGTTATCAAAGCAGCGTTACTGCCAGCTCTGATTTCTTACATCGCTCTGATTTACATCGTTCACCTAGAAGCATGTAAAGCAGGCATGACAGGCCTACCTCGTCGTCACACGCCAACTATCGTACAAAGCCTGCTGTCTTTCACTGGCACCATTTTAGGTCTATGTGTTATCAGTGCCGCGGTGTACTACGGTGTGGGTTGGACGAAAGATGTATTTGGCGATGCGGCAACACCAATCGTAACTGTGGCGCTATTGATCGCTTATGTTGCTCTGGTTCGCGTATCAGCAAAATACGCAGCTGAAGGCGGTATGGAAATCGATGCGGATCTAAAAGAAGTTCCAGATCCAGGTCCAACGATTAAATCTGGTTTGCACTTCCTACTGCCTATCGTAGTACTAGTTTGGTGTTTAACGGTTGAACGTTTTTCTCCAGGCCTATCTGCATTCTGGGCAACAGTGTTCATGATCTTTATCTTGATCACTCAGCGTCCTTTAATGACTCTGATGAACAAATCTGACGATCTTGCAGAGCAAACTAAAGCCGGTTTCGTTGACCTAGCAGAGAGCTTGGTTTCAGGCGCACGTAACATGATCGGTATCGGTGTAGCGACCGCTGCTGCTGGTACGGTTGTAGGCGTAGTGACTCTGACGGGTATCGGCCTTGTAATGACTGATTTCGTTGAGTTTATCTCAGGCGGTAGCATCATTCTTATGCTGCTATTTACTGCGGTAATCAGCTTGATCCTAGGTATGGGCTTACCAACCACAGCAAACTACATCGTTGTATCAACGCTGATGGCTCCGGTAATCGTGACCCTAGGTGCTGCGCACGGTCTTATCATCCCACTGATTGCGGTGCACTTATTCGTATTCTACTTCGGTATTCTTGCTGATGACACGCCTCCAGTTGGTCTAGCAGCGTTTGCTGCAGCCGCGATTGCGAAATCCGATCCGATTCGTACGGGTATTCAAGGCTTTACCTACGATATTCGTACCGCGATTCTGCCATTCATGTTCATCTTCAACACCCAACTTCTATTGATGGGTATTGATTCTTGGTGGCACTTAGCGTTGACAATTTTCTCCTCTGTGACTGCGGTACTTATCTTTGCAGCAGCGACACAAGGTTGGTGGTTCACGAAGAACAAGTGGTGGGAAACGGTGCTGCTTATCGTTCTGACCTTCTCTTTCTTCCGCCCAGGTTTCTGGTGGGACATGATCTACCCAGAGAAAGTTCTTTCACCTGGAGTTGAGATCGCTCAAATCACAGAAAATCTATCTGTGGGACAATCACTTGAATTGAGAGTAGGTGGCGAAAACTTAGAAGGTAACTATTCTGAGAAGACGGTTCGCCTTCCATTTGAAGATTCTGCGAAAACAAGTGAAGACCGTATTGCTTCAATGGGCCTTATGCTGACACAAGCCGACGACAAGATGATTGTTGATATGGTTGAGTTTGGCAGCCCAGCAGAAGCAGCCGGCATTGACTTTGATTGGGAAATTAAATCAGTTATCCAAGACGCAGATCGACCGATGAAAGAGTGGGTATTCTTGCCTGCCCTACTGATTTTGATTGGTTTAGCGATGAACCAAAGAAGACGTGCTCGTAAGGATGAGATTAGCGCGTAATGGATAGAGCCAAGTAGTGCTCAACCCTATTTGGCTTTTTTATTACATGGAAAAGATAATGACAGCGCTTGGTAAGCACTAGGCGCTGCTTAAAATGAGACGAATACATGTATAGACAAATCCTTGTTCCCGTTGATCTTAACGACAAAGGCTTTTCTGACAAAGCTGTCGAGCTAGCGGTATGGCACGCAAAACACAGTAATGCTGAGATTCACATTCTGAACGTACTACCGGGCATTCACATGTCGATGGTAGCGTCTTACTTCCCGAAAGATGCAGCGAACCAAATGAAGCTCGATGTTAAAAATCAGCTGAAAGAGTTTGCCGACAAACACATCGATGATGAAGTGGTATATAAGGTTCACGTTGCTGAAGGTAAAACTTACGCGACGATTCTTGATTACGCAGAAAAGCTTGGCGCCGACCTTATTGTGATGCCTAGCCATAAGCGTTCGAAAATCGACAAAGTTGTGCTTGGTTCTGTTGCGAGCAAAGTGGTACAGAACTCACCAATCAATGTATTGGTTGTTAAGCCGCAAGGTTAAGTCATTTAATCAACATAACGATCTAAAAAGGTTGGCCTACAAGCCAACCTTTTTTGTTTTAACTCATGCTACATAGCTTTAATCAATTCACTATGTTTTGCGGGCGACCCGCGATAAACCCATCAATATTATCGATTAAGATATCCGACAGCTTTTGAATGGAACTGTCACTGCCCCACGCCACATGTGGTGTCAGTAGTAAGTTAGGTAAGTGGCTGTTGGCCAATAGTGGATTTGAGTTATCTGCAGGCTCTTGTGTGAACACATCCATACCCGCTCCGGCAATCTCATGGTTTTTCAAAGCCTCAACTAGGGCTTGCTCATCGACCAATCCACCACGCCCCGCATTGATCAGCACCGCGCTTGGTTTCATCATTGCTAGCTCTTGATCCGAAATCAGATTTTGTGTCACTTCAGTCAAAGGACAATGTAGGCTGATCGCATCCGCTTGCTGCAATACAGTTTCAAAAGGCAGATAGCCTTCTCGACAAGAATCTGCCCCTTTTCGCTCAGCAAAGATGACCTTCATACCAATCGCTTTAGCTAATATTGCGGTTGCTTGCCCTAAACTACCACTGCCCATTAAGCCCAATGTGCTGCCCGCCACGTCTTGAATCGGATGAGTAAAGAAACAGAACTGCTTATCCTTCTGCCACTCTCCCGCTTCAATATCTTGGTGATAGCCGACGAGGCTTCTCTTTAACGTAAATAGCATTGCAATTACATGCTCAGGAACAGATTGAGTCGCGTAACCCTGTACGTTAGCCACCGCGATATTATTGCTCTTGCAGTATTCCACATCGACATTGTTCACACCTGTCGCTGAAACCGCGATCAGCTTAAGTTGATGTGCTTGAGCCAAATTCGATTCATTGAGCACCACTTTATTGGTGATCACGACATCGGCACCTTCAACTCGCTCTAAGACTTGCTCGGGAGTCGTGAAATCATATTCAATCCATTCATGTTCAAAGCTAAGCGGTTTTAAATTGATTTGAGATGGGATGGTGGCTCGGTCGAGAAAGACCACTTTCAGCTTCGGCATTGTACTTCCTTGGATAAGTCGATTGATTACTCTTATTCTAAGCTTTTAGCTTACTGTAGTCTGAAAGCTCTGGCGCAATTTCAAAGTGCTGTTCAATTTGTGGTGACGCTTGAGGGTAAAACTCGCAAGGGACAAAGGCTTTGAACAGTTGGTTGTTAGCTGGATGATAGAAGCTCAATTCAGACGCATGCAAAGCCAGACGATCGCTATATTCAAAAGCTTCAGGCGTTGCATAAAATTCGTCGCCCACAATTGGATTCCCAATTTCCATACAATGCACACGCAACTGATGAGAGCGGCCAGTAATCGGCAGTAACTTCAATAAGGTGGTTTGAGCCTCTACTTGCTCTACCACATAACGAGTCTGTGATGGCTTGCCGTCATCAAAACACACTTTCTGCCTAGGACGATTCGGCCAATCACAAATGAGTGGCAGATCAATGAGCCCTTCTTTTTCCTCTACTGCCCCCCACACTCGTGCGTAATAGAGCTTATGTGTCAGTCGATATTGGAACTGCTTCTTCAAATGCCGCTCAGCTTGTTTGTGTTTAGCCAACAGCATCAAGCCCGATGTCGACATATCCAAGCGATGCACGACTTGAATATCAGCAAACTCGTCAACCAACCGGCTCCACATACTGTCGTAATGCTCTGGCAACCTTCCCGGCACTGAAAGTAGGCCAGCTGGCTTATTCACCAAAAGAATATCATCATCTTGATAGACAATGTCGATCCACGGTTCACGTGGTGGTGTGTACTGTTCTAACGCCATTGAAGCCTCTTAATTACTGGTGAATAAATAATTCACGGTTGGTTTGTTTATTATTAAATACAATCCCCAACATTTTCGTACATAAAAGTTGACGACTTTACAAAACATGGTATTGATAGGGTAACGGAAAATAAGAAGTCAGCATCAAAGGAAAAATGATGGAAAGTACGGTTAAAACAACCACCGAAAAAACACAAACCTCTGCTCCCCTATCAAGTTTAATCAAGTCTCTTGGCCCAGGTATCATGATGGCTGCTGCAGCAGTAGGTGGCTCTCATTTAGTTGCCTCGACCAAAGCTGGTGCGATTTATGGCTGGCAGCTCGCCGCTCTTATTATTCTGGTTAACGTATTTAAATACCCATTCTTTAGAGCCGGTATCCAATATACATTGGGGACAGGCCAAAGCTTAGTTGAAGGTTACTCTAATCTAGGTCGCCCATACCTTGTGATCTTTTCAATATTGAGCGCCATTTCCGCCGTCGTAAACACGGCTGCTTTGCTGCTATTCAGTGCAAGCCTACTGAGCTACTTTGTTCCTTTCGAATTAGCTACCAGTACATTATGCATGATCGTTTTAGCAACCTGCTTGATCATTCTATTTGCAGGCCACTATCGTGCTCTTGATACATTATCGAAGACAATCATGGCGATCCTTACGATCACTACTCTAGCCGCTGTCGCGATTGCTATTGGCTCTCCTGTTGAACCTGATGCGGCTTTTGTTCCGCCATCACCTTGGTCGTTGGCCGCTATCGGCTTTATCGTGGTGACCATGGGTTGGATGCCTGCACCTATCGAGATATCCAGCATCACCTCTATGTGGTTAAAAAGCCAAAAAGAGAAGCAAGAAGTCACAGCTCAATCAGCGCTGTTCGATTTTAACGTCGGCTACATTGGTACGGCACTGCTTGCTTTAGTATTCGTAGCTTTAGGCGCGCTGGTACTTCACGGTTCAGGTGTTGAACTGTCTCGTTCTGGTGTTGGGTTCACTCATCAATTGGTGGGTATCTACGCCTCAACGATTGGTGAATGGTCTCGTCCGCTCATCGCCATCATTGCTTTCTTCTGTATCTTTGGCAGCACGATTACGGTTATCGACGGTTACTCACGTGTACTTGCGGAATCACAACGTTTGTTATTCAAGAAAGAATCGAGCCCACGCATGCTGCAAGGCTGGATCATCATTGTCTCTATCGCAGCACTCGCGATTGTGATGTTCTTCAGTGCTGCATTGATGCCAATGCTAGATTTCGCAATGGTACTCGCCTTTGCGACTACGCCATTCTTCGCGCTGCTTAACTTCATCTTAGTGAACAAAGCTAAACTCCCAGAAGCACTAGCAATTGGCACCAAATTAAAATGGTTGTCTGTAGCAGGTCTTGTGTACCTATTTGGTTTCCTAGCAGTATTTGTTTGGTGGAAATGGTTAATGTAATTCCTCTGCCATTACACCTTCAACAACACAAATACCTTTCAAACGCTAGATAAAAAATAAGGCCTTCATGATGGAGGCCTTATTTCGTTGAAGCTTTTCGCTAATTCAAAATTAGTTGTGAGAAACCACAATCAAACGTAAGGAATCCAGCTGAACCTGAGCTTTGCTGATGTAACCTGTCAGTTCATTGATTTGAGCTTCGATAACCTCAAGCTCTTCATCACGAATGTTAGGGTTCACCGCTTTAAGCGCTTGTAGACGCTCTAACTCACCATTCAAGTTAGTTTGCATATCCTTCTGAGCTTGCTGACGAACTTCTTCAACCTTCGGCAGTACATGTGTCTCACCCGCTTCGATTAGCTTGTGAATCTCGCCTTGTACCGAGTTCACTAGCTTGCTCGCTAAGTGACGGTTTACAGGGCTTAGCTGGCGGTTAAAGCTATCAAACTCAACCTGAGCAGATAGATCGTTACCACGACCATCCATCATCAAACGAATTGGTGTCTTAGGTAGGAACTGGCTGATACCGCTGCGTTTCGGAGCTTGCGCATCGACAAGGTAAACCAGCTCAAGCAGGATAGTACCAACAGGCAACGCTTTGTTTTTCAGCAGTGATACCGCTGACGCACCCACACCTTCACTCAATAGCAGATCAATACCGCCTTGAATCATTGGGTGTTCCCAGCTAATGAAGTTCATGTCTTCACGAGAAAGGGCTGTATCACGGTCGAACGTGATGGTTGCGCCTTCGTAAGGTAAACCTGGGTAGCTTGGAACCATCATGTGCTCAGATGGTGTCACAACTAGCGCATTTTCACCCTTGTCGTCTTGGTTCAAACCAATCGTGTCGAACAGGCTCAGTGCAAACGTCACTAGGTTAGTATCACCATCAGTCGATGCAATCTTCTCTGCGATTTCGTGCGCTTTGTCGCCGCCGTTTGAATGCATCTCTAGCAGGCGATCTCGGCCTTTTTCTAGATCCGCTTTTAGGCTTTGGTTTAGCTTGGCTGACTCTTCAATCACTTCATCAAGCTGATCTGTATTACCAGAAGCCAGCATTTCGATTAGTACATCTGAGTACTTGTCATAAACCGTGCGACCCGTTGGGCAGGTTTCTGCGAATGCATTTAGACCTTCATCAAACCAACGTGCAAGGATCGCTTGTGATGTACCTTTTAGATAAGGAACATGGATGTCGATATCACGCAGTTGACCGATACGGTCCAAACGGCCAATGCGTTGTTCTAGCAAGTCTGGGTTGAACGGAAGATCGAACATTACTAGCTGGTTCGCGAACTGGAAGTTACGACCTTCAGAGCCGATTTCACTACAGATCAGAACCTGAGCGCCGCCCTCTTCTTGAGCAAAATAAGCCGCGGCTTTATCACGTTCAAGAATCGACATGCCTTCGTGGAATACGGTTGCACGCACACCTTCACGCTCACGCAGTGCTTGCTCTAATTGAAGAGCCGTACTTGCACGTGATGCGATCACTAGGATCTTTTCGCTGCGCTTGTCTTGGATCTTCTCAATCAACCAGTTAACTCGTGAATCGAACTGCCACCAGCTTGAGTCTTCACCTTCAAACTCTTGGAAGATCTCTTCTGGGTACAGCATCTTCATCGCACGAGCTTCTGGTGCCATCTTGCCACCGATCATGCCCGATACACGCATCGAGGTTGTGTACTGCGTTGGAATGTCCATCGGCAGTAGGTTTACATTACGCTTAGGGAAGCCTTTGATTGCAGCACGTGTGTTTCTAAATAGAACACGACCAGTACCATGGCGATCCATAAGGTTATCGATCAGTTCTTGGCGAGCTAATGCCTGCTCTTCTTCGCTGCTATCACCTTCGATAACGCGGAATAGAGGCTCTACATCTTGCTCAGAAAGCAACTCAGTAATCTGATTCTTCGCACTGTTTTCAAGCTTCACGCCAGAGAATAGCGCTGTTACAGCATCAGCAACCGGTGCGTATTGATCTTCTTCTTCAACGAAGGCTTCGTAATCGTAGAAGCGATCAGGATCCAGCAAGCGTAGACGTGCGAAGTGGCTCTCACGACCCAATTGCTCTGGAGTTGCAGTCAGTAGTAGTACGCCAGATGTATTTTCAGCCAAACCTTCCACCACTTGGTATTCGCGGCTTGGTTTATCTTGGCTCCACTCAAGGTGGTGCGCTTCATCGACAACCAACAGATCCCACTCACCTTCAAGTGCTTGCTCGTAGCGCTTGCGGCTCTTACGTAGGAAATCCAGAGAACACAGAACGTATTGCTGAGTATCAAATGGGTTATCTGATTCAGCAAAAGATTCGATGCAACGCTCTTCATCAAAGATCGAGAAGTGCAGATTGAAACGACGCATCATCTCTACTAACCATTGGTGCTGAAGAGTTTCAGGCACAACAATCAGAATGCGTTCAGCACGACCAGACAATACTTGTTGGTGGATAATCATGCCCGCTTCGATGGTTTTACCTAGGCCAACTTCATCGGCAAGTAAAACACGTGGAGCGTGACGACGACCCACTTCATGAGCAATGTACAGCTGATGAGGAATCAAGCCAGCACGCATGCCACACAGGCCACGCATTGGGCTCTTATGTTGTTGGTATTGATTGCTCAGCGCGCGGTAACGCAACACAAAATTATCCATACGGTCGATTTGACCTGCGTAGAGTTTGTCTTGTGGTTTGTTAAAGCGGATCTGATTGCTTAGGAATATTTCACGTAGAGCGACTTCTGTTTCTTGAGTATCTTCGCGAGTACCTAAGTAGGTTAGCAGTCCTTTGTCTTCGATGACTTCTTCGACAGACAGAGACCAACCTTCTTGGCATTCGATGACATCGCCTACATTAAACGTTACTCGGGTTACGGGAGCATCAGTGCGTGCATACACACGGTTTTCTTCTGATGCTGCAAACATTAGTGTCACTGTGCGAGCATCCATTGCTACAACGGTACCTAAACCTAAATCGCTCTCCGTATCGCTTATCCAGCGTTGCCCCAAAGCAAATGTCATGAATCGACTACCTCAATCTTATAGTTGGAATTTGGTCTTTTTTAACTGCAATTTTGAACAAGAGCATTATCACTCCCGAACTAAAAATATAGCCAAAAATACCTAGTTTGCAGCCACTTTTTAAATGCGCTCTAGATAATAAATATCTCGAGAAAATGGTGCAGAAAAAGGTCGCTAATCTTACTCGATGCTGTGATTTAGGTCACGCCTAAAGGAGATGATTTCGTGCTTTTTTTCTGTTTTCGCCAGTGCAATCAAACTGTCAAAAAATCATGGTTAATCTATAGGTAGCAGATTGCTGCTCTCAAACGAATACGCCATATTCATCGACAACGATATGGCGGTATTCCTCTAGATGAAGTTTAGGTGAGTAGTTGACTATCACCAGAATCAGATACTAATCTTTATATGAGCTTTATCTACGTTCAATGAATGCAAGGCAAGCCGCACGTCGGCAAGGAGATGCTATGGGCGAGACCAACCGGAAGCTATTTGTTTTAGACACCAATATCCTACTTCACGAACCCTTCGCTATATTTTCTTTCCAAGAGCACGATGTCGTTATCCCCATGACTGTGCTAGAAGAACTCGACAGAATCAAAGACAGCAAAAGAGACGTTGCTCGAGATGCGAGAATTGCGATTCGAACGCTCGAAGACCTATTCAGGGAAGCCACACCAGACCAAATATCGGAAGGCATTCCATTTTCTAAAGACATTAACGCCTCTGGCAGTATTTCAATACTCGCTGACTACGAACTTCAAGAAAGCATCAAGGCCTTCGCCGACGACAAAGCTGGCGATAACCGAATCCTCAACGCAGTCCTCTATCTTCAAAACAAACGCGCGCCACGCGAA
The DNA here is from genome assembly GCF_024347595.1 of Vibrio pomeroyi. Classification (NCBI taxonomy): domain Bacteria; kingdom Pseudomonadati; phylum Pseudomonadota; class Gammaproteobacteria; order Vibrionales; family Vibrionaceae; genus Vibrio; species Vibrio pomeroyi. The sequence continues at coordinate 347,530 of NZ_AP025506.1, read as the reverse complement.
GTGGTTCTCATCACCAAAGACATCAACATGCGCTTGCGAGCCAAAGGCGCAGGTGTTCGCTTTGTTGAAGATTACCAAACAGACCAACTGATCGATGACATCCAATACCTCACCAAGGGCTTTCAACAACTGGAAGGTTCATTTTGGGATGGTATCGACAATGTCGAGAGCCGAAGTTTAGGTGGTAAGACGCTGCACACTTTAGCAAGAGAGCCACTCGAACCTACGTTCCTCAACCAATATGTGATTGACGAAGAGAGTGACTTTGCCGCTCGAGTTGAAGAGATTGAGCCAGAAAGCATCACACTGAGAGACCTCAGTCGCGAAAGACTGATGAATCGCAGAGCGTGGGACATCACACCCAAAAACGTCTACCAAGGTATGGCGATCGATGCCCTACTCGACCCCGATATTGACCTTGTAATCCTCACTGGTGCAGCTGGTAGTGGTAAGACACTGTTAGCTATGGCCGCTGCGCTTGAACAAACGATTGAACGTAAACAGTTCGATAAGATCATCGTAACCCGAAACACGCCCGACATTGGTGAATCGATTGGTTTCCTTCCGGGTACCGAAGAAGAGAAGATGTTACCTTGGCTGGCCGCGGTGACCGATACACTCGAAGCGCTGCACAAGAATGACCACTGCACCGAAGGTTCAATGAAGTACATCTGTGACAAAGCCAACATCCAGTTCAAGTCGATCAACTTCATGCGTGGCCGTTCAATTCAGAATGCGTTTGTGCTTCTCGATGAGTGTCAAAACCTCACTGCATCACAAATCAAAACCATCATCACCCGTTGTGGTGAGGGGACCAAGATTGTCTGCTCAGGTAACCTAGCGCAGATAGATTCTTCTTACTTAACCCCTGTGACCTCGGGCTTAACCTACATGGTTGAGCGTTTTAAAAACTTCGAAGGCAGTGCCAATATCCACCTCAATGGCGTGGTACGTAGCCGACTGGCAGAGTTTGCTGAAGAGAACATGTAGTGACTCTATACGCTCACTGAATCAGTAATCTAAAAACAAAAAGCGCCTCACATTGGAGGCGCTTTTCAATTTGATTTTTTCAAGTAAGTTGGCAGAGATTCGTCTGAATTACTCAGTACCACCAACAGTTAGCGAGTCGAGTTTCAATGTTGGTTGACCAACACCCACTGGCACGCTTTGACCAGCCTTACCACACACACCTACACCACGGTCGATGCTTAGATCGTTACCGACCATAGACACTTGCTGCATCGCTTCAATACCGGAACCGATAAGCGTTGCACCCTTCACTGGGTGAGTGATCTTACCGTTTTCAATCATGTACGCTTCAGAAGCTGAGAACACAAACTTACCAGAAGTAATATCAACCTGACCGCCGCCGAAGTTCGGTGCGTAGATGCCTTTCTCAACTGTCGCAATGATCTCTTCAGGTGTGTGCTCACCCGGTAGCATGTAGGTGTTCGTCATACGTGGCATTGGAAGATGCGCGTAGGACTCACGACGACCGTTACCTGTAGGAGTAACACCCATTAGACGAGCATTCAGCTTGTCTTGCATGTAACCTTTTAGGATGCCGTTTTCGATTAACGTATTGTACTGACCGTTGACACCTTCATCATCCACGTTCAATGAGCCACGAAGATCAGTCAATGTACCGTCATCAACAATCGTACATAGGCTTGACGTAACTTGCTCGCCAACTTTACCCGAGAATACTGAAGACTCTTTACGGTTGAAGTCGCCTTCTAATCCGTGGCCTACCGCTTCGTGTAGAAGAACGCCCGGCCAACCAGAACCCAGAACGACAGGCATTGCACCAGCAGGAGCGGCAACCGCTTCAAGGTTAACTAATGCTTGGCGAATCGCTTCATCAGCAAATTGGTAAGCAACTTGAGTGCCTTTGTCATCGCTTAGGAAGAAATCGTAACCAAAACGGCCACCACCACCAGCACTACCACGCTCACGGCGATCGCCTTTCTGCGCAAGTACGCTGATTGATAGACGAACAAGCGGACGAATATCGCCAGCGTAAGTTCCATCAGTCGCAGCAACCAGCATCTGCTCATGCACACCGCTTAGGCTTACCGACACTTCAGTCACCATAGGCTCTTTAGTACGAATGTAAGCATCTAATGATTTTAGTAATTCTGTTTTCTGTTGTTTTTCCCAGCTTGCTAGCGGGTTAACTGCATCATAGTAAGTTTGGTTAGAGTTGCGTTTGAACGCTTGAACCTTGCCGTTTTGACCTTGCTTCGCGATACCACGAGCTGCAATTGCGCTCTGTTTAAGTCCATCCAATTGGATTTGGTCAGAGTAAGCAAAACCCGTCTTTTCGCCAGATACCGCGCGAACACCAACACCGCAATCGATATTGAAAGAGCCGTCTTTAATAATGCTGTCTTCTAGCACCAAAGATTCGTGCCAGCTTGACTGAAAGTAGATATCAGCATAATCAATTTGGCGGGTAGCAATGCTCGCCAATGTATCTGCGATATTTTGCTCCGTAAGCCCTGTTGGGTTCAGTAGCGCTTCTTCAATTTGATTAATGCTCATAGATGGCTCTTGTTTGTAATTAAAATTGATTGGTAAATCGAGAATGTTGCGCGATGGGCATATTTTGCCTGATTGATTCGCAACTGGACGTGTCTATCTCAACCACCATACTTTTAGGATCTTGGTCTAACTGTGCGACCACTCTTCCCCAGGGATCAACCACCATAGAGTGTCCCCATGTTTCTCTTTGACAAGGGTGTTTGCCCCCTTGCCCTACCGCGACGATCCACGATTGTGTTTCGATCGCTCGGCATCTTAATAGTGCTTCCCAATGCGCCTGTCCGGTGACTGCGGTAAACGCTGCCGGAACCACTATGATTTGCGCACCTTGCTTACGTAACTCGGAATACAAGTGCGGAAAGCGCACATCATAACAAATACTCAAACCTAAGCGACCAAAAGGCGTTTCCGCTGTCACAACTTGTTCACCCGGCGTGAAAATATCAGACTCTCGATAGCATTTATGGGCATCAGCGACATCTACATCAAACATGTGTAGCTTGTCGTAATGAGCAACCAAATAACCAAAGTCATCAATCACCAAGGTAGTAGTAGTCACACCTTTAGTTGACCTTATCGGCATACTACCAACAACAATCCAAACACGATGAAGCTTGGCTAAGTCAGACAATTTCTTTTGCAATGGGCCGTCATTTAAAGGCTCTGCATATTGGTGATAGTCTGCCTTACTGCCAAAAACCAATGCATTTTCAGGGCAAACTACCCACTTAGCCCCTAACTCTTTGCACTTAACAATCTCTTGAGCGAGATAATCGAGATTGCTCTCAGGGTTAGGGCCTGAAGTCATTTGAATCAATCCAACACAGTCCATGTGTACCGCTTCTCCATTCATTATGATTCAGAAATCTGTATTTAGCCGCATATTAGCTCACTAACATCTAACGGTTATTCGGCTAATTTCCTCAGTTTCTCTGGTAGTTGGAACTCACCAGAGCTACGAGAAAGCTCGCTCACCGTTGGTGAATCCAATGGTCCTTTCACCGAATAATTAACTTGGGTAAAGACTTCAACAACCGGCGAAATAACCGTGGTCACCGCCAATACGTACAGCGCCGTTTGAGGGGTTACCGCAAACGCCGTTAATACCGGAATTCCAGAAGTGATATCTGGAGTAAAGTTCACTTCTGCATCAACCTGACGCGTATTTAGGTTGGCGATGCCTTTGATCTTCATTTCACCGGCCACCGCATCCATGTTCAGGTCATTAGTTAGGAAGATACCGTTTTGGATCTCGCCCGTACCCGTAATGCTGTTGAATGCCATGCCTTTGTCAAACACATCAGAGAAATCGAGCTGCATCTTACGGATGATCGAATCTAGGCTAAACAAACCAAGTAGACGAGCCGCGCCGCTCACATCTGAGATAATGCCTTTACCAAACTTGGTTTTCACGTTGCCATCAAGCGTATCCATCTTAATGCCCCAAGGCGAGCCATCCCAATTCAGTTGACCTTCCAATGCAAATGGCGCTTTTTGAATACCGGAAGTAATACCGAAGCGTTCCATTAGTTCACTGTTATTTTCACCTTCAACATCAACAGATAGCGCGGAATGACTCTTGTCACCGTCCAGCTCCCACCAGCCACTGACATCCGCTTTATTGCCACCGCTTCGAACCTGAATCTTCTTCCAATCAATGCGATTATCTTGTCTAGCCATTTCAACATCGACTTTACCGACCTTGTAGCCTTGCAACCAAAAATCGTTAAGAGTCAGCGTCAAATTTGGCATCGCATCATGGATCTTTCTATCTAGTTCAGAGATCAGTGGTGCTTCTTGCGGTTTGCGTTGCAGTAATTGCTCTTGCTTGTCTCTGTCGCTCCATTCAGGAACAAACAGATGCAGACGATCCAGTGAAACCGTTAAATCGTAAGGAGGTAGATAATTAATGTCGCCTTCTAGCTCTTGGCTCGACACTTCCATCTGCCACGCTTGCTTGTTCTTACGAGCGCTAAAATCAACATCATTCCAAGAGATACCACCTAAGATCAGCTCTTTACTCTCAAAGGTAATACGGCTTGGTGCAGGAATGGTTGGCGTGTTCATTTGGCTCAGTACAGCGGTTGACGGCTGTACGGGCTCCATCACAACCGATAACCAATCATCCGCATTAAATTTGTCAGTACGAATCAGTGCATGATGGCCAACAACTGGGCTAATTTTATAGCCACCACGGCCGAGAACTAAGTTAGTCGCCGTTAACTCAGGTACATCGCCTGTAATATCGATTTCTGCTTGGTACTTGGTGTTCGGCAATTGCAGACGCGCAGTAATCGCTTCTTGGTTGCCCGACGCTTGTAGCCTTGCTGATCCACTTTCCAATGACTTTTTCGCCAGTGGATAAGGGTAATCACTTGCCAGATACTTAAGGTCAGACTGTAAATCCAGTTGGTATGTAAAACCGATATCATTGAGCTGGATATCGATCTGGCTCTGCCATTGTGCATGACCAGACAGACGACTTAGCCATTGTTCACCAATGTAAGGCTCGAGAGGTTTAACATCCCAATCGCCCAACACATCGATATCAACTGCGTAGCCAGGGCCATCATTCAGACCTTTAAAATCAATCGAGATGCCTTGCTTCAGCAAATCAGCAGCAAGGCCGTTTGCCGTCACTACATCATTATCAAATTCGATACGACCCGTGGTGTTCTCCAGCACCATCGGTGGCGCTTCAATCTCAACATGGTTTTCGTTTAGGTCAGCGTAGCCCCACGCTCTTGCTTCTTTATCCGAATCAAACGGGATATTAAGCTGGAACTCCGAAGAGACATCACCACTTACCTGAAGTGCGGTTAACGCGGCGCCGACCGACCCCACCAGCGGTGAAGACGTCATATAATCACGTACCGCATTGCCAGACGCCGTTGCCTTGGCTTCGATCTCAATATGACCGCCTTCCCCTAAGTAAGGAATGCGCCCTGTGATTCGGTCTGCCGTGACATCCATCAGCTGCGCTGAGCGAGAATCTAGATGCATCGCATCATTTTCAAATAACAGATCAAGTTGAAGATCAGTAATCAATGGCCACGCGGTATCGAAGCTGAATTTAGCGTCTTCTAATCCAACCCATACTTGGAAAATACCATCATGATTGGTGTATGGATATTGCGCCAGCTCACCATGCCACAACAGTTTTACGGTATCCGCTTTACCTGCTTGAATCGCAGTAGAAAGATAATCAGTAAGGTCTTGTCCAAGTGCTAACGTTGGTAGGTAACGCCATGTTTCGCCGACATTGTAAGCGTCCGCTTCACCGTAGAACGATAAGAATGGGCTAGCATCTTTTGGAAAATCTAAGCGAAATGCGCCTAGTACTTGTAAGTCTGGCGTGGCTGCCGTGACTTTGTCAGACCAAAGCTTCCAACCGTTTTCATCTTGCTGCCAAACAATATCAACCTGACCTTGTTTGATATTCAACGGCGCTTGGAAAACATCACCATAAGGGAATACATCGTCGATAACATGTAAGCTGGCTTTCGCTTCTGATGCAGAGCCAAACACGCTACCGGACACTTGGCTAAAGCCTGGGACGAGTTCCCATTGCTCGATAGCAAGATCAGAAAAGCTCGCTGAATAACGCAGACTCTCGATGTCTAACCCCATTGATACGCGAATATCAGAAACAGAACCGCCCGGAGCCAATACGTTAATCATTTTGGTGGATTGCTCTGAATCAGGCAGAAGCTTAATCAACGGGGTAATTGTCTCAATATTGAGTTCAGAGACATTCAGCTCCCAAGGCCCTTTGTTCCACTTAAACGCCACATCCAGTTCTGGCCAAGGCGTATCGTCCGTTCTCAAATTAAGTGAGTGACCATTAACTTGCCAACCATCATCAATCGGAGACAACTTAAATACGCCGGATTCAAGCATCAAGTCATGCTTGCCATCTTCGTTCCAAGTCAATTCCGAAGGCAAAACCTCAACATAAGCACTTACTGGCTTGCTATTGCGCAGTGTTAACCAGCTATTTAAGCTCACAGTGCCCGTTTCAATGCCGGATTCCGCCTGCATATAACGCGTGAGCCAAGGCTTTACTGAGATACTGTCTGCGCTGACATAAAACTCGCCCGTCACATCAGTCAGCGATCCGCCATCAATAAAGTTAGCGCTCACTGACAAAGAGTTAAGGTTGGCGTCTTTGATGCTCACCACACCTTCCGCAAGGTGGTGTTTGCCCGAGTTCTGCCATTTCAGGGTTTCGATATCTAACTGACGTTCTTCATCAGAAACAGCTCGATATAAAATCGTGGAATCTTTGGCGGTGACATCCACTAAAGTCTTAAGTAATAGATTATCTAGCTCTTGCATCACGCGCTTGGAGGAGCCCGAATCTTTGGGTTTCTCGGTGCCGTTTTGCGCAGCAAACAGATCAATAGTGCGAATATCGAGGTACATTTGATTCATGACCAGATCGGCCACGACAGGACGCATCTGAACAACCGATTGAATCAAGTCAAACTCGACTTCAACACGCTCAACAGAGAAAGTCACATCTTCTGCATTAGGAAGGCTGGCTTTTACACCTTGCAGAGCAATAGAGGGGTGAGTGTTACGCCAAAAACCGCCCACGTCTTGAATTGAAAAATCAAAACCGGAATGTTGGTTTACCCAAAGCTCAATTTCAGATTGATACTTGTTTAAATTGGGTAAGGCTACACGAAGTGTAGTAACGGCAATGGCTAGCGTTACTAAGAGAGTAACCACTAACCATAAACATGCACGTAGAATCAGAGTAACGCTTGAGCTCACAAAATTTCCATTACATCATAACAACGTCAAACTGCTCTTGTATGTACAGAGGTTCAGCCTGGATTTTAACTTGTTTACCAATAAACACTTCAAGCTCAGCAAGCGCATGTGATTCATCACCTTCTAACGCCTCGGCAACAGCTGCTGCCGCATAGACAACAAACTTATCGGCGTCGTAGGCACGGTTCACACGCGTGATCTCTCGAAGTATTTCATAACAAACGGTTTCGACTGTCTTCACACTGCCGCGACCTTCACAGGCAGGGCAACTAGAACACAGAATATGCTCAATGCTTTCACGAGTACGCTTACGCGTCATCTCAACCAAACCAAGCTGCGTGAAGCCATTAATATTGGTTTTCACGCGATCTTTGTCGAGCGCAGCCTCTAAAGAAGTTAGTACTCGCTTACGATGCTCCTCAGACAACATGTCGATAAAGTCGATAATGATGATGCCACCTAAGTTACGCAAACGCAGCTGACGAGCAATTGCTTGAGTCGCTTCAACGTTGGTGTTGAAAATCGTCTCTTCTAGATTACGACGACCGACGAACGCGCCAGTGTTGATATCAACTGTGGTCATCGCTTCAGTTTGGTCGATAATCAGATACCCACCAGACTTTAATTCGACTTTACGATCCAATGAACGTTGAATTTCATTCTCGGTATCGTACATATCAAAGATCGGCTTATCTCCTTCATACAGCTCAAGCTTGTCAGTCAGCTCAGGCACGTATTCAGAAGTAAACTCTTTAAGGTTTTCATATTCTAGACGAGAGTCGACCTGAATCTTACTCAGCTCAGTACCAACAAAATCACGCAAGATACGTTGGCTTAGGCAAAGCTCACCGTATAAACGAGTGCGCGCTTTGTGCTTACCACGACGCTCAAGAACCTTTAGCCAAAGTCGCTTCAAGAATGCCGCATCTTGTGCAAGCTCATTAGAATCTGCACCTTCGGCCGCAGTTCGAATGATAAAGCCACCGTGTTCATCACAGTAACGCGACACAACTTTCTTAAGGCGATTACGTTCAGACTCACTATCGATACGCTGAGAAACACCAACATGGCTAGCGCCCGGCATAAAGACGAGGTAACGAGATGGTAGAGTGATATCTGTAGTTAAGCGGGCACCTTTAGTGCCAAGCGGGTCTTTGACTACTTGAACCACAATGTCTTGTCCTTGGCGAACAAGCTCCGAAATGTCGCGAACTTGAAACTGCTTCTTTTCGTTTTCAGCCACACATTCAGTGTGCGGAACAATATCAGAGGCATGTAAAAAAGCTGCTTTCTCTAGGCCTATATCCACAAAAGCCGCCTGCATTCCTGGAAGAACACGGCTTACACGTCCTTTATAGATATTTCCTACGATACCGCGTCGAGCATCTCGTTCGACATGGATCTCTTGAAGAGCTCCCCCTTCAATCATGGCCACGCGAGTTTCACTCGGGGTCACGTTCAGCAACAATTCAGCACTCATGGTGCACCTCAGATTAGTAATTATAAGAATTCTTGCAGTAGCTGGTCCGTTTCAAATAAAGGTAAGCCGACAACGGCGTAATAACTACCTTCGATTCGGGTAACAAAGCGTCCACCCAAACCTTGGATCCCATAGCTACCGGCTTTATCGCATGGCTCCCCTGTTTGCCAGTATTGTTCTATTTCTTTTTCACTGAGGGGTTTAAACCATACGTCGGTAATAACGATTTCTGTTTTTTGTTTTTCTTCCGAAACCACAGAGACTGCCGTCATAACTTGATGACGTCCGTCCGCTAACTGAGTAAGCATACGCTTAGAGTCAGAAAAATCGGCTGGTTTCTCGAGTACTTGCCCTTGGCTTACCACTACAGTGTCAGAGCCAAGAACCACTGTTTCAGAATCAAGAGAAATAGCATCAGAACTAACAACTACAGTGTCAGAGCTAACAACTACAGTATCAGAACCACAAGCGACATGCTGCTTTTCAGAAGGATTCGTTGTTAATAAAGACAGCGCCGCTAAAGCTTTATCTAAAGATAGTCGCTTAACGTACTCTTCGGCGGTTTCTTGGGCGTGTTTACACTCTTCAACGTCGGTTACGAGAACAGAAAACTCATAACCAAGTTGAGATAGCAATTCTTTGCGGCGTGGTGAACCGGATGCCAAAACTAAATGTTTCTTTTCCATCGTCACATTACCTCACATGCCAATGGCGACGCACGCGTCTCATTAATAAAAACATCCAAGGCCAAAGTATACAGTTTATCAATGCGCTCCATAGCGATAATGGATTGAAAACGACATCTTGGATCAAATATTCACCAAAGAATATCAATACCTCAAACAACACCGTCAACGCAGCAATGATCATGGCTTGTTGCCATAAGGCCATGTTGCGGATCACAAGGAAGTTCAGCGCAATAATGTACATCACTATTGCCATCATCATGCCTCGAATACCTAACGTCGAGCCGATCAAAAGGTCCCACAACAAGCCCAGAATCAGAGCACTACCTACGTTAACACGGTGAGGCAATGCTAGAACCCAATAACAGGTAACCAGTAGTAACCAAGAAGGTCTGAATAGATCTAAACTACCAGGCCAAGGGATCGTCTGCAGAATAAGCGCGATCAAAAATGAGCAGCCAATTACGACCTTGCTTCTTAAAACGCTATTGGCCATTTTCGCCCTCTAACATTGCTTGTTCTATGCTGGATTGATCCGCTTGTTTTTGCTTATTTTCGTCTGGCCATACAAGTAACAGGTATCTGAGCTTATCAAACTCAACCACAGGCTCTGCTTTAATAACGGCGAACTCACGTTTAGGATCAGATTCAACCGCAGACACATAAGCGACTGGGTATCCCTCTGGATATACCCCGCCCAATCCTGAAGTCACCAACAGATCTTCTTCTTGAATATCAGTGCTGGTTGGAATGTGCTCTAGTTGAATTTCATCAATCATGCCATTACCAGATGCAATCACACGGATGTCATTACGAATAACTTGAACAGGAATCGCATTGTTTGCATCAGTCAGCAGCAAGACGCGGCTATTATGAGCGGCAACAAAGGTGACTTGACCGACAATACCTTTCTCGTTAATCACCGGCTGACCTTCATACACCCCATCAATCAAGCCTTTATCGATAACCACTTGATGACGGTATGGAGAAGTATCAACGGCCATAACCTCTGTAACGACTTTCTTTTCGTCACGGATAAACGGAGAGCCCAATAACTTACGTAGACGTTTGTTTTCTTCTTGATATTGCTCAAGCAGAATCAACTCGCTCTTCAGTCGCAACACTTCACGTTTAATATTATGGTTGGATTCGATCAGCCCTTTACGAGTGCTAAAGCGGTCGTAAACACCGTCGAACATAGTGCGAGGTAAGTTAGCTGCATATTGAATAGGTGCAACCATGCTGTTCAATAGATAGCGGACATTTGAGAAAGCATCTAAACGACTATCAGCCAGCATAAGGCTGGCTGATAAAATTACAGCAAAAAACAGGCGCAATTGTAGAGAGGGACCTCTACCAAAAATTGGCTTCATTCTATATTTGGTCCTAGAGCTACATTTGATCCTATAGACAAGGTCCTAGGCTCTTTACATAAAACTAGATAAGAAAAGAGCCTAACACTAGATATTATTCTTCGCTGAACAGATCGCCACCGTGCATGTCGATCATCTCTAGGGCTTTACCGCCACCTAGAGCAACACACGTTAATGGCTCTTCTGCAACAACAACAGGGATACCTGTTTCTTCTGTTAGCAGACGATCAAGGTCTTTAAGCAGTGCACCACCACCTGTTAGTACCATACCGTTTTCTGAGATATCAGAAGCTAGCTCTGGTGGACACTGTTCTAGCGCAACCATCACTGCAGATACGATGCCAGATAGAGGCTCTTGGAGTGCTTCAAGGATTTCGTTTGAGTTTAGGCTAAAGCTACGAGGCACACCTTCTGCAAGGTTACGACCACGTACTTCGATCTCTTCTACTTCATCGCCAGGGTAAGCTGAGCCGATTTCGTGTTTGATCTTCTCTGCTGTCGCTTCACCGATCAAGCTGCCGTAGTTACGACGAACGTAGTTGATGATCGCTTCATCAAAACGGTCACCACCGATGCGAACAGAAGACGAGTAAACCACACCATTCAGTGAGATAACCGCAACTTCAGTAGTACCACCACCGATATCAACAACCATTGAACCTGTTGGTTCAGATACACGTAGGCCAGCACCGATCGCTGCAGCCATTGGCTCATCGATTAGGTAAACCTCACGAGCACCAGCACCTAGCGCTGATTCACGGATAGCACGACGCTCAACTTGCGTTGAACCACAAGGTACACAAACCAAAACACGAGGGCTTGGTTTAAGCACACTGTTGTCATGCACTTGTTTGATGAAGTGCTGAAGCATTTTTTCCGTTACATAAAAGTCGGCAATTACACCGTCTTTCATTGGACGGATCGCTGAGATGTTACCAGGCGTACGACCAAGCATTTGCTTAGCAGCGTGACCAACAGCAGCGACACTCTTTGCAGAACCCGCACGATCTTGGCGAATAGCTACAACTGAAGGCTCATCAAGAACAATGCCTTGGCCTTTTACATAAATAAGGGTATTGGCTGTACCTAAATCAATCGATAGGTCGTTTGAAAACATGCCACGAAGTTTTTTAAACATATTCTTCGCTCATCCTGCAAGAATTAGAAGACAAAAATTGCACTAAATGTACCAATGCCTTGCTGTCACGGCAAGGCATTGAAGTATAAACATGGACTGAAACCCGCAATTTCTTACAGATTCCTAACTTAAGGGGCAAAAATTATATTTTTACTGACCTGTTAAACCGCTTTCACCTCGGTAAATCACACGATCGTTACCGCGATAGATACCAAATGTGACGACGGTGGAGGGATCTTGCTCTCCATTTGCCTCATCCGAAACTTTATCGCTGTCCCAATCGTATCTGAGCCATGGAATATCATCCATATTTTGCCACAACTGTACTTGTTCACGGATGCTTACACCTGTACCTTGAGAGGCCGTCAGGTTACGAGATTCTCCATCAGAGACCAGTCCGCCATTAGCGAGTGTTACTGTCGTGGTGACACTGCCGTCTTCTGACCAAATGACATCGCTGGCACTCGTAGAAGCTTCAACGTTTGTAGCATTATCATCTTCATTAAGAACAAAGCGGCTGCCATTCCAATACTCCGCTCTTAGAGGAATAGTAATTGTTGCTACTGAATTACCACCAACATCGTCTAAGACCATTCGACCAAAGCGAATATCAGGCTGCACAGTTAAGAGTTGGGGATCTCTACTCCCCTCCTTATTCAGATAAGCAACCGGGTCATCACTTACAGAACCAGTGTGAGTAATTGATATATCCGTTGGATTGCCATTAGTACCGTTGTAAGGACCATCCTCATAATTATTGGCCGTTGATAATTTTTCGAGGCATAGTTCTGAATCACAGTCAGTTGAAGGAGAAGTTTCACTTAATGTAAAAGTACCAATACTTCTATTATCAGTAGCAGTCCACACTTTATTGGGCACAGGAGAATTAAAGCGATCACCAAAGTTTGACTCAAATAATGAGAAGCCCGCCGTTAACGTGGCATCAAATGATGCATAATTTTCAACCGCGTGTCCTAGAGCATTTAGTGCCTCAACTTCAAATTCGACACCATCGAATGGTTGATTCATATAAGTAAAGTTTTGCTCACTTACTCCACTTCCTGGATAGTCCCAAATTGGAGTACCTATCGAGGTGAAATATTTTGGATAAAAGCGACCAACTAGTTCCGTATCTTCATTTAGATCCATAGTAAGGTACGTAGCACTTGTCTTAAATTGTACAGAGCCGACTTCATCCCATAAATAATTTGAAATCACAAGTTCGGAAGAGTTATCAAACGGTCCTACCACCGCTGGCATTATATTTAAATTGTCATCAACAATGTTGGGATATGCTAATTTAAAAGACACATTGATAGGGCCGGAATCCCGTGCATAGTTAGTAGTTACATCTGAGTTACACTCATCTCCACTACCAAATACAATTGGTCTATATTTGACAGAAAAGTTCTCGCCCGAAGCCATAAACCCGGGGCTTCCAGTCGTCGTTGCTGGATTTGAATTTGTTGTTACAGACGTCTCTTTTATATCACAAATCGCAATTTTCCACGGACGAACAAAGACATTAACGATACCCTCTAGTGCATCTAAATCCCCACCTTCGTTATCCTCACAATCATAGCCTGTAGGGCATTCAAAGTCGGGGTCCGATAACATAAAACTAATAGAGCCAGACTCATCATAATTGACTTTCCCATTGGGGTTCGCTTGTGCGTTTGTAAAATCAAATGTTGTTGATGAGCTGCTCCAGGTAATTCCACCATCACCAGAAACTAGTAGCCCTCCATCTTGAGCCCCCTCGTCAAGCGATGGCTTCAGTAATGTAAACTGGGAAATATTGAGATTTTTACTGCCGCTATAGCCAGAAACAGGCGTCACTGAATCGTTTTTACATGCAAGAACTTTAAGTGTGAATTCAGCGTCCTTTCCTGCAATGGCATAGACATCACTTGCTTCAAATTTGTAAAGCGATACTAAAAAATCACCGGAGTCATTTTGACTTGAGTCAGAAGCTAATTCAGCCTCAATTTTATAAGTACCAATTGAGGCCGCATCCAAGCCAAGCATTAATATTCCCGATGAATTTGTCGAATAAGAATTACCACCGTTATGGCGCCCTTCAACAACACTATCAACGGTTATGCCAGCAGGTGTCGTAATATAAACTTCAACTTGCTCCGTTGCTGGATTCCCTTGAGAATCAGTCACAGTTACCGTCACTTGTGGGGTTTCACACAATAAAGAGAAGTCTTTGTTGGGAACCAAATTCAATTGATAATCTGATGGCTGTACAGGACATAACTGAGCATCATCAATAATTTTACCATCAGGTCTTAATTCTATATTTTTAGCGGTTACACGCCCACTGATTAGCCCATTACCACCAGAAACAAGCACCTTTCCTCGACTAAAAATTAGCGCATTTAAGTTCCTTTCCACCTGAACTAACGCATTGCTACCTTTATAATTCTCAGCCCATATAGACAGTTTGAAGCTATTATTAATAACTTGCCCCCCGCCTGACAGCTCAAAACTATTCACAAAAATTTTGGCATCTTGAGACAACACTAATTTACCGCTAGCACTAATAATTAAACGCTCGATGTAATAGGTACCACCTGTCAAGTTAAGTGTGCCAGAACCTCCGGCGGATACTGTATTGTACTTACCACTAGGAAGATCAACCTCTTGCCAACCTGCATCGACGTCTCGTCCGGAGGGTAAATCTAAATCAACGATATTAGGCTCCGCTACATATAGCGATGAGTTTTCTATACACTCCTTTCCATCACATTGTGCCTTTGGGTTAACAGTTGGATTTGTAGGATCAACCCAAATCCCCACCTGACCGCTAGACTGATAAGTACCTTCAATTTGGATAGTAGCCGTATTGGACGTCCACTTTAAACGACTATTACTTCCCCAAGATTGAACCACATGTGGGGTAACGTCACAAATATCAATTGAAATATCGTCAATTTCAAAAGCAAAGTAACCAACCTCTTCAGGTATATGTGTGCGGTCTCTAAAGTCTTCATCAACAGCAAAACTAACTTGATCGTTATTGATATTACATCGACGTAACCAGCCTCCGTGCCCACCGGCTCTCTCTTGTTTATTGGCGATGATCCCATCAATATTCGTTAGAGAGGTCGTGGCGTATTTATCCTCACAACCATCGAGCATTGGGTCATTACCATTTTGACTTGGTGTATCATACCCTCTTGCAAATTGAACCTTGTAGCCATCGACTTCAAGCGTTGAACCACTGGTGGAATTTGTTGCAATAAAGCCCACCCGTTCTTCTTGGTAATTATTACCAACTCTTGACGCCGATAACTCTAAAAATAGCCTCGCTTCATTATTGTCATTGCCCCCAATAAGTTTACCGGATGTCACCCATCTACTACCATTGTTCCTTGTTTGAAGTTGATGAAGAACAACTGGAGAATTAAAGGCTTGTTGGGCTCCAAATGTAGAATATGCGACGGACTCGGCATTACCATTTGTGCCATTTTTTGATTTGTATCTATTCGTATCCAAGTAACCAGCAATAACTTCATGACCATTAAAATCAGCCACACCAGGCTCAATAGCAAGATAGCTCACCTCAGTCATTGGTTGACTAGTTAAATCTGAGCCACCTCCATTCTTCGGAGCTTTAATTTGCTCAATCGTTGCTTCCGTTTTCGTAATATTAGTCACAACTAACGTTGCAGGAGCATCTGAGTCAGGATTAGTTGGATCGATAGTCGGCATTACAAACACAAGTGGTGTATTCGTAAAAGGTCTATTCAACGGAATCTTACATTCTGAACCATTACATTGTATGACACCAAACTGGTAAAGCGCTTGCGGTGAATAACTTGGAGGGGGTTCGGTTATATCATCATCACACTTGATTTCGCTCGCCCCATCGCCAGAAACCGCAATCGCTGCAGAAAGCCCTGAAAGGTCAGCATATTGACGAGTTCCAACTTGTCGCCAAGAACTTCCTTCCCACAAATTGTAAGTTAACCATCCTGATTTATTCGTGACGCTTTCATATTCAAGCCAAACCTCATAAAACTCACCATTCGACGTTTCGTTATCATCAATTACGGGGCTTTGAACGCTACTATCATTACTCCAAATGGGGGTCGGACTACCGCCATTTCTTTTAGTCGCATATATAGTATCTTCCCCAGACGATGGAGCTAATTTAAACCATACGGAAAAATCGTCTCCAGCATGAAGTGAGCTGCATTGGGACGATGAAAAATCGGCAAAAGAAGGAAAAGAAATAAATAGTAGTATCAATATTATACTTAGATGCTTCATTCAGCCTCCTTCACCCAAAGTTCTTGATTACGCTGCACTTGGCTCACACCAGAACCACAAATAACTGACGACTCTAAAACATAGAAAACAAAGCCATCAAGCTCTCCCCGATTAGAACACTGCACTCGGTCAAGAGAACAATTTACCGAAGCTGCATCAACCATAGAGCTTGCTACCGTAAAGATCCTACCACCAGGCTGAAGATCGTTACTACTACAAACACTATCAACAGCAGAAGAAGCTTGGGGATCAGGATCCGGATAAAACTGAGTCATAACATACTCATTAACCGAATGGCTGAGTAACCAAGCTTGTGTGCCAAGTACAACTCGAGTGTTTGAATCATTATCAGACCAACTCGTTCGACTCAAACTTGTCGCTAAGAAACCAAGCACCACGATAACAAAGATGACCATGACTAGCGCACTACCTCTTTGGCTTGCTTTACGGGACATTAATCACCTGTATATCTTGCTCAAACACTGTGGACTCATTATTTTCTGCAAATTCGAGAATCAACTCAACAACACCATTACTCTGAACATCTGCAGGTTGATAACTCAGAGTGCTATTCTCACTCATAACTCGATCGCTTATTGTGACACCATTACGAGTTAGTAAATTACTATTCGCAAGGCAATACTCCACAAGGTTATTTGAGTCAAAAATGTAGTGCCTTTTACCTACAGATTCACTGACAAGAGTGTTAGCTCCGTTTGGAATAGAAAAGTATGCAGCAGATACGCTTGGAGGAACCACACTATCAAGAAGGTATACATTGTTTAGGTTGCTGATATCCGTATGTGGCCTAGTCGGATTTATAACCAATGACATAGATTGCAATGAGCTGCTTGTCGCTCCTGTATCACTAACTAGAAAGTTAATGTCTGCCCCCGATATAGCGTAAAAACCTGAATCAACAATTGGATAAAATGATACGCAACCGCTACTTACAGAAGCAGGAAACAGATTAGGTACAGCATGCCTCACTTCACGCGAAAGTTTTTCTAAGACAAATCTGGCTTCAGTTTGTAGTCGAAAGCGTTCTACAGAACCAAAATAGCCTCTCATACCGAGTTCAGTAAAATTCGCGACACCAAGCAAGACGATACTTGAGATGACAATAGATAAAATCATCTCTATAAGCGTAAACCCTTTCCCTTTCATTAATACTCCCCTTTATAAGCAACTAAAGTGATAGGAGGATTATTGCTTGCGGTAATTGTTAACGTAAATTCCTGCATCGAAGCAGTTGGGGTATCGTTGGCAACAACCAAATCCACATCTAAATTAGTATAAGTGCTGCCGAGTTCAATTGGAGTACCAGAGCTCACCGAGCCGTAATCTCGAGCTAAAAGGTCTGTCATAATGCTTTGGCCTAATGCTGAAGCTCGGTTGGAATAATTCACTTGTCCTGAAAGCGCGGATTGTGGTGCAAGAAAAGTAGAAAATGCGAGCATTGCAAAACCAAGTAGTACAATAACAATGATCGACTCGATAAGCGTAAAGCCACTATTGACGTACTTCATGGGCATACCTGATTACTTGGATAAACAAAACCTTGAGAATTGATACAAACCCAAGCTCTGTCGGAACTATTATTAGATGAGATAGTAATTTGAACACCAGATGAGGCAGTATTTTCAGGGTTACCTAAAAGGTTGAATTCGATTGGAGAAGAATGGCTAGAGGTAGGCACAGACGCGAAACTATAATCATCACTAGCGATAACATCACTTCTTGTTTCAGATAAGTTGTCACAAGCAGATTGTGAACCGATGCAATTGTTCGCAGCGACTAAACGTAAGCTTTCAGCACCTGACACAGACATATCCATGTTAGATTGCATTCTATTGAGCTGAATTTGTCGAATGACAGAAGAGGCTTGCTCTTGTAGGGCATACAACTCATAGCTTTGGCGTCCACTAAAACGGCTAATGGCTGTTACAGCAATAATAGCAAGTAAAAGAATCACCACAATCAGCTCCACTAAAGTGAAACCTTTGTTTGGCTTTATATTCATATACACCCTAAGTAACTCAATCGTAGCTCTACATTACAAGATAGAATAAAAACAATGAATATATTTGCTATGAATATTAGAGATTTATTAGTTTATTCCTAAAATAAAAAAGGCCGGCAAATGCCGACCTCTAGCTTACCGTAGCAAGCTATTTAGTTACCATTACAACCAGCACCAAGAGTTACTGTTGTAGAGGCAGCTGAGGCCGCTGTTGTGCCTGTAGCTTGTGTATAAGTAACAATACATCCAGTTGCAGTCGCTGCACTAGTGCCGGAAAAGGTCAGTGTCATAACACCATTACTAGCAGATCGACTCCAATCTGTTGTTAGGCCAACAACAGCCGCACCTATACCTGTATCATCAGCGGTAGGGTAACCAAAAGCAATATCAATACCTTCTACGTTTTGTCCTGAAGATACAGCCTCTAACCCTTCAACAGCAGCTTTACCATAAGTAATACCAGCAGCACCGTCAATTGCCCCTTTCAAGCCTTGTAGTGAAGATTCACGAGCATCATCTTGTAGATTTAGGAAACGTGGTGCCGCAGTTACAGCAAGAATACCTAGAATAACAATTACAACCACTAGTTCGATTAGGGTGAAACCGCCTTGTCTTTTCATAGTTAAGCTCTCTCTATGTTTAATTTTACGCAGACTTACTGCAAAGTTACGGTCACACGACCAGTTTTAATTTCGTAAACAAATTCATGCTCAGTACTACCTTCTAATTGAACGTAAGTACACGTTGCATCGCCAGAATTCGCTTGCGCTGAATATTTGTAATTTGAGTCACTAGCAACAACTGAAACCTCACCCACTTTAGGTGGATTTTGCAGCAAGTTTTCCATCAGTTCAGAACATGTTTTATCTGAAATATCTTGTGGCGCGGTGCCAGAATTGTTGTTCAGAGTCCAAGGGTAGCCATCTCGAAAGTCGGTATCGACGTTGCTACTGTTCTTTGATCTTGTTAACCAAAAATCAACACCATCATAATTTACAGTATTGTATGTTTCAACACCTATCTTCTCTGATGGTCTAGCTTCTGCTTCCCACTGTGCTCTAGCCGACAAAACTGCGGTCGCAAAGCCACCAGCAACGCCCTCAATGCTTGATTTTTTGGCTTCATCTGTCACATCGAGAAAGCGAGGTAAAGCAGCTACCGCCAATAAACCAACGACCACGATCACTATGACTAATTCGACAAGGGAGAAACCCTTTTGATTCTTAAGCATTTTCTACCTACTCATCTAATTATTAACGCGCATTATACATTCGCACTCGTATAAAACCATAAAAAAACTGTCAATATTTTCACAAAGCCAAAATATTGGCTTTTACACTAAACCTTTCTCTTTCGAGTAATATATCTATCTGATATTTATCACCATAATGATAACTACAATGAAACTGTATGTTATCACTTTTATCTTCAACACTTGGAGAGCTTAGCCCTAAAACACTCCCTTGGGGATATAATTGATCCAGCCAATAATTGCAGTCTCGCTCTGAGCCCTGAATCGGCATTATCCACCCTGTTCTACTGTAAACTTTTGGTGATTCTGAATCATTTTCTCGTTTAGTACCCTTTAACAAATACTGTTGTTTGAACAGATTTGCTTGCTCAAGAATTCGTTTGCTCGCTACGATAAATGCCGTATTAGTCGCTTCTTCTTCTACCGTTTCCCATGCAGAAAGTAATCCAATCACAAGAAAAAGAATAACCACAGTCCAAATAACAAAACGTGAGCGCTGTAGGTTATTTAGCATTCCTTAACCTTTGATTGCATCGAGCATTCCCCACATCGGTAAGAAAATACCCAGAGCTAAAATCAAAACCATACCCGCAACTATCGTCAACAAGATTGGTTCAATTCTGGCGGTCAAAGTCTTTAAATCGTAATCGACCTCTCGATCATAAAAATCAGCCACTTCAAGCAACAACTCATCAATTCGACCCGTCTCTTCACCCACTGAAATCATTTGTATCACCAACGGTGTGAAAATTTCGCTGTTGATCGCGGTCGATGAAACCGTACTACCGGCTTCAATGGCCGACTTCATAGCTTGAACTCGCAACTCTAGAAAGCGGTTATCTAAGGCTTCCGCCGATAATGCTAGCGACTGGTTTAGTGGCACGCCTGCTTTTAGCATCAGTGCAAAGGTACGTGAGAAACGTGACAACAGCGCTCGATTCACTACACCACCGATCACTGGCATCTTCAAACGTAATCGGTCCCACTTCTCTAATCCTTTGTCTGTCTTAACCCATGCTTTAAAAGCAAAGATAAGACCAAAGATCACTCCGAGCATTAAGCCCCAGTAATTAACAAAGAACTCCGACATACCAATCAAAATTCGAGTAGGCAGAGGCAGGTCGACACCGAAACGTGCGAACATGCTCGAGAACTGTGGAATAACCTTGATGTTAAGAATGAACATCGCAATCAAAATAAAGCTGATCACGAAGGTTGGGTAACGCATCGCGGTCTTGATTCGCTTACGAGTCTCAACTTCCTGCTCATAGTACCCAGCCAACTGCAGCAGAGCCTGATCTAAACGACCCGTGTTTTCACCAACACCAATCATCGATACAAACAATGGACTGAATACTTTGGGGTGCATCTGCATCGATGCTGCTAACCCACGACCATTGGTGAGCTCAGCGACCACTTCTTCAAGTGCTGCTTTCAGCTGTTTATTTTCGCAATTTTGAGTGAGGCCTTTCATCGACCTTAATAGTGGCACGCCCGCTTTAGTTAGACTGTATAACTGTCTACAAAACAGAACCAACACCTCAAGAGGGACATTGGGCGTAAACAGGCTAGAAACGTCCATATCCAATACAGAGCCGCCACTTTTACCCGGCTTAATGGAGGTTGGAATGATCCCCTTGCTCATCAAGCTTTCAGCAGCGAGATCTTCGTTATTCGCATCCAACTGGCCAGTAACTTGACTGCCATCAGAGCTGCGACCTACATAACGATAAGTTGGCATATCACTCTACCCCTACAGATAAATTGGGTCGATTGTACCGGACGCATCGCCTTCACCAAGGTGCATTATCTCGTCGAGACTCACAACACCTTGTAAAGCCAGTTCCATCGCAGAAGCCAAGAGCGGTTTGTAGTTTTCAGACTGTCTCGCCGTTTGAGCAAAACCAACGGCATCATTGGCTCTAAGCGCATCCATCATGTTTTGTTCTAGCTCCAACATCTCGAAAACACCAATACGGCCACGATAACCCGTTAGGTTACAGTTCTGGCAGCCACGCCCTTTCATAAATGGCACGCCTACCTGATTTGGGAAGCGAACGCTCAACCATTGCTTGCGAGGTTCATCTAGCTCATCTTCAACCTTACAGTCATTGCACACTTTACGAACCAATCGCTGAGCGACTACAGCTCGAACGGCACTGGCGACCAGATAGCCCGGAGCGCCCATATCCATCATACGTAGAGCACTGTCTACCGCATCATTGGTATGCAACGTACTTAACACTAAGTGACCCGTCAGTGCCGCTCTGAGGCCTATTTCTACGGTTTCGTGGTCACGCATCTCACCAATAAGAATGATATCGGGATCCTGACGTAGGAAGGTTCTTAAGATCGTAGAGAAATCGAGATTAATCTTAGGGTTCACCTGAACTTGGTTCACACGAGGAAGGCGGTATTCCACCGGGTCTTCTGCGGTAATGATCTTTTTACCCGGTTCGTTCAATTCACTTAACGCACCGTACAAGGTGGTTGTTTTACCCGAACCAGTAGGGCCAGTAACCAAGATCATTCCGTGCGGACGACGTAACTGCTGGCGAAGACGAACCAGAAGATCACTAGGGATACCCGACGACTCCAATTTACGTAAACCAGCAGATTGATTAAGCAGACGCATCACCACAGACTCGCCGTGCTGTACTGGCATCGTCGACATACGGATATCGACAGATTGGCCTTTCGCTCGGATATTGAAGCGGCCATCTTGAGGAAGACGCTTCTCTGAGATATCTAGGTTTGCCATCAGCTTTAAGCGCAGAACTAGAGCCGATGCGATATTGACCTCGTTTAACAAGGTTTCATGCAACACACCATCAATACGTTGACGAAGGCGCAGTACATTTGAGTCTGGCTCGATATGAATATCGGAAGCGCCAACTTGAATCGCATCTTCAAACAGTGAGTTAATCAGCTTAACAACCGTAACTTCGTCGCTGTCTTCTTCGGCAATATCAAAATCGAAAGCTTCATTAACTTGGTGTTCGGCGTGAAGCTGCTCTGCAAATGAGGCGATCTCTTTGGTTCTTCGGTAGTAACGGTCAAAACCATCAACTAACTGCCTTTCTTGAGCAACAACGAATTCGAGTGCGTAGTCGCCTAGTTGACCAAGTAAAGATTCTTGTGCAAATAAGTCCGCAGGATCACTCATAGCAACACGCAAAGTATCGCCTTGGCGTCCGATAACCAAAGCACGAAGACGACGAGCGTGTACTTCGGGTAAAAGCTGAACCGCTTCAACATCTACAACAGCGCGACTTAAATCGATAAGTGGAATAGCTAACTGCTGCGACAAGAAGCTCAGCATCTGTTGTTCTGACAGGAAGCCAAGTTCAATCAGTGCATCACCTAGCTTACGGCCTGTGCTTTTTTGAGAGGCAAGCGCTTGTTCAACTTGAGCCTCGGTAATAATGCCCTCTTCAACGAGCAAATCACCAAGCCTTTTTCTTAATCTAATTTGCATCGCTGCTCTCCTCTAAAGCATTGATTATTTTTAATCGATCTCGCACAAAGCTTTGCGATTGAGATGAGATGCCAACTCGGACTAGTGCACCTTGGTAAGATTGTTTTGCCGCGGCAAAATCGAGTTGTCGCTCTTGTTGGATAGCCAAACCTAGCCACCAGCGAGCGTTATCCGAATCAATCTCAACCAGTTTTTGATAACTCTCTAATGCAATCTCTTCTTGCTGAGATTTTTGGCTCAGCGCGGCACGCATCGCTAAATAGTCCTGAGTTGGATTAGGCGGTAAATGTATCAATGGACTCAAAGCCGCTTCAGATTGGTCTGCTTTAACCAGCAGTTTTGATAAACCTAAGCGCAGCTTTTCGCTGTTGTTGTTAAGTTTGATACCAGACTGATAAAGTTCGTAGGCTTTACGCGTATCCCCCTTACCAAAATAGAGAATTGCGAGCTTCTGACGAACATCTTCATTTCTTGGGGCATAGCGAAGCGCTTCGTTATAACCTTTCAACGCACCATCAAGATCGTTCGCATCAAGCGCTTTCTGAGCTCGACCTTGGGCATTAATAGAGAGTTGCTCAGACGTTAACTCGACCTGCTCAATCATTATTCCGCTATTTTCTGAATCACCAGACGCTTTGGAATCATTAGGGAGTGATTTGGCATCTTTATTAGCTGCACTAGCAACATAGATTGGTTTTGCAACTTCCGCTTTAGGCACGTTTTGAGACTTAGAAGTTGCTTGCGGCTTTGCCACTACCTGAATCGATGCAGCAACTGAATCGGACTTAGCAGACTGAGTTTGAGTGCTTTTAACAATCGTCGTGTTGTCAGCAGAAAGGTTCGTAGAATCTAGCGTCACTAGCTTCCTAGTTGGTGACGATACAAGTGGAGTAACTACCGTTTTCGGCTCACCTTCAGCACTATCAACAACAGAAACTTGAACGTCCCGAGTTGATATTGAACTATCAACAGCAGGACCTTGTGAAATCGCCCAACCGCCCATAGCTAAGCTGAGTGTAAAGCCCGCAGCAACCCAAACGAAAGGTGAGCGTGTTTTTACTTTCGGCACGACTGCGGCTTCAATTGAAGTCTCTGATTTTTTCTTTGCCAATTCAGACAAGGCGTTATTAATGACGCTCATAATTAATTCCAACCCCACAGTATTGGCGTTTTAAATTTAGGCTTACACACATCGTAAGTTTCGTGCATGGCGAAGAACAGGTGCTGATTATCGATACTTTTCTTATCTTCACTGAACGAGAGCAACAGAGCCTTATGACACAACTGGTTTATCAACCTTGGAATACCCAATGAAGAACGGCAAATCGCCTTTTTTTGATTCAAACTGAACAGTTCAGGATTGCCACCAGATTTAGTAATTCGATTATCAATGTAAGCTACCGTCTCATCGAGCGTCAGCGGCCTCAGTGTTGAACTGAATGTGATTCTTTGACGAAATTGTCTTAGGTGGTAAGCCTCTAATCGAGCGTCCAATTCAGGCTGCCCGAGCAACACTATTTGAAGCAATTTCTTATCTTCTGTTTCAAGGTTGCCGAACAGCCTTAAGGTTTCAAGAGCCTCATCGGATAGAGCTTGCGCCTCATCCAGTATAGCGACCACTCTCAAACCCGAGTTGTGTAAATCAATCAACTTATGTTGAATGTTATCGACTAAAGTGGCTTCATTATCGATGGTCAAATCAAGTTCTTTAGCGACAGCGTGACGTAAATCAGCGCCAGACAACACAGGATTTGGCAAATAGATTAACGCCGTACAATCCTTTAAATGATTAACCAGTATCCGACAGACCATGGTTTTCCCCGTGCCCACCTCACCGGTAACTTTAATCACGCCCTCTCCCATTTCCAACGCCGAGATGACCGTTTGAATCGCCTCAAAATGAGGCGCCAAACCATAAAAGAAATCGGTATTCGGCGTTAACGTAAATGGCAGTTGTTCAAAACCAAAGTGAGCTTGATACATACGACGACCTAGCTTAGTGAGACACTGCCACTCTATATTGAGAAAGTAAGCATTTACTCTTCATCAGGGAACCACTCTTGAAGAAGATCACGAGAGCGCTCCAACTCATTTTGCCAAGTATTCACACCCACGATCGTTGGTTTAAGCAAGATCACGAGCTCAGTTTTTTGAGTCAACTTATTGGTATTACGGAATAAATGACCTAATGCTGGGATATCACCGAGGAATGGAACTTTAGACGTCACATCACTGGTGTTAGATTTCATCAAACCACCAATCACAACCACGTCACCGTCTCGAGCTCGAATCACTGAGTCAGATTCACGAATAGAGCTTTTAGCTAAAGGTAGTTGTACCACACCCGTTGTTGAACCTAGGTTGAGCTCTTTCACTTCTTCTTCTACTTCAATAACAGCAGGGTGAACATGTAGGAACACGCTACCTTTATCATCTATCTGAGGAGTCACATCTAAAGAGATACCAGAGAAGAACGGCGTTAACTCAACCTCAGGCGCAACATTAGCATTGTCACCACTACCCACCGCACTTGATAAGTCCGTCACGTAGTATTCGTCTGTACCAACCTTGATCACCGCTTTCTGGTTGTTTGCAGCCGTTACGCGTGGGCTAGAGAGAACATTGAGATCACCTTGAGTATCCATAAAGCTCAATACCGCTTCAAAGCTACCGTCTGAAATCGTTACGTTGGTTTGTCCGCCTAACAAGGAGCTGATTGCATCCAATGGTGGCAATGTTCCACCTGGTCGGTCAATAACCACACCACCACTACCAATCGACTTAGATAAGTTCGACCAGCTAATACCTTGCTGGTAACCATCACTCAGGGTGACTTCCATGATTTTAGCTTCCAAGATAACTTGGCGTTGCAGACGTTTTTGAGAAATACCTAGGAACTCACGAACCTCACGAATTTCATCCGGGTAAGCACGTACGGTAATCACACTTGCTTGTGGGGTAACCACGACACTTTGCCCATCACCAGAACCAATCAAGTGAGCAACCGCCGCTTCAAGCTGTGGCCAAAAATCACTTTCAGATGTGGTTTCAATCTCTGTGCCACCATTCGATGTCGAGTTTGATGTATTAGAAGAGTTTGATGAATTCGACGAGTTAGAGTCAGAGCTTGAAGAGCTCGACGAACTGTTGTCCGAATTGGAGATCGTACCCGTTGTTATCGTCGTCAATGAGCGACCAGAACGCTTAACTTGTAAGTAGTCGACAGGGATCGTCACTGTGCGAAGGCCTGCAGGGTAAACCTGAATCACCTTGCCACGCTTTTCGATATCGTAGCCATACATGTCTTGAGCAACAGCCAACACTTCATCTAACGTTACGTCGGTTAGATTAAGCGTAAGGTTTCCCGACACACTTGGGTGAATAGCGGCACTGTACTCAGTGCCTTTCACTAAGCTTGCAAAGAAGGTTCTCGCTTCAACGCCTTTAGCCTGAATGCGAAAACGCTTTACCGTTTCCATTCCTGGCGATACAGAGTCCGAATCGAGTTGAGGCATAAGATCATCTTGTACTGATGAAGGAAGCTCATGAAGCGCTTTACTGTTAGCTTCATTAATTGATTCATTCAAAGACTCTTTTATTTCAACAGGATCGCGATGCCCCATCGAACAGCCGACTAAAGATGACACTAGGATTGCTACTACAAGTTTACGCATGTCTTCACTCTAACCTTAATTATTCTTAACATCTAAAGAGAACATCTCTAATTTCCACTGCTTAGAGCTTCTCTGCAGAGTGACGTATTCTGGATCTATGTTCTTAACTCGGTACCCTCTGATCGTTTCCCCTTGACCGAGAATTTGACCATTCATAATCGCATAACAAGGTGTATCCCCCTTGCAAACAATGCTCTCTAGAGACGGTAAGCGATATTGAACTGGCGCCTTTTTAGCTGGCGCTGTTTTTTGTTGAGGTGAAAGCCAACCTAATGGCGCCGTTGGATCTTGCTCAGCCCAAACTAAGGAGCTACTAAACAGCAAGGACAACAATAGAGTTCTAACCACCGATAAACTCCTGTCTGGTACCAAGTGTGTAAACCTCGAACACAAGTCGAGCTTTAGGATATTCTTCTACTGAATACTCAAACGTACGCCAGTAATAACTCACTGGAAGAGACTCAAGGGCTTGAAGGTAAGCTGAAATATCAAAGTAGCTGCCTGTTAGTTCCATTCTCACAGGGTGAAGAAAGTAGCCTGAGTACTCGCTAGTCTCTTTATTATTTGAAATCGCTTCTGGTTTTAGTGACTCCAAGGATTCCAGCTTAAGTCCATGGCCAGCATTGAGAACACTTTCCAATAACTGTGACATTTGAGAAGGCGTGATCAGTCCATCAACAATCTCTGACAGTTGAAGAGAAAGGTCTTGGCTCTCTACTAGTAGCTTCTTGTACTCAATATTAATTTCTTTGTCTGGGTCTTTGTTCAACTTTGCTTGAAGAACGAGTAGCTCACCTTGTTGCCTTTGGTTTGACTGCGTCAGACTCATCGATTTAGCGTTTTTTGCTTGTAAGTCGAGGTATGCAGGCTCAACCAATAAGGTGAATACAAGCATTGATAAACCGACAAAGCCACATACGAAAAGTAGCCATTTTTCTCTTTGGCTTAATGCAAGAAACTTATCGCTCTGCTGGTTCCACTGCTGCATTATTTACTCTCCCTGCGAGTACTTAACTCGAACGTCACCACATCTTGATCATTACGACCTATTTTGAGTTTTTCAAAAGAGCGACCAACAAGATTAAGCTCATTTTTGAATTGACCAATCCAGTTAGGGACAACATTGGCATTGCGAGCTAACCCACTCATATCTAACGTGTCATGGGTCATATAGATGTGCGAAAGAGAGATGTCATTTCGGCCTAATTGAGCTAGGGAATTCATGACGCCAGAATACCCGACTTGCTGGGATTCGTCGTATTGCCCAACGGCCTTCAACGCCTCTTTTTTTGCTTGAGTCTCACGTTTGAGACGGGCAACAGCGGCGACTTTCTCCGGAGACGGTTTATGCTCAGTTAACTTACTCTTCAACTGGTTAACTTGCTTGTTAACTTGATTGGAGTCATGTTGCAAAGCTGTTAGTTCTTTGTCCAAATTCGATATTTGGTATTGCATCACAAAGTAACCGCCAAGAAGCAGGGCACAGACAAGTCCCCAACTCGCGACAACATTCGTTAATGTGAAATATTCTTTTTTCGGCTTGAGGTGTTCAGGATAAAGATTGACGTTAAACGCATCTTTTTCAGCAGCGAGCTTAACTAACAAGCTTTCAGAGTTTTCGCGCTCACCTTCAACGAGCAAAGAAACCGTTGAGCTCAGTGTATTATTTAACGCACTTTGTAGTTCTGCCTCATCCTCTTCATCACAACAGATTTTTAGCTGATGAAGTTGAGTGCCTTTGATTTGAGAAGAAAGGTAGTCAATCGAACGCTGGAGTTCTAAAGCAAGGCCATCTAACTGCAGTGCGCTGGATGCAACACCCGTTAAAGGTGGAACCACACTGCGAATCGTTCTTTGGAAGCAGACGGTATTCTCAACAAAAGCACCCAACTTAAAGTGTGAATTTGAGCTGCGTTGTAGAAGTATAAAATTAGAGAGTTCGCCGGCACTATAGCCCCAGATTTCATCTTCAGGAGCAACACCTTTAAGCTCTACTTGCGCTGAGTTAGTAATGTTTAAAAGCTTATCTAACAGCTTTTTAGGTAAAACATACACTTGCAGTTTGTTTGATGTCGGCAGTGCGACCGCACTTGCTGTAATCTCAGTCACTCTTTCAGCGACAAGATCTTTCAATAAAAAAGGCAAGGCAACCGACCACTCACTCTCTGGAATGTCCGGTTTATCAATTTGGTAAGTTTGGTAATAGTTAGCGCAGACTATTAATTGGAGGCTACTGCTGGTAAAAGCCTCACTGTTAAGCGATTTTTTTAGTGCACTTTCCCAGTCCCCGTTTACTACAGGGATGTGAGTGACTTGAGATTCTTGCTCTGTCGATGAAATATAAACAGCATCATTGCCCAACATGACAACTTGCGAGCTGCCTTTATTATTCGTTGGCTTTATCTTGTC
Source organism: Vibrio pomeroyi (assembly GCF_024347595.1). Classification (NCBI taxonomy): domain Bacteria; kingdom Pseudomonadati; phylum Pseudomonadota; class Gammaproteobacteria; order Vibrionales; family Vibrionaceae; genus Vibrio; species Vibrio pomeroyi. Next base: position 318,413 of record NZ_AP025506.1, on the reverse strand, counting down.
TAAAATCGCTTTAAAATTCATGCTTAACTACTACTCTTACGCCATCGATTTCTTCGACCAACTTTAACAACAGATTCAGCTTTCACTGTCTTTTCACCTTGGTGAGGTAAAGGAATAATTTGTTGCTCTTCGTCGAAATATCTCCCTTGATAGCCGTTAATGCCTAACTCTATCAAGGTATTCTTTTCTTGTTTTGTCTCGACCCCAACCGCGATAACTTGAGTTGGAGAGTCACCACATGCCCCAATTAAACTTCGGACAAACAGCTGGTTCTCATGTCTTTGATCGATTTTCTTAATTAAGCTCCGGTGAAGCTTAATATAATTAACCTTCAAATCCTTTATGTAGTGCGTGCTAACTATGGTTCGCCCAGCTTGACCAACAATGACTTTACACCCTAATCCTCGCAGCATCTTTGCCACCGGTCTCATATAATCAAGATGAGCAATAAGGTGACCTTCTGGAAATTCAAAAGCCAGCTGAGAGCGATGCTGAGCTGAGAGCTGTAATAACTCACTCCTAAACCACTTAAAATGCTGTTTACTCGCAAACGGAGTGACATTCAGGTTCACCGAGTAGTTAATCGATTGAGTTGATTCTTTCAAAGATTTCAACAAAACCTTCAACACGGATTGGTCCATTTGAGCTTGATAACCCACTTGCTCTACCGCAGGCATAAATCGAGACGATTTCAATAAACCCTTGTCAGGGTCCTGAATCCTAGTGAATATTTCTCTATGTAATTCATTAGCTTGACCAGATTCCGGCATAAGGTAACACCGCTGAGCAAAGATTACCAAATTTTCAGGAAGCAGGGCTTTATCGAGTAATGTTCTCCAACGGACGCTGCCTCTATCAAGCTCATTTTTATTCTGTTTAGGGTAACGGCTCCAGTTATTAATGCGTTCCAACTGAGCACTTTTTAATGCGGTTTCCGTCTCATCCATAATCTGGCTATGACGCTCACCCTCGGTATACATGGTCACGCCGATATGACACCAATTATCCGACTCTAATGGCTCCGGAGGAGTTAGCTTATCTAACTGCCTTAAACATTGAGCTGCCAAGGTCGCAATATCTTTTGCTCCTTGGTGTGGAATAAATACCGCAAAGTCGGCCTCATAATAACGAGAGAAAATAACATCAGGGTAGCGCTGAACAATATTCGATAAGACTTCACCAACCTCAATAATAAAGCCGTCGGTCACTTGCTTATCATTGGTATCACGAACTTGTTCCCACTCATCGATACGTATTAACAACACACCACCACGAGCACCACTTTCATGCAATGCCGATTCAAGCTTGTTATCAAATAGCACTCGGTTGGCTGTGCCAGTAAGTTTATCTAAAAAAGTATGAGTGCGTATAAAGGTATCGAAACGGCTACGCTCTTGGCGTGCATCTTTCAGCTCTTCAATCAACACATCGAGTGCTTCACTTGCCGTAAAGGGCCACTCTCGCTCATCGCCTTTGGCATGCGCTTCAACTTGTCCTGCAAGGATCATCCTTCCGCGCTCTTCCAACATTTCAGAGCCCATTAACTGCTCTTTCAACCATCGAACACCACGAGCCAAACAGAAAATGATCAAAGCAACCGCTAAAGTAATCGACCACATCGCTTCTATTGAGTAGTTGTAACCAATATAAGGAGGCAATGCTTTGAATTCGATTTGGTAACCTTCATTGCGCTCTAACGTGAAGCTTTTCTCATAGAGGCGATTCGGATCAATTTGTGGAGAAGTATCTTTGAAGCGGTAAACAATACCCGTCTTATTTGAGAGTTTCATCTCAACGATATTGCTGGCCTGCAACATCTTAGGCATCCAACGCTGCATTGAGTACGCAGCATCTGGATCTTCCATCTCTTTATCTACGACGTCGACTATTCCCACCAAATAATGGTCTAAATATTCCTGCCCGATGCGCTTGAACGAAAGGGTGCCACCGATAAAAAGAATGAACATCGCACTGATAACTATCACTGTGACAAATGCGACCAATCGGGTGCTCAATTTTAGCGTGGGGGTATATCTCATGAATAACGAAATCCTTTTCAACTCACATTATACCGTATTGCTACTTATACTATAAATTGACGTTGTAAATAAAGCGTTAAGAATTCTAGGTAACAAAAAGCCGCGATAAACGCGGCTTTTTCCAATTTAATACTGTCTTTATAATATATTAAAAACAGGGCTTAAAATGGGATGTCATCATCAAAATCCATCGGTGGCTCATTATATTGAGGTTGAGCCTGCTGAGGAGCTTGTTGTTGAGGTGCTTTCTGCTGTTGAGCAGGAGCACTGTATTGTTGCTGTTGTTGTGGCTGTTGTGGTTGACCCCAACCGCCTTGCTGTTGGTTGTTACCCATACCACCTTGAGCAGGAGCACCGCCTTGAGCACGGCCGCCAAGCATTTGCATTACACCGTTGAAGCCTTGAACAACCACTTCAGTTGTGTAGCGATCTTGACCGCTTTGATCTTGCCATTTACGAGTTTGAAGTTGACCTTCAATGTAAACTTGAGAACCTTTACGTAGGTACTCACCAGCAACTTCAGCTAACTTGCCAAACAGAGCAACACGGTGCCATTCTGTTTTTTCACGCTGTTCGCCAGTTGCTTTATCACGCCATGACTCTGACGTTGCAATGGTAATGTTCGCTACCGCGCCGCCATTAGGCATGTAACGAATTTCTGGGTCATTACCTAGGTTACCCACTAATATAACTTTGTTAACTCCACGGCTAGCCATGATTTGCTCCGTCTAAATTCATAGTCTCAGAAAATTTTAGCGCACAAGAATAGCATGCTTTTCTACAGTGATAAATCGCATTCCTATTCTCTCCTCACTACAAAGAATAAAAACGTAACAAATCATGATATTCAGAGCGATGTTGCTTTTTTCTCCACTTACAAACCACTCATTTACTTTGGGAATTGATATTCAACGCAAGTCACTACTATTGCACTAGAGAAGCCAAAGCGTGCATGACAACGTGAAATCTCACCCAACTTAAACACGGAGCTTCAATGAGAAAATCTCGATACGCTCGCACTTTACACTTTCTGTGCATAGACCCGAGTGACACTTACCTACATGTAAAAGGGATAGAAAAGCACTTATCCATCATTCTCTACAAAATGACTCCGGACGACTTAATGTTAGTCGACAGAAAGCAGAGTAACCGCATCCTACTTGTCGACTATAAGGAGGTACCACAACTACTTATTATCTGTCCCAACCTGACCGTGATGTGGAAAAACCATGAGATCATCTTATTCAATGTTCCACAGCAACTGCCGACTTCGGAGCTTCTAACTTATGGAGTGCTGAAAGGTCTCTTTTATAACACCGATAAAAAGGACAAGATTGCCCATGGTCTTCAAGAAGTGATTGATGGTGATAACTGGCTACCAAGAAAAGTGACCAATCAACTGCTGTTTTACTACCGTAATATGGTCAATACCAACACAACACCAACCAATGTCGACTTAACCATTCGAGAGATTCAGGTTATTCGTTGCCTTCAATCCGGCTCATCCAACACACAAATCGCCGATGACTTGTTTATTAGTGAGTTCACGGTTAAGTCCCACCTCTATCAAATATTCCGTAAGTTAGCGGTTAAAAATAGAGTCCAAGCCATCGCCTGGGCTAACCAGAACCTACTTGCATAATTGATCCGCTTCTTAAACTGACGATAATTTTGAGGGAAGCTCTAATAAACCATAGGTATTGTTGCTGAATTTTCGACATAACTTATGCTAGAGTTGCCCTCAGAAATATCAACCACTCAGGTTGAATCAATAATTATTATAGATAAAGGGTCTTATCATGATCAAAAAGTGCCTTTTCCCGGCAGCTGGCTACGGTACACGTTTTTTACCAGCAACTAAGTCAATGCCAAAAGAAATGATGCCTGTTGTAAACAAACCTCTTATTGAATATGGCGTAGAAGAAGCAATCGAAGCTGGCATGGACGGCATGTGTATTGTTACTGGCCGCGGTAAGCACTCAATCATGGATCACTTCGATAAGAACTACGAGCTTGAGCACCAGATCAGCGGCACCAATAAAGAAGACCTTCTAGTAAATATCCGTGAAACGATTGAAGCAGCAAACTTCACTTACATCCGCCAACGCGAGATGAAAGGTCTAGGTCACGCTATCCTAACGGGTCGTGAACTAGTTGGTGATGAGCCGTTCGCAGTTGTGCTTGCCGATGACCTTTGTGTGAACGAGCAACAAGGCGTGCTGGCTCAAATGGTTGCACTGTACAAGCAGTTCCGCTGTTCTATCGTTGCAGTTCAAGAAGTACCAGAAGAAGAGACACATAAATACGGTGTTATCTCTGGCGAGATGATCAAAGACGATCTTTTCCGTGTCGATGACATGGTCGAGAAACCTGAACAAGGTACAGCGCCAAGCAACCTAGCAATCATTGGTCGTTATATTCTGACTCCAGATATCTTCGAGCTGATCGAACAGACTGAACCAGGTAAAGGCGGCGAGATCCAAATTACTGATGCATTGCTTAAACAAGCGAAAGCGGGCTGTGTATTGGCTTACAAATTTAAAGGCCAACGTTTTGATTGCGGTAGTGTTGAAGGCTACATCGAAGCAACAAACTACTGCTTTGAAAACCTATACAAGAAAGACCAAAAGCAAGTTGAGCTAGGCAAACATTCAACGCAAAAAGAAGCATAACGGCTCTATAAGAAGTAACGTTTCGAATTTTAAAAGGGTGGCTCTTTGAGTCGCCCTTTTTTGTTTACTGTTTTTTTATCCAGTAAAACTTTGCACAAATCTCACTCTATGTAATACTTTAGCCACTTAAAATTACATGGTCTGTTGAGATGGATAAAATAGAAATTAGAGGCGCTCGTACGCATAACCTCAAAGACGTTAACCTTACAATTCCCCGCGATAAACTCACGGTTATCACAGGGTTATCCGGTTCAGGAAAGTCGTCACTTGCGTTTGATACTCTCTACGCAGAAGGGCAACGTCGCTATGTTGAGTCTTTGTCTGCCTACGCTCGCCAATTTCTATCTCTTATGGAAAAACCCGATGTAGACCACATCGAAGGTTTATCTCCGGCTATCTCGATAGAGCAAAAATCGACGTCTCATAACCCTCGCTCAACCGTAGGTACCATTACCGAAGTCTATGATTACCTGAGACTACTTTACGCTCGAGCGGGTGAACCTCGCTGTCCGGATCACAACATCCCCCTAGCTGCGCAAACCATCAGTCAAATGGTGGACAAGGTACTTGAGTTACCTGCAGGCTCAAAGATGATGTTACTTGCGCCGATCGTTAAAGAGCGTAAGGGCGAACACGTAAAGACACTAGAAAACTTAGCGGCTCAAGGCTTTATTCGTGCACGTATTGATGGTGAGACCTGTGACCTATCCGATCCTCCAGCACTTGAACTGCACAAGAAACACACCATTGAAGTAGTAGTTGATCGATTTAAGGTGCGCCCTAATCTACAGCAACGACTCGCTGAATCGTTTGAAACAACACTGGAGCTATCTGGCGGTATTGCAGTCGTCGGTTGGATGGACGAAACAGACCAAGAAGAGATCGTGTTCTCAGCAAACTTCGCTTGTCCAAAGTGTGGTTACAGCATGCAAGAACTTGAGCCTCGCTTGTTCTCATTCAACAACCCAGCAGGCGCATGTGGTACGTGTGATGGACTTGGTGTTCAACAATATTTTGACCCGAGCCGAGTGATTTTGGATGAAAACCTAAGCATCGCCGAAGGTGCGATTAAAGGCTGGGATCAAAAGAACTACTACTATTTTCAGATGCTAACATCACTGTCAGAGCATTATGGTTTCGATCTGTTTGCGCCGTTTAACTCTCTACCAAAGAAGACTCAAGAGATCATTCTCAAAGGTTCTGGCCGCACTGAGGTTGAATTCAAATACATCAATGACCGTGGCGATATCCGCGTTAAGCGTCACCCGTTTGAAGGTATTTTAAATACACTAGAGCGTCGCTACCGTGATACGGAATCAAGCTCAGTTCGAGAGGATCTTGCTAAATACATCTCTACGAAGTCATGCTCTAACTGTGATGGTACTCGTCTGAGACTAGAAGCTCGAAATGTATTTATCGGCGATACAACACTGCCTGAAATCGTTGAGCTTAGTATTGCTGATGCACTACAATTTTTCCAAGAGTTGAAGTTAGACGGCCAACGTGGGCAGATCGCTGATAAAGTGATGAAAGAGATCAATGACCGCCTACATTTCTTGGTTAACGTTGGTTTGAACTACCTTAACCTATCACGCAGTGCTGAAACTCTATCAGGTGGTGAGGCACAACGAATTCGTTTGGCGAGTCAGATCGGTGCGGGCTTAGTGGGTGTCATGTACGTACTAGATGAGCCATCAATTGGCCTCCACCAGCGTGATAATGAGCGTCTACTGCAAACCTTGGTACACTTGAGAGACCTAGGCAATACGGTACTTGTTGTAGAACATGATGAAGATGCTATTCGCTGTGCAGACCATGTCATCGATATTGGCCCTGGCGCTGGTGTTCACGGTGGTCACGTAGTCGCAGAAGGCACCATGCAAGACATCATCGACAACCCGAACTCTTTAACCGGCCAATATCTGAGTGGTGTGAAAGAAATTGAAGTACCAAAACAACGAACACCAATCGACAAGAAGAAAGTCGTAGAGATCGTTGGAGCGACAGGTAACAACCTAAAGAATGTCACGGCAACTATTCCAGTTGGATTATTTAGCTGTATTACGGGTGTATCGGGTTCAGGTAAATCGACATTAATTAACGACACCTTCTTCAAAGTTGCTCACACTCAACTTAATGGCGCAACCACAGCAGTACCGGCAAAACATAAAAAGATTAAAGGGTTAGAGCATTTCGATAAGGTAATCGATATTGATCAAAGCCCAATAGGACGCACACCAAGATCAAACCCTGCGACCTATACTGGTATCTTCACTCCTATTCGTGAACTTTTTGCTGGCACACAAGAGTCACGTTCACGTGGTTACAAAGCAGGAAGATTCAGCTTTAACGTACGTGGCGGGCGCTGTGAAGCGTGTCAGGGCGATGGCGTTATCAAGGTAGAAATGCACTTCTTACCTGATGTGTATGTTCCGTGTGATGTGTGTAAAGGAAAGCGCTACAACCGTGAAACACTAGAAGTTCGCTACAAGGGTAAAACCATCGACGAAGTTCTTGAGATGACTGTTGAAGATGCTCGTGAGTTCTTTAATCCAGTTCCAGTGATTGCACGTAAACTGCAAACGCTTATGGATGTGGGTCTTTCGTACATTCGCTTAGGCCAAGCGGCAACCACCTTATCTGGCGGTGAAGCACAACGTGTTAAATTGGCTCGCGAGCTGTCTAAACGAGATACAGGCAAAACCTTATACATTCTCGATGAGCCCACAACAGGTCTTCATTTCCACGATATCCAGCAGCTATTAACGGTACTGCATCGACTGCGTGATCACGGTAATACGGTTGTAGTAATTGAGCACAATCTAGATGTCGTAAAAACAGCTGACTGGATCTTAGATTTAGGCCCAGAAGGCGGACAAGGCGGTGGTGAGATTGTTGCAGAGGGTACACCTGAAGATGTGGCGTTAGTCGAAGGTTCGTACACCGCTCGCTTCCTTAAGCCTATGTTAAATTTGAACTAGGTGTAAAATAGCGCCCTGCGAGCAGACAGAAAAATGTTAAAGTAACAGAGCTTGTTTCAAAAGGAACAAGCTCTGTTTTTATAAGGTTAGGGATTTATGGCAACAATACATACTAGCGGTACCCAGCTAGAAAATCAGGTCACTCAGTTACCACTCAACAAAGCATTCCTCGCTTCATTAGCTGTTGTGTTCTTGCTCGCCATGCATTTCTTCATGCCTAATCCAGGGGGCTCAGGCCTTGCTCTATCCTTTAACCCTACCACTTGGTTAGCACTGAGCTTCACCTTAGCCATCGGCTTTTATCAACTCGCGACCAATCGAGTACTCAAGTATTCCAAGTTAACCATAGGCTTGCTGATAAGCTGCGTGATACTCACATTGCCGATTCTATACAGCAATGCTTCGCCGGAAGGAGCTTCAGGTCGATTACTTGGGTTATGGGCTGGCTTTGCCTTATTCGTGGTTCTTCAACAATTCAAATTCAGTAATAAACATAAACAGCGCATGCTGTGGTTCATCGTACTTGCTGTCGTCATACAAGCATTGTTTGGCTATGTGCAATATTTTTTGCTGGAGCCTGGTAACCTATTTGGTTACAACACTGAAGCTAATCGTCCTTATGGAATCTTCCAACAACCAAATGTGATGGCTAGTTTTTTAGCGACGGGTTTTGTCCTTTCTGCTTACCTATTAGCGAGGCAGCCAGCCAAGTACAACCATAAAATTAGCGAATCATTTTTACTCTACCTGACACCAACGTTAACGGTACCACTGCTGATCATCATCGCATCACGCACAGGTTGGTTAGCAGCACTCATTGGGTTCGTGTGTATTCTGCCTTACCTTTACAAGTTCTCGACCAAAAAACGCTTCTACGGATGGTGTGCATCCGTTGCTGTCGGTATCGTGGTTGCGTTTACGGTAATCAACCTCAGCGCTACAGATAGTATCGCTAGCAAGAAAGCGAACTTAGAAAGCCCGCGCGCTTACACCTTTCCACAAGCATTAGACATGATGATCGAAAAGCCATTTACCGGTTATGGCTACGGAAAGTTCGAATCTGAATACACACTATATACGGCTCGCCAGCATCAACTGAACTCAAATTATCATCCGGGGCTTCCCTCTATGGATCACCCGCACAATGAGTTTCTTTTTTGGGGTGTTGAAGGTGGCATAATACCAATCATAGGAATCTTGATTGCCGCGGTGTTAGTAATGTCTCGTATAGCAAGTTCAGCAAAAGGCACACGCCTGGCATTACTTGCGCTGTTTATACCGATACTCTTGCACTCTCAACTGGAGTATCCGTTTTATCATTCGGCGATTCATTGGATAACCTTCATCATTCTGATTTACTGGGTGGATCAGCGTGCCTCACGTCACTATCAGCAGCCGTTCAGTATCATCAGCAAAACACTATTCAGAGTGAACAGTTTGGTATTACCAATCCTAGTGAGCTTCTATATGTTGAGCGCGCTACACACTAACTATGTACTGACTAAATTCGAGCGATCTACACCTAAAAACCCAGATATTCTCAAACAAGTAACTAACCCAGTAGTTTGGAAAGATCGCTACGACTGGGACATCTACAGCACTTACCTTAATATTGGTCTGTATAAAGCCGACCCGAGCCTTATACAGCCTTACATCGATTGGTCACTGGAGATCATAAAGAGCAAACCAAGACCAGCTTTCTACAGCAATCTGATTCTGGCGTATCAAGGCCTAGGTGAAGAAAGTAAGGCAGAGCAAATTCGTAGCGAAGCGAACTTTTTATTCCCTAACAGAGACTTTTCAAAGGTTCAGTATAAGAAAGTATCACAGGTAGAAGATAACGTTTCGTCTGCAGAATAATGTTAAGAATTCGCAACGCAAGCTTCACTTAGTAGGCAGTAGGAGCTTGGGGTAGATACAAAAAAGCGCACGATCTCTCGTGCGCTTTTATTTTTAATTTCAGTTTATTGCAGCTATTTCAAAACATCTTTTAGCGCTTTTAAGCACAGCGCGACATTCTCTTTACGAGCACCGTAGCCCATTAGGCCGATACGCCACGCTTTGCCCGCTAGAGAACCAAGTCCGGCACCAATCTCAAGGTTATACTCTTCTAAAAGCTGAGTTCTGATTTTTGCTTCATCAATCCCTTCAGGGAAATAAAGTGCGTTAAGTTGTGGTAAGCGGCTATCTTCATCAACCACAAACTTCAGCCCTAAAGCTTCGACGCCCTCTTTCAACTCTTGATGCATTGAGTGATGGCGAGACCAGGCATTATCTAGGCCTTCATTTTTTAGTAGCACAAGAGACTCATGCAGCGCATAAAGACTGTTTACAGGTGCAGTATGATGATAGCTACGCTTACCTTCGCCACTCCAATAACCTAATACCAAGCTCTGGTCTAGGAACCAACTTTGCACTGGTGATTGACGCGCCTTCATTTTCTCAACCGCACGCTGAGAGAAAGTCACTGGAGATAAACCTGGCACACAAGATAGACATTTCTGGCTACCAGAATAAACCGCATCAAGCTGCCATTCATCAACCAGCAATGGCACACCACCTAATGATGTCACCGCATCGACAATCGTTAACGCATCAAGCTGACGAGCAATAGCCGAGATAGCTTGAGCATCCGATAGTGCTCCAGTTGATGTCTCTGCATGCACAAATGCAACGGCAACAGCATCAGGGTTTTCAGATAATGCTTTTTCTACTTTGTCGACAGAAACAGGCTTGCCCCACTCGTCATCAACAAGGATGGCTTCACCACCGCAGCGAACAACATTCTCGCGCATACGCTCACCGAAAACACCGTTACGACAAACAATGACCTTTTCACCAGGCTCAATCAGATTAACAAAACAAGTTTCCATACCTGCGCTACCCGGCGCAGAAACGGCAATCGTAAATTCATTCTCCGTTTGGAAAGCATATTTAAGAAGCTGTTTAAGCTCATCCATCATCGCAATAAACAGCGGATCTAGATGACCAATTGTCGGACGGCTTAGAGCCTGCAGTACTTGAGGTGAGATATCAGAAGGACCAGGTCCCATTAACGTTCGGTGTGGTGGATAAAAGCTATCGATAGCAGTCGTGAGTGTTAAATTAGACATGTACATCCCTTACGTTAATGTTGTGAACAATCCACCCTAAAGCAAATTGATTACCTCAGCAATTAGCCATAAGTATTGAGGTCAAACCACTGTCACATAATTGTTAAAATTATTTTTCAATTATCTCAAGTTACGGATTGACATTGCTACCACAAAAACGTTCAATGAAACGGCTATCTAGCAGAAGAGGAGCACTGCCCAGGCAGATGTTTTGTGGAACCGCATTTCCAATACAAAACATTTATGGGGAGCAGTGCCGAGATAATAAAAGGATGCAGGACCTTTATTATCGGTTGAGCGGGCTGAATCCCTTCAACTGTCGCCATTTCTATATGGTGAAGAGCTTCTGAGGTTACTATTCTAATAATTCCTCTCTTTTTGCTCTAAAACTCTCTTCGAAAAACATCGGACGTTGGATTACCCAACCGTAATTTTATTTTAGGAAGTCGTGGGAGATATATCGTGAGTGCATCTAATGTAGCTGGTTCTTTTAATGTCGCTAAGTTTGGTGGAACAAGTGTTGCCAACTTTGAAGCAATGAGCCGTTGTGCTGCCATTATTGAAAACAACTCAAATACGAAACTTGTCGTAAGCAGTGCATGTTCTGGCGTGACCAACTTGCTAGTGGAACTCGCAAATGGAGTTCAAGATAAAGCTCGCCGCCAAGAATTGATGACGCAGTTAACTGACATCCACAATGCTATTCTTGACCAACTTGCTGACCCAATCAGCATCGAAAAAGAAGTTCACAGCATTCTTGATGACATTGCGAGCGCAGCTGAAGCCGCATCATTTCAAGCAAGTACTAAGCTGACTGATCACCTTGTAGCATGTGGCGAGTTGATGTCGACACACATCCTTGCTCAAATCCTTCGCGAGCGCGGAACACCTGCGGTTCGTTTCGATATCAGAGAAGTGATGCGCACCAATGATGATTTCGGAAAAGCAGAACCACAGCTAGAAGAGATTGCTGCTTTGGCAAAAGAGAAATTGATTCCACTGTGCCAGCAACAAGTTGTCGTTACCCAAGGCTTTATCGGTGCTGATATCGAAGGTAACACCACGACTTTAGGCCGCGGTGGCAGCGATTACTCAGCAGCGCTTATTGCAGAATCTGTACAAGCGATTGGCTTAGAGATCTGGACTGATGTTCCGGGTATCTATACTACCGATCCACGTATTGCACCTAAAGCTTCTCCTATCCCAGAGATCAGCTTCAGTGAAGCATCGGAAATGGCAAACTTTGGCGCGAAGATCTTACACCCATCGACTCTCGTTCCTGCACTGCGCCATCAAATTCCAGTATTTGTCGGTTCTTCAAAAGCACCAGAATTAGGTGGAACTTGGATTCGCCAGCAAGTAGAAAGCTCTCCTCTATTCAGAGCACTTGCCCTACGCTGCAATCAAACCATGGTTACATTGCGAAGCGCTAATATGTTCCATGCTTACGGTTTCCTTGCGAAAGTGTTTGAGATCCTTGCTAAACATAAGATCTCCGTCGATCTTATCACCACATCAGAGATCAGCGTTTCACTGACACTGGATCAAACAGACACATCAGGTGGTGCTCCCGAATTACCAGAAGCAGCGCGTATTGAGCTTGAAGAACTGTGTTCTGTCGATATTGAGCATGACCTGTGCCTGGTTGCTCTTATTGGTAACAACATGAGCGAAAGCAAAGGCTATGCAAAGCAGGTGTTCGGCACTCTAGAAGACTTCAACCTGCGAATGATTTGTTACGGAGCAAGCCCTCATAACCTGTGCTTCCTGCTGAATGAGTCTGTGTCTAAGCTAGCGATTCAGAAACTTCACCAAGAATTATTTGAGTAGAAAGCCCTTTTATCATCGACAGATAGATAACTAAACCACAAATACAAAAGGGTTGCTATTAAGCAACCCTTTCTCTTTTTTACTTTACGAATCAAAGGTCGTCATAGATTCAAACTAGTTAATGTTTGGACCTAACCACTTCTCAGCTTCCAACATATCCCAGCCTTTACGATCGGCATAGCTATCCACTTGATCCTGTTGAATCTGTGCAATAGCAAAGTATCGAGCATCTGGGTGTGAAAAGTACATACCAGACACAGAAGCACCAGGCCACATCGCATAGCTCGACGTTAATGACATATCAATCGCTTTCTCGACATCCATTAACTCCCACAACGTACCTTTCTCGGTATGCTCTGGGCAAGCAGGGTAACCTGGAGCAGGACGAATGCCTTGGTATTTCTCACGAATCAAATCATCGTTCGATAAGTCTTCATCTGGCGAGTAACCCCAAATATCCTTTCTCACTTCTTTATGCAGGTACTCCGCGAACGCTTCAGCCAATCGATCAGCGACCGCTTGGATCATGATGGCATTGTAATCATCGCCATTCGCTTTGTATTCATCAGCCAATTCACGTTCACCAATACCGCCAGTTACCGCAAAACCACCAATCCAGTCCGCTTTACCGCTTTCTTTTGGAGCGATGTAATCAGACAAACAGTAGTTAAAGCCTTTTGGTTTCTCTGTCTGTTGGCGAAGGTTATGCAGAACCTTTAACACCTCAGTACGAGATTCATCGGTATACACTTCAATGTCATCACCGACACTGTTGGCAGGGAACATGGCACACATACCTCGAGCTTCAAGTAGTTTCTCTTTCTCCACACGATCTAACAGATCGTTCGCGTCTTTGAATAAACGTTTCGCTTCTTCGCCCACTTCTTCATGCTCAAGAATAGCTGGGTACTTACCAACCAATGACCACGTCATAAAGAACGGTGTCCAGTCGATGTAGTGACGTAACGTAGCCACATCGAAGTCATTGAAAATGTGCACTCCCGGCTTAGCTGGTGCTGGTGGTGTATAAGCATCCCAATCGATCGCCACTTTATTAGCCCGAGCTTTTTCAAGTGTCACAGGCTTAGTGCGAGGCTTCTTACGATTATGTTGATCACGAACGCGATCATAATCGATATCCAACTTCTCAACGAAAGCGGGTTTCAATTCATCAGAAAGTAGAGAAGTACAAACACCTACAGCACGTGAGGCATTATTTACGTAAACTACTGGCTCAGAATAGTTTTGTTCAATCTTCACCGCGGTGTGCGCTTTAGAGGTGGTCGCGCCACCAATCAATAGAGGAAGCTTAAAGCCTTGTCTTTCCATCTCTTTAGCAACGTGTACCATTTCATCAAGAGATGGCGTGATCAAACCAGATAAGCCAATAATATCGACGTTCTCTTCTTTAGCGACCTTAAGAATCTTTTCACAAGAAACCATCACACCTAAGTCGATAATTTCGTAGTTGTTACACTGCAGAACCACGCCAACGATATTTTTGCCGATATCGTGAACATCGCCTTTAACGGTCGCTAACAGAATCTTACCGTTAGTCGCACCCACTTCTTTAGACGCATTGATGAATGGCTCTAAATGGGCAACAGCCTGCTTCATTACACGTGCAGACTTAACTACCTGTGGTAAGAACATCTTACCTTCACCAAATAGGTCACCTACAACGTTCATGCCGTCCATTAGAGGACCTTCAATCACTTCAATAGGACGAGAGGCATTGACGCGAGCTTCTTCGGTATCTTCAATAATAAAGTCGGTAATACCTTTTACCAAAGAGTGCTCTAAGCGCTTCTCGACAGGCCAAGTTCGCCATTCTAAAGCTGATTTATCTTCAACCTTACCAACTGCTCGCTCTAGGTACTCGGTTGCCATATCAAGCAAGCGTTCCGTCGAATCATCACGACGGTTCAATACAACATCTTCAACAGCATCACGCAGATCTTCTGGAACGTTATCATAAATTTCTAACTGACCAGCGTTTACGATGCCCATATCCATACCATTCTTAAAACAGTGATATAGGAATACTGCATGGATTGCTTCACGAACATAATTATTGCCACGGAATGAGAACGACACGTTCGACACGCCACCAGAGATCATCGCATGAGGGAGATCGCGTTTGATATCTCCCACAGCTTCGATGAAATCGACCGCATAGTTGTTATGCTCATCGATGCCAGTCGCAACCGCGAAAATGTTCGGGTCAAAGATAATGTCTTCAGGTGGGAAGCCAACTTCATCAACAAGAATGTTATAGGCATTAGTACAGATCTCTACTTTGCGTTCTCGAGTATCAGCCTGACCAACTTCGTCAAAAGCCATCACGATGACGGCTGCACCATAACGACGAACTAACTTGGCTTGCTCTACGAACTTCTCTTTGCCTTCTTTCAGAGAGATCGAGTTAACGATACCTTTACCCTGAATACACTTAAGGCCAGCTTCGATAACTTCCCATTTTGAAGAGTCGACCATTACTGGTACTTTTGAAATCTCTGGTTCAGAAGCACATAGATTAAGGAATTTAACCATGCACGCTTCAGCGTCCAGCATCCCTTCATCCATGTTGATATCGATGATCTGAGCGCCATTTTCAACTTGTTCGCGAGCGACACTCAAGGCTTCATCGTAAAGCTCTTCTTTGATCAAGCGCTTGAAACGGGCAGAGCCAGTAACATTGGTACGTTCACCAACGTTTACAAACAGAGATTCTTTCGCGATGGTCAGAGGTTCTAAACCAGATAGACGACACGATACTGGTAGGTCGGG